>JADHVS010000178.1 GCA_016783865.1 Bacteroidales bacterium
GCATCGTAAAATTCCGGGCTTTTTTCAGGCTTTCGCCAGTTCCAAGATAGATGATATCCAGATTGGAAGGGGCCAGTGCAATATCTCCTATTCCCAGAGATGGCTGGTCCTCAAATATTGGTTTCCAGGATATCCCATGGTTGACAGACTTCCATAAATTGCCTGATCCAAAAGCAGCGTAAATCGTTCCAGGATGATCCGGATCCAGCTGGACGGCCTCCAGCCTGGCTGAATTAACCGTCGGGCCAAGGCAGATCCATTCAAGTCTGAAGAAAGTTTCATTCTTCAATTTCAAGTGTTGTTCAAAGGAAGACACAAGTGGTGAAACCGGTTGTTGTGATTTCAGGATGAGGGGAGTGATAATGAACAATAAGACCAGGAATTGTAACTTTTTTATGTTGGGTTGTGTCATGAAATATTGAGGATTATATAACTCATACAAAATAGTGAATTCCTGTGGTAAATGCCTTGATTATTGGAAATATAATGGTACTAAATTGCTACATTTAAGTACTCAATCCTGAAAAATCATAATAGTGAAAAAATCAATTATTTGTATAGCTGCATTCCTGGTTTATGGAATTGCTTTCGGACAGGCAGAAAAGGATCAGAATGTTTTCCCCGGAGCGGATGAGAATACCCCCTCCCTGTCGCAATACTTTTCCTGGATAAATAATACAAATGAAGGCAGTACTGCAGAACAAACGCTGATAAATCTTGATTTTTTCGAATGGTTAAACCGCGAATATGGAATGGTACTGGATATCTATGTGATCAGTGCTGGAGCAATTGATAAGGCCAATTGGTATGGAAGCATGGATTCTGATGAATTCAGGAGGCAGTTTCCGGATGGCTTTGATCCGGTTTATGAGAAGGCAAATGCCATGGGCACACGCCTGGGCACATGGGGAGGTCCGGATGGTTTTGGAAATACGCCGCAAGAGGAGCAGGCCCGGATTGATATGATGGTGAAGCTTTGCAGGGATTATGAATTCAGGCTTCTGAAATTTGATGCAGTTGTGGGACAGTTACGTAATGAAAAACAGGATGCTTTTATTCGGATGATGGCAGAATGCCGTAAGTACAGCCCTGATCTGATCCTTTTAAACCACAGGCTAAATTTAAGCGAGGAGGCCAGAAAGCATGTTACGACCTCATTGTGGGGTGGTGAGGAGACCTACATTGATGTCCACATGCCCAATTGGAAGATAACAGCACCACATCACAGGGCAACTGCTCTTTCGAGAGATATTGTACCGGGTTTGATCCGTCTTACTGAAGACCATGGGGTGTGTATTTCTTCCTGTCTTGATTACTGGGAAGACGACCTCGTATTGCAGGCATTTAACCGTTCTCTGTTACTATCTCCACAGATCTATGGTAATCCCTGGTTTCTCAGGGACGATGAATATTCAAAGCTGGCCAGGATTTTTAACTTATCCAGACATTACCGTGAAATTATAGTTGAAGGAATTGTCCTGCCAGAAAAAATCTATGGGGAAAAGGCGATATCCCGGGGAGATCGAAATACAAGGTTGGTTACCTTACGGAATATAACATGGGAGAATCAGACAGTTAATGTAAGGGTAGACAATGAAATCGGTTTGGAAGAAGAGGTTCTTTTTGAGGCCCGGTTACTGCATCCTGTTGAGCGCATTCTGGGAAACTTTAGGTTTGGAGATGAATTCACAGTCAATGTTGATCCATTTCGGTCAGCATTGTTGCTTATTTGTCCAGCTGGCAAAGCAGGAACAGGTGTCAGGGGGTGTGATTACCAGGTCATACAGGATATGCCCGGTAAACCTCTGAAACTTCAGCTACTTGGCTTTCCCGGGATGAGTTATTCCATCCAATTGGAGTCAGGAGACAATAGTTTTTCAGGTGCTGAGCTGGAAGGGAAGGAGGTGCAGAAATTATTGGAAGGAGATACGATGGTAATTCATTTTCCGGGTGAAAGGTTAACAATGCCGTTCCATCGAAAGTTGGGTGATCTCCTTCCCTGTGAAGTACCTGAAGACGCGGAAGCATTGTACGAAGCAACCATCTTTGCTGCAGATAATAATGCATTAGAGGTAAGGTCGTTGTTACGATCCGGCGAGACCGAAATTCCTGAAGTCAGGGCTGCCCGGGAGGCATTTACTGATCAATCTCTATTTATTGACCGGGGACTCTGGGACCGGTATATGTTTGACGGAGATTTGAACACTTCGTTTTATATAAGCCGCCGGCACCGGAATACAGGCCTTATCAATGGAGGATCATTAAGATTGGATTTTGGTAAACCAGTAAGTATGGATGAATTGGTCATTGAGGTTGGCAGTGAACATAACCTTCAACCATGGAAATCTGAGGAAGCGGTTTATCTGGAGACTTCCGATAACCTGTTGGATTGGAACCGGATATACTTCCTTGCAGGAACGACTATCAGGGTACCTTTAAATCCTGAGAATATGGTGAGGTATATAAGATTTCCCGGTACTCCTGAGAGGATCCTTGAAATTAATGCTTACAATAAGGGAATTCCACTGGATAGAAAGAACTGGCGTGGATCGCACTTATTCAGTTCATACCGGCGATGCCAGGCAGAAAAGGCCTGGAGCTATTCCACTGTGCTGGGTGAAATACCTCCGGGAGCATATCTGGCTATCTGCCTTGTAGGACAGCATGGTGCCGAAGGTGCCTATGCTGCTGTCAGGGTGGATGGCAAACCAGTGGCTGCTCCTGACAGGAGTCCGTCATATCCGGTAGATCCATGGGAGTACCCGGTTGCCACAGCTCAATCACATTATACCTATTACGTACCGCTTACATCTGAAATGGAAGGTCTGCAAATAGATATCGTTGTTCTTGGCATGAAGGGAGGCATAGCAGATTTTTATCCTGAGGTATGGCAGACAACCCATCCCGTACCTTATCTTTCGAAGGAGCTGATCCTTTCCCGGTAAATATCCCTGTTTTTTGAAATGATTATATATTATTTATGCAGGTAGTCAGGCATTTGAAAAAATTGTATCTTTAAAAATTATCATTGATAATATTTAATAATTATCGAGTAATATACTAGTAATCAAGGGTATAATATTCCAATTAGTTTAATAAAGTCGCGAAGCATAATGAAAATGGATTTTAAAATAGGATAAGATAGTATATGTTTTAGTTAATATTTGACTTGAATTCTTTATCAGCATAATATATTTTTGTTTTATCATTCTGACTTCTTGCGCCGAAAGAGGTTATTTAATTTTCAAATAAATAACCAATTAATTATGGAACCTGTATATTTTAAGGTACCCAGGCATCCGGAAGAAACTGTCAGGGTTGAAAACTGGGTTTTACCCAGATTCTATGAACCTTTTCACTACCACGAGGAGTGTCAGCTTACACTTATTTTACGGAGCACCGGGAACGTGTTTGTTGGAAACAATCTGATTGATTTCAGTGAAGGGGATTTATTTCTTATTGGTTCAAACCTGCCACATGTCTTCAGGCATGATGGGTTTAATGTTCCTCTGAATGGTAACCGTGTAAGTGCTATATCGGTTTTTTCCCCTTTAAGTGCAATATTGAAGCTAACACAGGATATACCAGAAGCCTTAAGGGTAAATAGCTTTTTGGAGGAATCAGTATATGGATTTAAATATAAAGCTGCCTCCGAGAAAAAAATTGGCAGGCTTATGAGATTATTGGGTAAAAGCTCCGGGTTTTCAAAGTTGTTAATGTTACTTGAGATAATAGACCTTTTTTCACAAAACCATCAAAAAGAACAATTAACCTATCAAAATTTTCAGGTTCCTGACCTGATTCAGGGTAAAAACCTTACCAAAGTGTTTGATTATGTAATGGCCCGCTATAATGAAAAGATCAAATTGGAGGAAGTAGCCTCGCTGGTTTGTATGACCCCCAATTCTTTTTGTCGCTTCTTTAAAAGGCATACCCTAAAAACATTTTCAGAGTTTCTAATTAATGTACGCGTTAGCATGGCCTGTAAGAAGCTCCAGGAAGAAGACACATCTGTTTCAGATTCATGTTATTCAAGCGGATACAACAATATATCAAACTTTCACAGGCATTTTCGCCGCATTGTCGGTCTGACGCCAAATGAATATAAAAAGCAAATAACACTTACTTCGGTTTAGTTATATATAATACTTAATCTTCCTGCCCGGTTTGTTATTTTTACACCTTCATTTATGTAAAAATGGTATATAATTAGGGTAATTTAATACTTAAAATAACTTATTGGTTTCAATAAATTTATCTTCAGGTTGCAGGTAAAAGAAATTTCTGCATAATAGATCTTTTTATATAAAGCAAGACATGCATGGATGATAAGGGAGTGAAAACCAAGGATATCACATCATCTCATGGCCTTTTTGATAAATCGATTCAAAATCTGAAGCTCATTTCAGATGCGGATGTCAAAAGGATGGTTACCATGAAAAAAGCTGTTGGATTAATGAAGGAAGCTTTTTCCAGTTTTTCACGGGGAAGTAGTTACGTACCTCAACGATATGTTTCCAGCTTCCCGGGAATTTCTCTCGACATTTTTTTTAAACCCGTTTATTGCAGCGAGCTTGGGCAGATTTGCATGAAAGTCTTAACGCAAAAGAACGCCCATTTTGAAAGAAATAAACCTACCATACAAGGGATCGTACTGTTATTTGATTCGGAAACGAGGGAAATCCTGGCCCTTATTGACGGAACCTACCTGACTGCCTTACGTACTGGAGCAGCCAGTGGTATTGCAACCCGATACCTGGCACAGGAAGGAGCTGAGACAGTTGCCATTTTTGGTTGTGGAGCTCAGGGACGAACACAACTTGAAGCCATGTGTGCCGTTCGGCCTGTCAAAAGGGCAATGTTGTTCGATTTAGAGCCAATAGCCTGTGAACAATTGAAAGCCGAATTATGTCCAAAGCTGGGAATAGAGATTGATATTGAAAATGATACGAAAGTACTGAAAGAGGCAGATATTATTTGTACAGCCACCAATTCCGAATCACCGTTATTTAGCAAAGATGATATTAAGGAAGGGGTGCATATAAATGCAATTGGATCTTACAAGCCACATATGCAGGAAATCGCCCCCGCTATACTTAAAAGCAGTAAAATTTTTGTTGATAGTTCCGACGCCGTTCTGGCAGAGAGTGGTGACCTGATCAAGCCTGTTGCCGAAGGTATATTATCTGTGCAAAGCATCCATGCTGAGATTGGCAACCTTATCAGCGGGGAAGCTACCGGAAGGCAAAGCGCAGAAGAGACCACCGTATTTAAAAGCGTCGGATTAGCCGTCCAGGATCTTTACGTTGCCAACGAGGTTTATAAAATGTCTTTAACAAGATGAATTACTGTTAATTCAATCGGCTCCGGCAATAATTGAGGCAAGTTACCTTCCCGTTATTATCGACAGAGTAAAACTGATAATATTCATTTCCAGGGCATTTTTTACTCTTAAAATATGGCATGATTGGGGAAGCTGAAATATTTCCTGGTGGCTCCGGTATTGGAAGCTGGTGCCTTTTCCAGGCAGGTCTATTTACCGGAAGGGTCGAAATGGAGGGATGCATTTACTGGTAAAACGTACAAAGGGGGAACCATAATTGATTACAAAGTAAGTATCGAAAATATTCCACTTTTTACCAGGAATGGTTTTGATTTCAATCTTGAATAAGACACAATGCTACAAATTTGGAATTTAACTCCTAATTTTTATGTGTTACCATTTTAAATCATGCTTCGGGAGATCCTTCGATTAAATCCTATAAAAATTGCAGTCACAAAAAACCATTGCACCAGGCAGGTCATAACACTGAATGGATTCAACGGGTTAAACCATTCCCCGGGAGCAAAAACAGTGGCGGATAAGAACAGCCACCAGAAGAGCAGGAAAAAGGCTGCAAACGGAATGAACATACGTATGGTTATGCTCCAGTAGCTGCCTACATTCCAATCATTTGCTGTGACATTTATTTCGCCGATCAATTTCTTAACACCCTGTTTGATCACGGCAAAAGCAATGAAGGCGCCTGAGATCATCAGGGCCACGCTCCATACAAAGTCCTGGTTGCTCAGGATATTCAGGTTGCGTGCCGAAGGAATACCGAGCAGGTAGATTACGGCTACCATGATCCAGAGGGCTTTGGTGCGGTTCATACCGGTATCCACTAATACTCTTGTGGGTAGTTCCATCTGTGCTATGAGCGATGAGAAGCCTGCAAAAGTAAGACCCAGGAAGAAAAGTATGGCCAGGGGATTTCCGAACATCATTCGTGCGAAGAGCTGCGGCATCCAGATAAAGGTGAGTCCGGTTGAGGCGGGACCGCTCGTTTGCATGATCTCCAGTATCTCGGTATCGGCCATTCCCATTTCAGATCGAAGGACAGCGAAGACAGTCCCGAAGATCATGATGCCTGAAAGCAGGGATACAGTATTGTTTCCGATCCCTGTAATAAATGCATTTTTGATGGTTCCATGTTCAGCTTTCATGTAGGCCGCATAGGTGAGGAATAGTCCCCATCCCGCACCCGTATCAAAGGCGTTTTGTGTAAGCGCGGATATCCATATTTTAGGATCTTTCAGCTGGCTCCACTCCGGCCGGAACAGGTAAGCCACACCCTCCCATGCACCCGGCAGGGTGAGTGCCCGGATAACGCACAGGATAACGATCAGCAGCAGGATTGGGATCAGTATCTTATTTACGCGTTCAATCGACCGGATGCCTTTCCAGATGGCCAGGGCTCCCAGGCCGATGGCCAGTATATGGGTCAGGAATGGCCAGGCACTATCCTGGTAATGGTTCCAGGTATCCATGGCTGCCTGGGTTGTAAGAGGCAGATCGTGGATAAGTGTATGAGCGAAATAATAGATACACCAGCCTACTACAACTGTATAAAAAAAGGTGATGGCTGTTGCGACAAAGGCCACAAAAGTTCCCATCCAGGCAAATTTCTTCCCGAGGCTTTTTACGAATATCCCCACAACACCTGACCGGTATTTTTTCCCGAGTGTATATTCAGCAATGATAAGCGGGATGCTCCAGAGGAACAGAAAGACGACCCACGCGAATAAAAATGCCCCGGCACCATGTTCTCCGGCTGACTGGGCAGCGATGCGTGGGAATCTCCAGATATTCCCGGTACCAACGGCGATCCCCATAGCACTCAGGATCAATCCCCACCGTGAAGAAAATCGCTGGTTAACGCTGGCGTCTAATTTATTCCCCATAATTCAAGGTTCACTGGATTTGGAAAAATAGTATCACAATGATAACAAGAATTATGGAAAAAACCGGTCCTTTTTATGATTCTCGAAACGGTTAAACCATTGTCCACCCTTCCATCCTGGTGTAATTGGCAACACTCCTGACTCTGAATCAGGGGAGTTCAGGTTCTACCCATGGCGGGGCAAAAATTATTCAAAAGCCATAGGAAACATTATCAATCAGTTAAAATTCCGGTTTTTGTTTCAAAATACCTTATAATAATCTGTTATACAGCGCATTGTGAGAGTATTGACATATTATGCATCTGAATTTTGCTTAATAACCGGTGAAAAAAGCCTAATGATTTCCTCAGCTCACTGATTGTCAAGTATCCTTGCAACATTCTGCACAAATCCTTATCTTTATCTAAGTTATGGTTGAAGCACCTGTTATTAAGCTTGAATCCGGTACCTTTGGTAAGGAGGAAGTTGTACTTATCAGATTTGAATACAACGACCGTTTGATCTCGGAAGTCAAGAAAATTCCCGGAACCAGATGGAGTCCTTCCTTAAAATCATGGTATATTCCACTAAAAGATTTTAGTCCTGAACTCATGCAGGAGAAGTTATCCAGGCTGGCTCATATTGAATCCAGGATTGAAACTTTTGCTGAGGCTGAGGAAGACGTGGTCATGAAACTACCTGCAGGATATCTTGAATTGTTACAGCAAAAACGATATTCTTCGAATACCATTAAAACATATAAATCCTATTTTCTTCAATTTCTTAAGTATTTTAAGGACAGGAAGCATGATGAAATTTCAAAAGAGGAGATCAACGCCTATCTTCTGGATCTCATCAACAACAAAAACATTTCGGGCAGTCAGCAGAATCAGCGGATAAATGCAATTAAATTCTATTATGAGAAGGTTTTAGGAAGGGCAAAAGAATATTATCAGATTGAAAGGCCCAGGAAAGAAAAGAAGCTGCCGGATGTAATCTCGAGGGTGGAAGTTAAGAAAATGATCGAATCAACAAAGAATCTTAAGCACAAGTTAATCATTGAATTACTGTATTCTGCCGGATTGCGAAGAAGTGAACTGATAGATCTCAGGATTGAGGATATTGATTCAGAGCGTATGTTGATAAAAGTTGTAGATGCCAAAGGAAAGAAGGACCGTTATACCCAATTGTCGAATAATGTACGGAAAGACCTGTGGACATACATCAGGGAGTACAGACCCGGGAAATATATTATTGAGGGGCCTGCCGGAAGCAAATATAGTGCAACTTCAATTGCAAATGTTGTAAGAGACGCGGCACGGCATGCAGGTATTCAAAAAAGAATAACACCACATATGTTACGTCACAGTTTTGCAACACATCATTTAGAGAGTGGCACTGATCTGAGATATATCCAGGAATGGTTGGGTCACAATTCACCAAAGACCACACAGATTTATACACATGTATCTGAGAAAGATTTTCGTAATTTCAATAATCCTTTAGATGATTTATTTGACAACAGTTAAAAACATACGTTTATTCCTCCATTATAGAAGAATAAACCAAATAATATAATAGAAATAAACACAATTGTTTTACACATACGTTCAGGCACATTCAGCTAAAGCTGACCAAAATCCCTTCGTGCTGCGCACTCCCGGTCTTTTGGAAATGTGCCTGAACGCCGCGCTAAACCAAATTGCCATAAAAAATAGAATATTATTCAGCTTTACCTGGGCTTCG
>JADHVS010000179.1 GCA_016783865.1 Bacteroidales bacterium
CCAAAATGGATGAATATCTTTTTCGTGTACGCAGTGTATGTGAGAAAATTATAATGTTACAAGGCATTGAAATTGCAGCATAAACAACATCCAATTTGAACAACATGTTGGTAAAAGTTGTCTCCTAAGCGCCTAACCACCTGCACACAATCTGCTCCTGCCAGCAACATCCTGGCTACATCCGCACCGGTATAGATACCTGTATTCGAGCAAATGCTTCCCTTTACATTTCCATAAAGTAATCCCGCAAAACGTAAAGACAACTTTCCATCCTCCGGTGTGCTCAAAGGGAAGTGAACAACATGTTCTTCATTATCCAGGTCGATATCGGGCTGGAATAACCGGTTAAATAAAACAAAACCATCCACTCCTGTTTTATCCATTCTGGAGATCACATTCAGCGGACTGGCGTAGAAAGGACTTAACTTAACACTTACAGGTACGGACAAAATACTTTTTACTTGTTTCAGAATCTCTATCTGTTCCTTTTCTATCTCCTCTCCTGTAAGATTAAAATCTTTTGGAACGGCATAAAAGTTCATCTCAATTCCATCCACTCCCGTATCTTCGAGTAATTTGGCATATTCAAGCCAGGTTTCCTTATAAATAGCATTTAAACTGGCAATGACCGGAATCTTTACAGCATTTTTTGCCTGCTTTACCATCATCAGATGCTCCCTTGGACCGGCATGCTCCAGTGTCGGAAACAGACTGCTAACCTCTGCATGCCTGTCAGCATACTCATCCATTTCTTCTCCCATCTGTAAGTTCTCCAGCTGGATCTGTTCCTCAAACAATGATTTGATCACAATTGCAGCCGCGCCAGCCTCTTCCATTTGTTGAAGAGTCTCGACTTTGGTAACCAGGTTACTGGCGCCGACAATAATTGGATTTTTCAGTTCAATACCCAGATATTTAGTCTTAAGATTAATCATATTGATTTGATTTTTATGTATTTAATATCGTATAGAAGTGCTTGTCAACCCTTTACGGGAAGGGTAAAATTATAGAAAATAATCAACAAATAACCGATAATTCAGGCTTTTTTACATGAATAATATGGAGTCGAATGTAAACCCTTTCAGATGCATTATCAACTAAGACAGGCTCCCTTTATTCGCCTGGTCCCACCCCTTATTGCCGGGATTTTATTTCAGCATAATATTGCCCTGGCAGGTTGGATTATTTACCTCCTCCTTGCCTCTTTTTTATTATCCGTTATACTTATTAAAATTTCAGGATTGGCAAGTCATTTTGTATGGACCAGGTCATTCGGATTTGCAGTAAATATCTGCTTCTTTTTATTCGGGATGGGGCTGGTTAAGGAAATTGAGCCGGAACCTCTGGAACCAGCAGTCAGAATTGGCACCATCTCAAAGATCCCGGAAAGTTATGGTGGTTCCTACCGGGTGATCCTTGAGCGGATTCATGAAAGATCGGGGAGACATTGGAAAAAAATTGAAGGCAAAGGGCTGGTGTATCTGAACGTTTCCATCGATTCAACCTCATTGAGACCAGGGAATAAGATATTGTTTTATTCAAGGCTTGACACCATATCCGGCCCGAAAAATCCTATGGCATTTGATGCCCGCCGGTTTTATAACAACAGGAAAATCTACTGGAATGTATCAATTAGTGATAACCAATTCAGGATAATCCAGTCGACCGATCTGAGGCTGACCATAATGGCTGAATTGTGCAGATTAAAACTTATCGGGATATTAAATGATCAGGATATAAGACATGCAGGAATTCTAACTGCTTTGTTAACCGGTTACCGGCAAGGACTGGATGAAAATGAGAAACAATATTTTACCGATTCCGGGGCCATGCATATCATGGCTGTTTCAGGATTGCATACTGGTATCATATATGGCATGTTGAGCCTGCTTTTTTCTATGTTTTTCAGGAAGCATCGCAACCTGAAACTGTTGCTTCCTGTTCCTTTTATTTGGATTTTCGCCCTGGTTACAGGATTATCACCATCGGTTTGCCGGGCAGCCCTGATGATCTCATTGATCGCTGCGGCGGCTTGTTTGAAAAGACAGAAGAATTACAATAATGTGCTGTTTTTCACTGCATTTTTGCTGATCGTAATTAATCCCGGGATAATATTTGAAGTTTCATTCCAGTTGTCATTTACTGCAGTTTTCGGTATTGTATCGTGTTTTATCCCCGCCTACAGAAAAATCAGAACGGGCAGATATATACCTGACAGAATAATAGGTTTGTTATTAATATCAGTGTTTGCCCAGCTCTTTACCTTTCCATTATCTGCTTATTACTTTCATCAATTCCCACATTACTTCCTGCTGACCAACCTGCTTGTTATCCCTTTGATCCCGCTTATCCTGTACTCAGGGGCAGCGTTTCTTTCATTGCAATGGATACCTTCAATGGCCAGTGTGGCAGGGGAAATACTCAATTTCCTCAATGAAATCCTTTTTAAAACTGTGCAGTTTATAAGTAGTTTCCCATTTTCTGTCACACAGGATATATACTTCAGACCGGTCGAAGTGGTCATCCTTTATGCATGTATCATATCCGTTATGATTTGGTTAAAACACAGACTGACAGGATTTCTATTTTCCGGATTAATGGCTATTATTTTGCTTATTGGTATTGACCTTCATGACCAGTTGAACCAACATAACCAAAGACTTTTTCTTGTTTACCATAACAGGGGATCTTTGCTGTGTGATTTCGTAATCGGCAAGAAACATATCAGTTTGTCGAATGGATCAAATCAAGTTGAATACGATCAAAATAAAACCTATCATTTGAGCCTCGGTTTGCGGGAGCATCAGCACTTCAACCTGAATGAGCCGGATGACTTTCAATCAAAGGATATTTGTTTACGACGAACCAATGCATTGAAAGGACTGGCAATTATTAATTATCAATCCACTCAAATAGGAATATTATCATCATGGCCCGGGAATACTCAGGCAGCCCGGTGTTCCCTGGATATTGATATTCTCATATTGCAAGATCCCGGAGATTTCGAACTGGAAAAAGTGCTGGATTGTCTGTGTCCTCAAATAATTGTTATTGACCGGAATGTATCATTCCGTCATTCAAATATTTGGAAGCAGGTATGCCAGGTTAAAAATATCCCTGTTCATTCCGTTTACGAAAGGGGATATTTTATTAAAGATTTGTAAATATGTATCTGAAATCGGGGAAAAAATAGACAAAGCTTTGGTTTATTCAACAGATTATATATTAATTTGCCAAAGTTTTCAGAATGACCATTTGAAAAGATCATGCGTATAATAATTGCCGGTGCAGGTGATGTAGGTTCACATCTGGCTAAGATGTTAACCAATGAGAATCACGACATTGTACTGATTGATACAAACGAAGAGAAGTTGAGGAACATTGGATCAATGTATGATCTTTTGACCATCCACGGCTCCGGCTCTTCCATTTCTGTCCTGAACGATTCCAATATTAAAAAAGCCGACCTGTTTATTGCTGTTACCGAATCTGAGGAGGTAAACATTACCTCTGCAATACTGGGGAAAAAGCTGGGCGCCGCAAAAACGATTGTCAGGATTGATAACCAGGAATATCTCTATCCCGGGAATAAGGAAATATTTACAGGTCTGGGCGTAGATTATATGATCTATCCTGAGATGATCGCTGCCAATGAGGTGGTTGGTTTATTGAGCCAAACGGGGACAAGCGATATAGTTGAGTTCTCAGGAGGCAAGCTTTTTATGTACGTGATACGGTTGGATGAGGATGCCCCTATTATAAATAAAACACTCAGGGACCTGACTGAAATGGGTATGGCCAATGACTATCGTGCCGTTGCCATAACAAGAGACTCCCATACCCTGATCCCCAGGGGTGACGAGAAGTTTATGCTCAATGATCATGTATATGTAGTTACAGGGAAAGCAGGTATTGAAGACCTGATGAAATATTCAGGGAAGGAGCGATTTGATATACATAATATAATGATCCTGGGAGGCAGCCGGATTGGGAAACGTGCAGCCAAGCAATTGGGGAAGCAGCATAACGTTAAGCTTATTGAGCTGAACAGGGAGAAGGCTTACCAATTATCCAACTTTTTAAGCAATGTATTGGTTATCAATGGGGATGGAAGTAATGTAGACCTGCTGATGAAGGAAGGCCTGGCGCAGATGGATGCCTTTATTGCCGTGACCGGAAATTCTGAAACCAACGTTATCTCATGCATGCTCGCCAGGAATATTGGTGTTAAGAAGACCATTGCCGAGGTAGAGAATATTGATTACATTAAGCTCGCTGATAGTATGGGAATTGATACCATTATCAATAAAAAGTTAATTACTGCCAGTCGCATTTTCAGGTTTACCATGTCCTCCCAGATTTCTTCAATTCGTTGTCTGACAGGTACTGAGGCTGAGGTAATGGAATTTAACGTTAAGCCAGGATCACGCATAACAGAAGCTGAACTGAAAGAAATTCAATTTCCGAAAGATGCTATAATTGGTGGTGTGATCCGGGGAAAATCCAGTTTTATAGCCCGGGGAAACACACTCATTAAGCCCAATGATAAGGTAGTTGTTTTTGCACTTCCGTCTGCCATTCCAAAAATGGAAAAGTATTTTAATTAATCTTCATGTACAATTTCAAGCTCATCTTCCGGCTTCTTGGTCTGCTGCTATTGATTGAGGGATTATTTATGCTTTCCTGCATAATTGTCGCATTGATTTACCGGGAAAACGAGATAGGATCCATCGCTATAAGTGGATTAATCAGTATTGGGGCAGGTGGAATTATGTGGATCATTACCACAAAAGCTAATAAAAACCTCAGTGCCAGGGATGGATTTCTTATTGTCAGCATGGGCTGGATCTTATTCTCTTTTTTTGGCAGTCTTCCCTTTTATCTCTCAGGTGAAATACCCAGCTATACGGATGCATTTTTTGAGACGGTCTCGGGATTTACAACTACCGGAGCATCCATCCTGAATGATATTGAGGCATTACCTCATGCCCTTCTTTTCTGGCGAAGCATGACTCAATGGCTGGGAGGAATGGGCATCATCGTCATGTCACTTGCCATTTTACCCTTATTGGGGATTGGCGGAATGCAATTGTTTATCGCTGAGGTACCTGGACCAACACCGGATAAGTTACACCCCAGGATCAAGGAGACGGCCAAACGATTGTGGGCCATCTATATTATTTTCACGTTCAGCGAGACAATCCTGTTGCTGTTCGGCGGGATGAACCTGTTTGATGCGATAAACCACTCATTTACCACTATGGCTACCGGGGGGTATTCGACTAAGCAGGCCAGCATAGCCTACTGGGATTCGCCCTATATTCATTATGTGATCACCCTGTTTATGTTCCTTGCAGGAACAAACTTTACCCTGTCATATTTCGCCATGCATCTTAAGTTTGACAAGGTGTTTCGTAATGAGGAATTCAGGTTTTACATCGGTATCATTTTTTCCTTTATCCTTGTGGTTACAGGTATACTTTTCTTCTCCCAGGATTTCGCTTTAGAGAGATCTTTCCGTGAAGCATCCTTCCAGGTTCTTTCCATCATTACAACCACCGGATTTGTGACGGCGGATTATCTTACATGGATTCCTGTCCTGGTTGTCATTATGTTCATGTTAATGTTCTTTGGTGGTTCTGCCGGGTCCACCGGCGGTGGGATTAAGATCATGAGGGTCATGCTGTTCATGAAAAACAGTGCTGTTGAACTAAAACGGCTAATTCACCCAAATGCCGTTATACCTGTCAGGTTTAATGGTAACGCAGTACCTCCCGAGATCATCAACAATGTATTTGCCTTTATCTCATTTTACATCCTTACCATGATCATCAGCGTCATAATCATGGCAGGTCTCGGATACGATCTGGATACTTCCCTGGGCGCTGTAGCGGCTACATTAGGTAACATAGGTCCCGGGATAGGGGAGGTTGGGCCCGTCCTTAATTATGCCCACCTGCCAGCCTTCGGCAAATGGTTCCTCTCCTTCCTGATGCTGATTGGGAGACTCGAATTGTTTACAGTATTGATTATTTTTTCCCCGGGATTCTGGAGAAAGTAATGACCGTGAATCGTGAATCGTGAATCGTGAATCGTGAATCGAGGGTGTGGGTGTGGGTGTGATCTTTCAGTAAGTTTTTGTTGACGCTTTACCCCTCACTCATAACCCGCACCAACTTGCAACTTGTAACCAGTAACTTGTAACCTCTTGCTAATCAATAATCCCAATCCCTTGCCTTAATATTGTTGGTTCTTCGGTAGTGCAATCTACTACCGTGGAGGGTTCATTGTTCCCGAAGCCGCCATTGATAATGGCATCAACATTTTTTTTGTATTTGTTATAGATGAGTTCCGGATCGGTGGTGTACTCAATCAATTCATCCTCATCGTGAATGGATGCAGTCATCATAGGATGGCCTAGTTGGCGTACCAGCTCGATTGCGATTCTATTATCGGGGATCCTGATTCCGATCGTTTTTTTCTTGCTCTGGAATAGTTTAGGCACATTACTCCTGGCATGCAGTATAAAGGTATAAGGCCCCGGCAAGTAAGCCTTCATCATTTTATAGACTCTGTTATCAATCAATTTAGCATAATCGGAAAGTTGGCTTAAGTCGCTGAAAATGAATGAGAAATTCGCTTTTTCTGGTCGAATCCCTTTAAGCTTTGCGATTTTTTCAACTGCCCTGTGCTGGTATATATCGCATCCAAAAGCGTATACCGTATCGGTAGGATAAACAATGATACCACCTCGCTGCAGCACCTCTACTGCACGTAAGATCTGCCTGTGACTAGGATTTTCCGGGTGAATCTTCAACAACATAACCTGAAATTTGAGAGTTCAAAGATAATCGAATATTCGGGTGGTTTTGACGTGCAGGGTATTTAAACGACTCGATAAGCAGTAGAAAAGTTGCATCGGGAAGAGAAAGGGTTTGAGGATTCAAGGATTTAAGGGGCTAAGGGGTGTGTGGGAATTGGGAAATAAAATGATCAGCGAACAAAGAACATAGATTTTTGATTTTTGAAGTTCAAAGATCACAAATCAATATTCCTTGTTGGATATTCACTTAATCCTCAACCCCTTCTTCCTCATCTTCTTCATCCCATTCTTTACGGGTAGGAGGTGGCCCATATTTGCGGTATACGAATGCCATGGCTAATCCCGTCAGGGCACCGAAAAGATGCGATTCCCAGGATATTTTAAAGTCGAACGGAAATATCCCCCAGACCAGTCCTCCGTAAAGGAATACTACCAGGAGAGAGATGGCCAGGAGGTTAGTATTTTTTCTTAGTACACCGCTGAAGAAGAGAAATGATGCAAAACTGTAGACCAATCCACTGGCCCCGATATGATAGGCTCCCCTGGCACCCAGCCAGACGCAAATACCTGTAATCAGGTAGGTCAACAGGAATACTTGCATTCCTACGGGCCTGTAGAAATAAAATATAGCCAGGCTCAGGAAGAAAACTGGAACTGAGTTGTCGATCAGGTGTTTGAAATCCGCATGGATCAAAGGAGCCGTAAGGATCCCTATTAAGCCACTTATCCTGCGTGGGAATAATCCATAGTAAACGAAATTCAGGTCAAGGGAAACCTCAACGATCTTTACCATCCATATCAACGCCAGAAAAAAGACAGGAAAGATCAGGCTGAAGACAAAAATCTTGCGTTCTTCCATAGAAGAAAGTTGCAGGTTGCAGGTTACAGGAAGTCAACGGTAATCAACCTGTAACTTGAAACCAGTTTCCAAAACAAAGCTACAAACTTTAAGCTGAACTGATCCTTTTTTAGCAGTTATGGTCTTAGTTTTCTGACCATCGCTCCTGCCTGCCACATTTCTGACTGGCCCATTTCATTCAATTCGGCTGTAAGCTCAGCTTTGTAGTTATCATGACCGGTACGCTTCAGCACGACTTTTGTTTCTTCACCTGTTTTCACCCGCTGATATAATTCATTAAAGACAGGCAATACTGCATCCCTGAACTTCGGTTTCCAGTCAAGGGCTCCACGTTGCGCGGTGGCACTGCAATTGGCATACATCCAGTCCATGCCATTTTCATCCACAAGCCTGATAAGGCTCTGCGTTAATTCCTCAACGGTTTCATTAAAGGCTTCGCTGGGAGAATGGCCATTTTCTCTTAAAACCTGGTATTGGGCTTCCATGATTCCGGCCAGGGCACCCATCAGAACACCCCTTTCACCGGTGAGGTCGCTGTATACTTCCTGTTCAAAAGTAGTAGGGAAGAGGTATCCTGATCCGATCCCGATCCCCAGTGCAATGGCCCGTTCCTCAGCTCTGCCGGTAAAATCCTGGAAAACAGCATAACTGGCATTGATCCCAGTCCCCGCCAGGAAATTGCGCCTGACACTTGTGCCAGATCCTTTCGGTGCAACCAGGATCACATCGACATTATCAGGAGGAATAACTTCAGTCTGATCCTTATAGGTGATAGAAAATCCATGCGAAAAGTACAATGCATCACCTTCATTCAGACATGGTTCCAGTTCCGGCCATACAGTTCGCTGGGCTGCATCCGATACCAGGTACTGGATAACAGTAGCTTTTTTTGCAGCTTCGGCAATCGGAAACAATGTTTCGCCGGGTACCCAACCATCAGCAACTGCTTTATCCCAGTCGGCTTTAAAGGCCTGGGACTGTCCAATGATGACATTCATTCCATTGTCTTTCAGGTTCAGTGCCTGGGCCGGCCCCTGAACACCATAGCCGATGATGCCGATGATCTCATCTTTTAATATTTCCTTTGCTTTTGAAAGAGGGAATTCTTCCCGGGTTACCACTTTCTCGGTAACACCGCCAAATTGTAGTTGAGCCATTTTAGTTTATTTGTTACTTTGTTACTTTGTTA
>JADHVS010000180.1 GCA_016783865.1 Bacteroidales bacterium
TGTAGATGCCGCGGCAGTATACGTAAATGCTTCCACACGGTTTACTGATGGTTTTGAGTTTGGGTACGGAGCAGAGATTGGCATCAGCACCCAGAAGCTTCATGCACGCGGGCCTATGGGGCTGAAGGAGTTGACGACTACGAAGTACATTATATATGGAAATGGGCAGATTAGGTCGTGAATCGTGAATCGTGAATCGGAAAGATCAGTGAACCTGAAATCCTACTGCCTACTGACTACTGTTTATAATCTCAATGAACTGATCAAACAAAAATTCAGTGTCGGTTGGTCCGCCTGAAGCTTCAGGGTGGAATTGAGTTGAAAAGAATGGTTTTGATTTATGCTTAATCCCCTCATTGGTGCCGTCGTTCAGATTGTTAAAATAAGGCACCCAGTCTTTTGTAAGTGTCTTATTATCAATAGCAAATCCATGGTTTTGCGAGGTGATAAACGATTGGTTGGTGCCGGCCAGGATAACGGGCTGATTGTGACTGCGATGTCCGTACTTCAGCTTATAGGTATCGGCTCCTGAAGCAAGTGCCATGAGCTGATTTCCAAGGCAGATCCCCATAATAGGGATGTCCTTTTTAAAAGCTTTAATCAGATTACTGACAGTAGTAGTGCATTGTTTCGGATCACCCGGTCCGTTGGATATAAACAATCCGTCATATTCTTCATCCAGAAAATCATAATCCCAGGGAACCCGGATCACGGTTGTATCTCTTTTTAGCAAATAGCGGATGATACTATATTTTACACCACAATCGATTAACAGGATCTTGTATCTACCCTCCCCATAAACTTCTTTTTCAGAGATGCTGACTTTATCCACAAGGTTTTCCTTATTCGGATCATACAGATCAACATCCTGGTCATTAAAAATGATTTTTCCAAGCATGGTACCTTTTTCCCTAAGGATCTTTGTAAGCTGCCTGGTATCAATACCACAGATACCCGGGATCTCATTTTCTATAAGCCATTCTCCAAGGCTTTTCTCAGCATTCCAATGGCTGTATTCAACGGAGTAATCAGATACGATCAATCCGGAAATGTGCAACCGGTCAGATTCAAAAAATTTGAGCATTCGATTGTCAACAGTATCCTGGGGGACTCCATAATTACCAATAAGTGGATAGGTCAAAACAAGGATTTGTCCCTTATAAGAAGGATCGGTAAGACTTTCGGGATATCCGGTCATTGCCGTATTGAAAACCACTTCACCTGAGATCGACTTTTTAAAGCCAAAAGAGTTTCCTTGAAACTCAGTGCCATCCTCCAGTACCAGGTGTATCTTGTGTTTTTTGACAGTCATTGATTTAGTCCTGTTGCTTTGCAAGTAGAGAATCTATGATCTTTTCGACCTGCTCGGCATCTATCTTTTTTGCAATGATCTTTTTATCCTTATCGAGGAGATACAGGGAAGGTGTTGTGGCAACGTCATATACATTCTTATAACTAAAATCGTATGGATTCCAGCAATTGATCCAGTCATACAGTCCATGTTCATTAACGAAATCAATCCATTTTACCTTTCCTTCCTCTCCCCCCAGCATATGCATAGCCACCACCTGAACATCTTTATCTTTGAGCCTCTTGTAAGCTTCATACAAATTAGGTGTACCGGTTTTGCAATGCCCGCAATCTGCTTCCCAGAAATATAAGATGGTAAAGGTGGATTTTATATCAAACAGGTTGAAGAAATTACCGACATACGGATTTTTTTTCAGCTCTTCATTATCGGCTGCCGCCATGATATGATCGGCTGACACGTTAACCATCTGGAAATCCTCTGCAGTCTGACCGATAAGGGTGGGTTTGCTTTTCTCTACCCGCTCTTCAAGTTTACTGATAAACTCGGGATCACTCCAGTGGGCGTCAGGGATGTAATAATGCTCGGCAATGTGAATATATACGGCATCCATCCCCATGATCTGGCTTTTAGCGAAATGGTTAAAAAGGGTAATGAGCATATACCTGAATAGCTGAGGATCAGTACGCGACTTTCCAATCAGCATGTCGACCTCCCTGATCAGGGTATCAGGCGCCTGGTAAACCACCTTTTCGATATAGGTCATGACTTTCTGTTCATAAAAAGGTGTCCTCAGAAGCCGTACATCAGATATATCGAAATTATCAAAATAATGTACCTTATAATATTTATACTGGAATGCAGGATCTATTACATTGCCTTCTTCATCTTTTGGCGGATCCGGCACCTTTACTTCCTGGAGAGCCAACAGGAACTTGCTGAAAAAAGTACCCTCATTCGAACCTATCAGGTCTTCGATATGGGTCATTACATCATCATTAAGAGCAGTCAGCTCTTCCTGGATTTTGGTTTTCTCTTCTTCTGGTTCCGCAGCCTTCACCCTGGTCTGTATCTCTTTTGCCCGGGCCGACTGTTTTTTAAGATAACGCTGGTAATCATAAAAGAGGCTGTTTTCTTCTGATCCCTTAATGACTATGTGCTCCATAAAATCCACAGTGTCATTTTCAACATAAAATTCCTGGTCATCACTCAACAGCAAATCGAAAAAGCTTTTATTCGGGAGAAACAATAAATACATTCCCTGGGGTAAAGGCTCTTCTCCTTCAAAAACACCCACTCCTTTACTGTCAAGCACGGCAGTATCTTTTGGAACATAGGAAGCATTGAAACGGTGACCAATGGTGACGGTATCACCCGGGAAGTCTTTAAGTTTGACTTCAATCCTGTAACTTTGAGCTGATATAATACTGATGGAAAATATGAATAAACAGCTTAAAAGATATAATTTTCGCATAAACATATTTTGCATATATAACGGAAAAAATCGTGCCATAGCATATCATCAGGCACGAACTTTAATGGGCAAAGATAAGCTTTTAGGATTAAATTTTAGGACGACAGGGTCTTTATTTCCCAGGTGGATTTGTTTCGGCAATAGCAACCGAAATATTACAAATATAATCTCCCATTCGTTCGCATAGTGGAAGGAATTGAAGCTCCTCGCCGCAAGCAGCGGGCAATGCGCTCGCAGGATTCAGGTTATTTCTCAGGTCCTGGGGAAACCATATAAGGAAAGAAAAAGAGCGGCACAGCAAAAAATTCATTTTTTTAAAAAACTAATTGGTCAGTAAAAGTGTTTATACTAAATTTAGATTACATTACAACCATATTTGAAATATATTCGGATGCTGGGTTTTTCAGAGGCACAACATATTATCAATGAACGACTGAATAAGCTGAGTTTAAAAAACGAGCCGGTGGAATTGTACGAGCCGGTGCGGTATATATTATCCATTGGTGGGAAAAGGCTTCGTCCTGCACTGGTACTAATGTCATGCAGCCTCTATACAGATTCAGTTGATCATGCGATACAACCGGCCCTTGGCATAGAGGTTTTCCATAATTTTACTTTGCTGCACGACGATATCATGGATCAGTCAAAGGTTCGGCGTAACCAACCCACCGTACATAACAAATGGAATAATAATATTGCTATTTTGTCGGGTGACACAATGTCGATACTTTCCTATCGGTACATCTCGCAATGCCCTGAAGATCAGCTGAAAGATGTTCTTGAATTATTCAATACAACGGCGCTGGAGGTATGCGAAGGACAGCAATTTGATCTGAATTTTGAAAATGAAATGCAGGTTGGTGTGAGTGATTATATCAGGATGATCGAATTGAAAACTTCAGTATTAATAGCTGCCAGTTTAAAGCTGGGTGCCATTTTGGGAAGGGCGTCCACGGAGGACCGTCATCATCTGTATGAGTTCGGAAGAAACCTGGGTATTGCCTTTCAGATCCGCGACGATTACCTCGACACTTTTGGAGATCCAGATAAATTTGGCAAGAGGATTGGCAATGATATTGTTACCAACAAAAAGACCTATCTGATGATTATGGCCCTGGAACTTTCCAGGGGAAAGCATCACGATGAATTGAATCAACTCCTGCAAAATAGTGACATTGAGCCGGAGGAAAAGATCAATGCTGTAAAGAACATCTATACCCAACTTGAAGTTGGAAAAATTTCCGAATTAAAAGCGCAGGAATACTACGATAGATCTCTCCTGTCGTTAAGAAATGTTTCGGTGGCAGGGGACAAAAAAGAAGCTTTGTTTCAATTTGCCAGCGAACTCATGGAGAGGGAAACTTAAACAATCTTCCTACCGGGGCTGGGGCAATGGTGCTCCTTGCTGCGGCTGAAAATAACGCTGATAGTTAAGGGTAAACAACTCTTCAGCCTTTTTTGATAATTCATCCCGTCCCGCATTTGCCGTAATCCGCCTGTAATCCTGTGTTACCTGCAAAGCAAGGCGTAATTCATAATCAGTGCTCTGCCTTAATTCCGTCTTCAATGACATAAAATATGACAGGTCTTCGGCTGCCATATCCAGATGAGTATTAGCGATGGAATCTGCCTTTTCAGGCTGGTTGCAATTGTAATATGCTTCGGCAATGGCCGGGACAAAAAGATCAAAAGGAACCTTGTCGTTTGGCATTAATTGCATGCACTTGTCGAGCACCCTGTTGGCGGAATCTAATTTATTCTCCTGGATAAGACTTTCAGCCAGGCGGGTAAAATTATTCCTTAGCTTAATTACACCCAGGGTTCTGATGTTGTAATAATCGAGATACACATCCGGTTGGTCCATCCTGCCATATGAGAATTTATTCATCATGTTGTCATACAGAATATCGGTATCAATTCTTCCATAAGTATAAAAATTCCTTCCCGGGGTTCTGATCGGAACCAACCGGTATGCATACCCTTCTATCTGGAAATAGGGCTCAAGGTTTAACGCACCTTCATTACCGGCAGCAACAAAATATATGGGTCTGTCCCAATCATTGGTAGCCAGAATATCAAGTTGCATCATCTCATTCTTCAGGATAGTGTTCTTGCTCAAACGGAAATCGATGTATGGAACCATCTTGCCTGCATCTTCCGGCTTGACCGTCCCATTACGCAGTACTTTCGCAGAGTCGACAGTAAGCCTGAAATTTTTGGTCGGGACAAAATCCAGGCTCATGCCAGGCTGAGGCGTTACTTTTGACCTTGGATCATTGCTTATTATAAAATCAACAACCTGTTTCAGTTCGACATTATTTTTAAATGTTTCCAGCAGGTAGAGGTAATTATTGGTTCCGTCCTGGTATTTTTCCACCGGTAACGACATTGGAATGGGATCAGACTCATAGGCCTTGTTTTTCATCACATCAATGTACCATTGAGTGTTGAAAAGCATCAGGTTGATGATCCTGACGTCGGTTCTTACACCTTCCACTTCCTGGATATACCAGAGCGGAAATGTATCGTTATCCCCATTGGTAAAGATAATGGCATTCGGGGCACAACTGTTGAGGTAATTGTATGCATGATCCCTGGCAGTGTAGCGACCCGAACGGTTATGATCGTCCCAGTTTTCCCGGGCCATTAGTCCCGGCACTAAAATAAGGCTGATCAGGATGGCCACACCTGCACTGATAAGTACCGGTACCTTTTTCCTGAGAAAATCATACAGGGAAAGTACTCCGAGTCCTATCCAGATGGCAAATGCATAAAATGATCCTACATACGAATAATCCCGCTCCCTTGGTTCCTGGGGTTTTTGATTCAGGTACACCACAATGGCGATCCCGGTGAGGACAAAGAGGAACAGGACCACAGAGAAATCTTTTTTATGTTTCTTCGAATGGTAGAAAACACCTATCAGACCCAGCAGCAGGGGCAGCATATAATATTCGTTTCGGGCTTTATGATTCAGATACCTTGATGGCACCTTATCCTGGGACCCCAGCCTCGCTTCATCAATAAATTTAATGCCACTCAGCCAGTTACCGTTTATAATCTCTCCATGTCCCTGGATATCATTCTGGCGGCCTGCAAAGTTCCACATGAAATACCTCAGGTACATATGCCCGACCTGGTATTTGAAGAAAAAGGCCAGGTTATTTCCGAAAGAGGGTTTTGTTATCGCCTGCATTTTATTATCCCGTCCCCTGACATTCACTTTTTTACCTTTAATCTTCACCCAGGATTCATAGGCTTGCACGTGTGCCGGATCGTTGCTATACATCCTGGGAAACACAGTGGTTAATTCCGGGGAAAATATATATTCACTTTTCTTGTCGATTTCTTTGTATTTCCCGTCCGCTTTCCTGTACACCGGTGCCCCTTCCTTTATATCGATAATAGGTGCGTTGTAATACGGTCCCTTTACCAGGGGCCTGTTCCCATATTGTTCCCGCTTGAGATAAGATATAAGGTCAAACACAGTTTCCGGATTGTTCATATCCATGGGTGGATTGGCATTCGACCGGATCACAATCAGTGTGAATGAAGAATAACCGATGATGATCATGGTAAAAGCCAGAATGACAGTATTTAAAATGACCTTATTCTTTTTATGGGTATAATACACACCATAGGCAATTAATCCACCTACCAGTAATCCGTAAAATAGTACACCGGAATTGAAAGGTAAGCCAAAGCTATTCACGAAGGCCAGTTCAAACCAGGAAGCTAATATCACGAACCAGTTGATCACACCGTATTGGATGAAACCAAGGATGATCACTGACAACAACAGGGCGTATGTGATCCCTTTGGGGGTAACTTTGAATTTTTTGAAATAGTAAACAAGGACGATCGCAGGAATGGCCAGCAGGTTCAGCAGGTGAACCCCGATCGAAAGCCCCATCAAATAGGCAATAAGCAGGATCCATCTGTTGGAATGGGGTTCATCCGCCACATTTTCCCATTTAAGGATTGCCCAGAAGACGACTGCAGTGAAGAGAGATGAGTTAGCATATACTTCTCCTTCCACAGCAGAAAACCAGAATGAATCACTGAAAGTATAGGCCAGTGCTCCGACGAGTCCGCTTCCAAAAATGGCCACAAGCTGGTGTAATTTATATTCCCCGTTTTTTATCACTATTTTTTTGGCCAGGTGGGTGATTGTCCAGAACAGGAACATTATGGTCAGGCTGCTGCTCAGTGCCGACAACACGTTGATCATTTTGGCCGCGTTGGCGGGGTCTCCGGCAAACAATGAAAAAAACCGTCCCAATAACAGGAAAAAAGGTGCTCCCGGTGGATGGGGGACCTCCAGCTTATATGAACAGGCAATAAATTCTCCACAATCCCATAAACTATTGGTCGGTTCAAGCGTCAATAAATAAACAGTCGTTGCAATGGCAAATGCCAACCATCCCAACAAAAGGTTCCAACGGGTATATTGCTTCATGAGGAAATGATTATCGATCAATAATATCTGGGCGAATTTAATGTTTTTCTTATTATAAACTAATCAACAAAGAATGGATTTTGCCGAGTTTGCTTTGTATGATATAATTTTGAAGTATTTTCGAAGGATAAGCTGAAGGCTTGAAAGAAAGAAAAAAACGGATCAGGCTATGAAAGGGAGGAGAACAATTATTTTATGGTTTATCTGGATGATCTCAATTAGCTTTGGGTATGCACAATATTATACCCAGGGCGAAGATCCGGCCAGCCTGAGATGGAAACAAATCAATACTGATCATTTTAAAGTGATATTTCCTGCAGAATTTAGTGCGGAAGCTCGGCGAACGACCTGCCTGCTTGAGTTTTACTATGATCAGAATGCGGATTATCTCAATCATCAGCCCCGAAAGATTCCGGTCATACTGCATAACCGGTCGGTTCAATCAAATGGATTTGTTGCCTGGGCTCCCAAGAGGATGGAGCTGGTCACCACGCCATCGGCCGATAACTATGCGCAGGATTATATTGAACAACTCGTATTGCATGAATTCAGGCATGTGGTGCAGGTGGATAAAATGAACCAGGGAATAACGCGGGGACTCACATGGTTACTGGGCGAACAGGCACAGGGCGCTGTCACGGGCCTTTGTCCTTTCTGGTACCTTGAAGGGGATGCTGTGGATGCAGAAACAAAATTGTCGTGGTCGGGAAGGGGAAGGCTTCCTTCCTTTGAGAAAGAAATAAAAGCGCTTCTTCTGGATAAGAACATAGTCTATCCATATGAAAAGGCTTTTTACGGGTCATATAAGGATTTTGTCCCAACACATTATCACTATGGTTATCAGATGGTTGCATTTGGCAGAAAGAAATATGGGGATGAACTCTGGTCCGACTTGCTGGATTATACTGCCAGGAAACCCTATACAATTTATCCTTTCTATTTCGGATTGAAGAAATATGCCTCCTCCTCAAGAAAAAAATTGTATCATGAAACCTTTGATACATTGAGATCACACTGGAGTAAACATGCGGAGAGCAGGTCTTATACATCATTCAGTCCTATCAATAACACAAATAATAAACACTATACCAGCTATAAATTTCCCAGGTACATAAGTGATTCCCTGATTTTTGCAGAAAAATCGGGTGTAGATCAGATCAACAGGTTCATCCTGCTGGATCACCAGGGACGGGAAAAACGTATCCATACACCTGGATTCTATAGTGCTGATAACATAACACATGCCGGAAATCTCATTGCCTGGACCGAGATCATTGGTGATGCCCGCTGGGGAAGGCAAAGTTTTTCTGTGATTAAGACCTATGACATGGAGAAGAAGGCAGAAAAACTGCTTACACCAAATTCAAGGTATCAGTCGCCCGACCTGTCACCGGGCAGAGATTGGATAGTTGCTATTGAGATCAGTACTAAAAATGAATATTCACTGGTCATTCTAAATTCCGCGACAGGAGAGGAATCAAGAAAAATCCCTTCTCCGGGAAATGAATTTCTTCAATTCCCTGCATGGTCGCAGGATGAAAGTACCATTTATGTATCCAGCCTGGGCCAGGATGGGAAGAAGATCAAAGCTTATAACCTGGCTTCAGGAGCCTGGAGTGCACTATTT
>JADHVS010000181.1 GCA_016783865.1 Bacteroidales bacterium
GTTGCCCGATGTGTGGTTTGACCCGCCGGAGCTGACTATCTGCAGTCAACAGTCTGCCGTCATCAATCTCTATTCCCATGTGGCAGCAACCACCTTTTCCTGGACTGCGACCGGTTCATCAGGAGAGGTGACCGGTTTTTCTAATGGTTCCGGGCCGGTCATAAACCAGATGTTGGAAAACACCGGAGATACCACCGGGTATGTTATTTACGAAGTCACCCCCACCGGAGCTGAAGGATGCATAGGCGCTCCCGACACGGTTATCGTCACCATCATACCGGTGGTGGAGGCGACGGTCAGCCCGCCGGCCACCATCCTGTGTTCCGGCGATACCACCGCTATTCACCTGCTATGCAATCTCGCCGGATGCACCTTTTCCTGGAGCGCCGTCGCCTCCTCTCCTCTTGTGACCGGTTATTCTGCAGGGACTGGGCTGGTCATCGACCAGCCCCTACAGAATCTGGATACCATTGATCAAACTGTTACCTATTCCATTGTTCCTTCGGCATCGGGATGCGGGGCCGATACGACGGATTACTCCGTTTTGATTCATCCCATTCTGACGGTATCGGGTACCATTGCCGCTTCCGACAATCCCGTTTGCGAGGGGACCCCGGTCACCTTCACCGCCACCGCGGTCAACGGCGGGACATCGCCAACATATCAATGGAAAGTCAATGCAAACAATGCAGGAATGAACAATGCAGTATTTACCTATACTCCAACTAATGGCGATGTGGTGACTTGTATTTTGACCTCAGATGAGGATTGTGTCTCCGGCAATCCGGCCACCTCCAATCCCATTACCATGTCGGTAGCTGAACAGCCAACTGTTTCTTTTTCAGTTTGTTTTGACACCATCACTTCACTCAACGCCAAACCTTATAAACTCAAAGGAGGCATCCCTCTTGGGGGCGCCTATTCCGGACCAGGAGTGGATCCGATTACCGGTTATTTCCACCCCGCCATAGCCGGCCCCGGAACCCACGAAATCACCTACCACTATACCAACTACGCCGGCTGCCTGGACTCCGCAAAACTTTCAATTATCAATTATCAATTATCAATTATCAATTGCGGCGACAGCCTCACCGACATCCGCGACAACCACGTCTATCCCACCGTTCAGATCGGCAGCCAATGCTGGATGGCGGCCAATCTTTCGTACGGACTGGAAATCCCGGATTCGGTACCCCAACGCGACAACTGCATCCCCGAAAAATACACACTTCCTACGTCCTACGTCCCACATCCTACGTTTTACCAGTGGGACGAACTCATGCGTTACGAAGATACGGAAGAGCTCCAGGGCCTTTGTCCTCCCGGCTGGCATGTCCCTTCCGAAGAAGAGTGGAACCTCCTGTTTACCAATTGGATCAACAACGCCTTTGCCGGTAAGCCGTTGCTCTTTTCCGGGTTTTCGGGATTCAATGCATTGTTATCCGGCGTGGAGCACTTCAACCGGGAGTGGAACTTCATCGATTTCGCTGCGATGTTCTGGAGCTCCACGGCTCACGGTCCCCGGAAGGCTTGGGCGCACGGGATGAATGATTATAATTACTCTGTGTCCTATTATCCCAGTTACCGGGCGAATGCGTTTTCGGTGCGGTGTGTGATGGATTGAAACCAGTTCGTCGTTCTAACCTCCCCCACATCCGTCATTTTTCCAAAAAACATGGCGTGCATTTTGCATACCGTTTCTTTTTTTTATAGTGTTGATAATCAACATAATGAAATTTTGACACGGTTTTTACCTGCGAAAACACAAACGTTCATTTTACGGGTTTCCGCAATTGACAATGGCAAAATAATTAGTTATATTTGCGAACTATGAATCTATTATCTAGCCATGCAATAAAAAACCCCCTTCCTGAATGAAAGCAATATATACAGCTACATATAAAAACTCTCAAAAAGAAAGGAGGTAAGAGGCAAAGATACAACATTGCCTAATAATAATGTGCTCCCATGTAAAATTTGTTGAGCAACGATTTCGTGATTGGGCCAAATCATAGTATGTTTTGGGAGTATCAATTCTCTAAAAATCTACATTGAAAAATCATTAAATCTGAAAATCATGAAAAAGTTAATATCGTTACTCATCCTTGGATGTTTCAGCCTATATGGATTTTCCATTAATCCCATTGACCCTCCTGCAAAAAAAGGCGAACCTGTCAAAACAATTACACTCCCGTCACCTGCTGCAACAGAGGAATGCTCCGACTCGCGCAGCTTGGTTGATGTTACTGTTTATGTCACTTTTACGGATTGCCCGGATTATGACTGTGATTATCCTGCATATTGTACATTTGACATTTGCATTTATGACCAAAATGGGACAACTCTTATTGGATGTACGGAATTTGATCTGAAAACATGCCAATATGAAATTGGAGGTCTTCGGGCGGAAGAAGATCATTATCTTAAAGCTAGGTTAGTTCTAACATCATCACCGCCATGTAACTCTAGTTATAATACCAGTGATGCTACATCAATTAATAAAGTTCCTTTTGGTGGTGGCACCGTTTATATAAATACCACATATTGTCCATAAAGGGTAAAGAGAGAGAAACCAAAAAAAAATTTAGGTTTCTCTCTTATCTCTGTTAGGCATAATAGAGTATCGCTAGTTAGGGTAACTATAAGATATGGAACACAATAAGAAGGTTTTTTTGAAAGTAAAATGAGAGATATAATTATTATTTTATTTGTCATTTTTATCCCTTTTGTTTGTTTTCCCCAGGGTGAGTTCAATATCTGGTACTTTGGTGTCCATGCAGGTATTTCTTTCAATACTGACCCACCTGTTGCTCTTCCCCCTAATCCAATCACCACTAATGGTGCTATTGCTGGGATATCGGTATCGGATTCACTGGGTAACATTATGTTTTATTCAAACGGCAGGAAAGTTTGGAATCGAAACAATGTTGTGATGCCAAATGGCACCGGGCTGTTAGGAGGGGAGGTCACCTGTCAGTTTATGGCTGTTCAGGATATCAGTAATCATAATTTGTATTATATTTTTACTGTTGATCATGCGCCAACATTAATTAACCCAACGGCTGGATTGCGTTATTCGGTTCTTGATATGCAATTAGATGGAGGTAAGGGTGATATTGTAACCGGCATGAAGAATATACCTTTGCCAATGGGAGACAGTGTATATACCTCATTAACAGCGACACGACATCAGAATAACAGGGATGTATGGGTGGTGGTTTTGAGGCGTGGCAATATAGACCAGTATTTAGCTTACCTAATTGATTCTTTAGGTATTAATCTCGCTCCTGTCGTAAGTACAAGTACTTTCTTAAATGGGTCGAGTGGTACATGCAGTTTTATGAGGATTTCTCCTGATGGTAAATACCTGTTTTGTCACGATTCGCTTACAGAAATGTGTCTTTTTAATACTTCGACCGGGGTTGTGACCTCAAAGTTCAGATTTTGGCCGGGATTAGGGGAAAAGATTGCGACCAGTGAAGAATTTTCAATTGATTCAAGGTATGTTTATTTTACAACTGCATCAGTGACTCCATATGGTGCAGTTGTCCAATATGATATGATTAATCCGGATTCAAATTCTTTTATGCAGAGTCAAGTTGTGGTGGGGGATAGTGGGGGATATAGTATTCAGATGGCGCCCGATGGGAAAATATATATAACTGATAATTGGAGCAATGATACTCTGCATAGAATAAATAATCCCTCTGCCAACGGATCATCTTGTAATTATGAAAAAAATGCATTCTGTTTACAAGGAAATGTTCATTATCACAGTCTCCCACAATTCTTGCAGAGATACAAAGCTTATATTCACCATTCTACCGGCCTGTGCCAGAATGATTCTATTTATTTTTCAAATGACATCTGGCCACCACCCGACAGCATACACTGGGATTTCGGTGACCCTGCGTCTGGAACTGCCAATTATTCCAATCTCATAAATCCTTTACATCTTTTCTCCGGCCCCGGTAACTTTACCGTTGAGATGTGGGTGCAACATATCGATAAACGAACCGATACCTCATGGGTCACGATTTCAATCCACGAAACGCCTCAACCCGTTCTGGGCCCGGATCAAACCATTTGTTCCGGCGACTCGGTAACCTTCGATGCCGGTAGTTGCACCGGATGCACCTTTCAGTGGGATAATCTTTTGACGGGGCAACTGAATATCGGCAATGAGCAGATGTTTACAGTCCATGATTCGGGAATCTATGCCGTGACGGTTACCTCCCCTTACGATTGCTTGGGCAGGGACACCGTTCAATTGACCGTTGTGACGGAAGCCACCGTGATCGTGGAGCCTGTCACACTGACTATTTGCTCCGGCGATACCACAGACCTTACCCTACAGTGCAATATTTCGGCATGTGATTTTTCCTGGACGGCCGTGGGTTCATCCCCGTTAGTGACCGGGTATTCGGCCGGGACAGGCGATTCCATTAAACAAACTCTTTTCAACAGCGATACCATCGATCAAACCATTACCTATACCATCCTGCCTGCCTCTCCCTCTTGTCCCGGGATTCCATTGGATTATCCGGTGGTGATCCACCCAAAGCCCGATGTGTGGTTTGACCCGCCGGGATTGACAGTCTGCAGTCAGCAGTCTGCAGTCATCGGTCTATTTTCCCATGTGTCAGCAACCACCTTTTCCTGGACCGCCATCGGCTCATCCGCAGAGGTAACCGGTTTTTCCGATGGCTCCGGGCCACTCATCAACCAGACGCTGGAAAATACAGGAGATACCGCCGGGTATGTCATTTACGAAGTCACCCCCACCGGAGTTGAAGGATGCATCGGCGCTCCCGACACGGTGATCGTTACGGTCTTACCGGTGGTGCAGGCGACAATCAGCCCCCCGGTCACCATTCTGTGCTCGGGCGATACCACCGATATTCTCCTGCAATGCAATCTCACCGGATGTACCTTTTCCTGGACGGCTGCGGCCTCTTCACCATTGGTAACGGGATATTCGGATGGGACTGGGCTGGTCATCGACCAGCCCCTACAGAATCTGGATACCATTGATCAAACCGTCACCTATTCCATTGTTCCTTCGGTGTCCGGATGCGGGGCCGATACGACAGATTACTCCGTTTTGATTCATCCCCGGCTTCCGGTGTCCGTTACCATTGCCGCCTCCATCAATCCCGTTTGCGGAGGGATCCCGGTGACCTTCACAGCCACCCCGGTTCATGGGGGAACAGATCCATTCTACCAGTGGCAGGTCAATGCAATCAATGCAGGAATGAACAATGCAGTATTTACCTATATTCCGGTAAATGGCGATGTGGTTACGTGCATTCTCACCTCTTCTGAATTATGCGTCTCGGGAAATCCCGACACCTCCAATGCCATTACCATGTCTGTCTGGGAACAGCCGGATGTCTCATTTTTAATTTGTTTTGATACCCTCACCACTCTCAATGCCCAGCCGTTTAAACTAAAGGGAGGGATCCCATTGGGAGGAACCTATAGCGGGCCGGGCGTGGATCAGATCACCGGGTATTTCCATCCGGCCATGGCGGGAGTCGGGGCGCATACAATTGCGTATACCTATACAAATTTCGCTTTGTGTTCAGATGAAAGATATAGGATATTGGATGTAAGATCGGCCATGCCGTTTTCGTGCGGAGGTACATTGGTAGATATCCGCGACAGCACATCCTATCCAACCGTTCAAATCGGTTCCCAATGCTGGATGGCGGCAAATCTCTCGTACGGCCTTGAAATCCCGGATACAATACCCCAGCGCGACAACTGCATCCCCGAAAAATATTCACGTTCCTCGTCCTTCGTCCCTCGTCCTTCGTTTTATCAATGGGATGAACTAATGCGTTACGAAGATACGGAAGAGATCCAGGGCCTCTGTCCTCCCGGCTGGCATATTCCTTCAGAAGCTGACTGGAACCTCCTGTTTGCCAACTGGATCAACAACGCCTTTGCCGGTAAGCCATTGCTCAGTACGGGATATTCGGGATTCAATGCGATCTTATCCGGCGTTGAACATTTCAACCGGGGCTGGAACTTCATCGATTTCGCTACGATGTTTTGGAGCTCCACGGCTCATGGCCCCTGGAAGGCATGGAGTCACGGTTTGAATGAGTACAACTACTCGGTGTCCTATTATCCCAGTTACCGGGCGAATGCGTTTTCGGTGAGATGCGTAAGGGATTAGACGGATGTTGCATGGACGCGTTTGGGCATTGACAGATGCAGGCAATTTAAACACTTGATTTTGAACTATTCATTGACATTTACAAAAAATTTTCCTATATTTGGCAGATGCTGTCAGAAATTAAAAACCTCCCCCTTAATGAAAGCCAATACACGTTTCCATACATATTGGACCCTCAAAAAGAAAGGAGGTAACGGCAAAGATACGACATTGCCCGAAACAATGTTCCCGTAAAAAATTATCGGGCAATGATTTTATGATAAGCCGGATCATCTTATGTTGGGAGCATGACTTTGTATAAATTCCTGAAAAACATTAAATTTGAAGACCATGAAAAATTTCATCTTATTAATCATTTTGGGATGTTTCAGCATCTATGGATTCGCGGTAACTCCCATTGACCCTCCTGCAAAAAAAGGAGAACCTGTCAAAACAAGTACACCCCAGTCACCTGTCGCAACAGAGGAATGCTCCGACTTGTACAGTTTAGTTCCTGTTACTGTTAGAGTAACTATCGCCGATTGCCCCGACTACGATTGTAGTCTTCCCGGGCCCACTTGCGATATACAACTATGTGTTTACCAGGATAATTGCAATGGCTCTCCTCTTGCCTGCACAACATTTAATCCGGATACTTGTTCTTATACTTTTGAGGTAAGAGCTGAGGAGTACCACTATGTATATTCACATTTGGTTGTAACCGGTTGTACAAATTCATGGAGTACAGGTTGTAATAGATCTACTCTGTCAGTTCCCCTTGGTGGCGGAACTGTTTATATCGATGATCAACTGTTTTGTCCATAAACTTTCAGATAAGGATCCTGAACATATGTTCAGGATCCTTTATTAAAACAATTAATCAGTATTTTTATATTCCTTTTCAAAGAAATAGGGCAAGATTGTTTTATGGCTAAAGGCGTCATGCGAATCGCTGCAATTATTTATTTCAGTATTTTTTTATCTTTCTTTTGTTTTTCCCAGGGCGAGTTCAACAACTGGTACTTTGGCGCTTATGCAGGCCTTACCTTCAATTCCGGATCGCCTGTCGTATTAACCGATAATCCCTATAATTCAGGAGGATGTAAATTGGAAGTTTCGGTATCTGATTCTGCCGGAAATCTTCTGTTTTTTTCAGCCGGTCAAAAAGTATTTGACCGCAACCTAGGTATGATGCCTAATGGAGAAGGATTGCTGGGGGGTGAGTTTTGGGGAACAGGCCAATTTATTATGGCCGTTCCCTTTATTACCGATAAAAATAAATACTACCTTTTCACCATAGGCTATTATACTGGCTATGCGCCTGTGATTGGTCTTCATTATTCGGTTCTGGATATGCAATTGCACGGAGGAGACGGGGATATTGTAGCCGGAAGCAAGAATATCCCTTTGTATATGGGCGACAGCGCCGTTAACCAACTGACAGCCATCCGCCATCATAACAACAGGGACGCCTGGGTGATTGCCAAAAGACACGAGTTGAACGGATCCGACTACCTGGCCTATCTAGTCACGTCCGACGGGATAGATACCGTTCCGGTGGTCAGTCAAAGCAGCATACACCGCCCGTATTGGGGATTCCCGTCCAGCGCCAATAAAAAGGACGCTCATCTTAGGATTTCCCCTGACGGCCGGTTTCTCGTAAGCCGTGATTCGCTGATTGAAGTCTGCCTGTTTAACTCCTCCACCGGCCAGGTGATCCCAAAATTTACATTTATTAAAAATGATACTGTTGAAATGGGAGGATTTGAATTTTCACTGGATTCCAGGTATCTTTATTCCACTATGTCACAAATTGGGGATACTGGCGGTGCTGAGTATCTCATTCAATATGATATGAACGATGAGGATTCTTCGTCATTCGTAAATAACCGGGTTATGATTGGGGACAGCGCCGGCTATTCCATTCAAATGGCTCCCGACGGGAAAATATATCTGAATCATTTTTGGGATAATAAATATCTTAACGTTATTAATTCTCCCTCCCAACCGGGCCTGTCCTGCGGGTATCAAAAAAATATCCTTTATTTCCCGGGGCAGAAATGGAAACAATATCATAATTCATTATGTACCTTTCTTCAGAGATACAAAGCCTACGTTCATCATACAGGTCATTGCGTGGGTGATTCCGTTCATTTTACATCAGATATCTGGCCTCCGGCCGACAGCATCCACTGGGATTTCGGAGATCCCGCTTCGGGCGTTTCCAATTTTTCCAATCTTGCCAATCCCGTACATCTGTTCTCCGGTCCCGGAACCTATACCGTTGAACTCTGGGTCAGGCATAATGATCAACGAACCGATACTACATGGGTGACCATTGCCTTCCCAAATCCTCAATTAGGCCCCGACAGAACCGTCTGTACCGGTGATTCAACCACCTTTGATGCCGGGTATTGTGCCGGATGCACCTATCTGTGGCGAAATCTTCTGACCGGTCTTCCTGTCGGAACCGGACAGACCTATACCGCAACCACCACCGGTATATATGAAGTTGCAGTCACCGATACCAATGACTGTACGGAGAGAGATACCGTTCAACTGTCCGTGGTAGACGGAGTCAGCGTGATCGTTGATCCTGCCACGCTGGCTGTCTGCTCGGGCGATACAGCCCAG
>JADHVS010000182.1 GCA_016783865.1 Bacteroidales bacterium
CCTGTGAGTTCGGCGAAGCCAAACAAACCTCTGAGTTCGGCGGAGCCAAACAAACCTGTGAGTTCGGCGTAGCCAAACAAACCTGTGAGTTCGGCGTAGCCAAACAAACCTGTGAGTTCGGCGTAGCCAATGCGCTCGCAGGATTCAAAAAATACTATAATATATTGTAGTTAATATTCCAGGTTAGACCTGGAATATAAGATATAATAAATATATCACTGGCATAATTCTTAGAGCCAAAATACAACCAATGGTAATAATCTAAGAAAGTAACCATAAATCAAAGTTTACAGGCTTTGATTTGCTTCATAAGACGACAAAAAATAAAGAAGAAAAAGCGGAGAGATTTCTAAAAACCTGCATTCTTATTTGCGGAAAATGATGCATTATTTACCGTTTACAAACTTTTATATCATACATATTTTGTACCATAAGATTTTGAAAACACACCCCCGGATCACTACCCCTTTCCAATGGCAGGTAGTGTGCGTTTCACTCTCCTTTAAAAATTCCTTATTGACAGCCCCGCGGGGAAAATAATGGTTCCCTTCAATGACTATCGTATCATCGCTCTCAGCGATTACTTTATCGTTCCATATTGCTTTCATGATATATCACTTTAATTATAATTTGATAACAAAGATACCGCGATAATGTTTGGGAATGTGTCGCTTATCAGACAGTTGCAGGCAAAATGATACGATATGATACGATAGATTGCAACAATGCAGTGATACGATATTCCGGATATTTATGGATACCATTATAGGTAAGGCCTATTCATTGATACATATTATTATTGAATAAATTGTTTAGTTAATTATCATGGAGTAATCTTGTGATTTTGGATTAAAATGTCGATATTTCAATTTTATTCCTTAAATTTGTAATCCTTTTACAAAAAACAAACATAAAATGATTTTAGAAATACGATTGAGTAACTTCTTTTCAATCAAGGATGAAGTCATATTAAATTTGCGTGCCGGGAATATCAATACTCAAAAATCTAAACAACTTGGCGATAATATCACTCACTTTAATGAGGAAAAGGTATTAAAAACGATTGCCATTTACGGCTCCAATGCGTCAGGAAAAAGTAATGTTATTAAAGCTGTCAGATTTTGTGCCATGATGGTTTTCATGTCTCATGCACATAATGAAAACACAAGATTCAATTTTCAACCTTTTAAGTTTAAGGATTATCTGAAAAAACCAAGTAGTTTCTTAATTAATTTTGTAAGCAATGGTATTGAGTATGAGTACTCTTTCACACTTACTGTAACCGAAATCATTTCAGAAGAACTATTTTATTACCCAAATGGACGCAGGGCAAAAGTATTTACCAGAAATGAAAACCTGGGGCCTGAAAAATCAAAAATCTATTCTTTTGGTTCTGCTATAAAGAAGCCCATGGATGTTGCAGAAAATACTTCACGCAAATCATTATTCATATCGCGTGCAAGCCAGATGGACAGAATAATCGGCAAGGAATTATTCAACTACTTCAGCACTATGTTTATATTAGGCTACTACAATATAGATATTAACTTCTTCGAGCAGCTCTTTTCAGAAAACAAAGAACTTCTTCTGAAAACCTTAAAAATAGCGGATAATGATATAGTTGACATAAAAATACAAAGAGAGTCCAGAATGGGTAAAAACGTAACAGCCGATTTTACGTCAAATGAAGCCTCTATAAAAGATATTGACCAGGATTTTGTAAAAATCACCTCTTATCACAAAGCATCTCCGGAGATTCCTTTCGACTTCGATAGGGAAGAGTCTGAAGGAACAAAAAAGGCTTTTTTTATAATGCTTACTATTCTGGATGTTGTTAAAAATAATAAAACACTCATAATAGATGAGCTTGAAAGCAGCCTGCATAGCCGGATTGTTGAGTATATAGTAGAGGTATTTCACAAGGGAAAAAATGCTCAGCTTATTTTTTCAACTCATAATACAAATTTGATAAATTTCGATCTGCTTAGAAAGGATCAGATATACTTTACAAATAAACAGCCAGATGCATCCACAGAGTTATACTCATTATATGACTATAAAGAATTCAGAGATACCATGGATGCAGAGAAAGCTTATCTGCAGGGCAGATTTGATGCTGTCCCGATCGTCAACGACTCTGTTGATAGTATTTATTCCTTATTAAATGACCAGAAGAAAACGAATCCCAAAAGGTAAAAAAATTAATCCTGCGTATTTTGTTTTCTGTGAGGGAAAAACAGAAGAACTTTATATTGCCTACTTAAAATCAAAGTACCGCTTGCCAATAACAATTAATTCTAAAATTGCAGGTCAGAATATTTCAGCTAAATACATCAAAAACTATATGAAAGGGAAGTTCACTCATCCAAAAGACAAAAACTGTCTTGTTTATGATCTGGACGATGATAACATTTTATTAAAGCTGCAAGAAATTAAAGATGTTGAAATAATTGCTTCAAATCCATGCTTTGAACTCTGGTACCTGCTTCATTATCAAGAGCAAACATCAGCTTTGGCTTGTGATGATTGTTGTAAAAAGTTAACAAAACATGATGCGAAATACTGCAAAGGAAAAATTGATCAGGATTTAAAATTAATACTTGATAAAAAGCAATTTCAAGCAATAAACCGGGCTAAGAATCTATCCGGGAATAGAAATCCTTCAAGCTCTGTTTACAAGATAATCGAAGATCTTGAAAATGTCAGGAAGGATCTGTTGAAGCCCGTTCCCTGACCTTAAACTTCAACCTGTTTACCTGCCGGTTTACCCACCGTGGCGGACAGGCATAGCCTGCTCGCGAATGCTAACCATTTTACGATTCCCGACTCCCGACTCACGCGAAAATTTGATAAAATCAAATTTTCGACATACCTTCGTTCATTAAATGACCGTTAGTCATTATATTTAACATAGCCTATTAATTAACCATAAGTCAATCATGGGAATATCCGAAAGAAAAGAACGTGAAAGGGAGCAGCGCCGCAGCGACATCATCGACGCGGCAGAGCGGATCATCTTTAAGCGTGGACTGGAAAACTCCACCATGGATGATATTGCAGAAGAGGCCGAACTCAGCAAAGGTACCCTCTATCTTTACTACAAAAGCAAGGAGGACATACAGTTTGCAATTTTCCGGCGGGGAGCAGAAATACTGCTGAAATTCATGGAGAAAAACATTGAATCAAAATCCACCGGCTATGAGAAATTACTCGAGCTGGCAGCCACCACAGTGCAGTTTTCCCAGACACACAGCAACTATTTCCAGTTTTTCATGATGTTTGAAACCTCCCAGCTCGACAAACTGAACATCGAAAGGTCATCGGCCGAGAAGTACCTGCTCGAGGAAACACCACTCTCCATTGTTGACAAGTGCGTGGAACTGGGCATAGAAGACGGATCATTGAGAAACGACATACCCTCCAGGATCTTCTCCGCGACCCTCTGGACCCAGCTGCTTGGACTGCTGGTCATCATGAACAATAAATCAGATATATACAAGATGTTCAATATCAGCCAGACGGATATCCTGCAAACACACCTCACCCTGGTATCGAACGGTGCTGTTAAAGATTAAAAACATGAACAGATATACTATAATATATATTATACTGTTGAGTATTATCCCCGGACGGATAAATTCACAAACCAATATACTGATCAACTATATCAACGAGGGACTCGAAAGCAACCTCTCCCTCCGCCAGAAACAGGCCGGCTACGAAAAAAGCATGGCCGCGCTGAAAGAGGCACGGTCGTGGTACTATCCCAATATAAGCATTAACGCACGCTATTCTGTCGCCGATGGTGGACGGATGATTGAATTCCCGGTCGGGGATATGCTGAACCCGGTTTACTCAACCCTGAATATGCTTATCGGGTCAGACCAGTTCCCCCTGATTGACAACCTGGAATTCTCTTTCCTCAGGTCACATGAACATGAGACCAAAGTATCTTTGATCCAGCCAATAATAGATCCCAGGATATACTACAATAACAAGATCAACCAACACCTGAGCCAGGCAAAGCAGGCCGACGCGGATACCTATAAACGGCAGCTGGTGGCCGATATAAAGACCGCATATTACAATTACCTGAAAGTTTTGCGGCTCGAACAACTGGTAAACGACACAAAAAGTGTCCTCGAAGAGAATGTAAGGGTGAATGAAAGCCTTTACCGGAACGATAAAGTAACTATTGATAATGTATACCGGTCGAAGGCTGAACTTAGCAAGCTTGAGCAGCAGGAAGCCGAGGTAAGAAAATCAAAAAAGGTGGCTCAGGCATGGTTCAATTTTTTACTTAATAAACCGTATGAATCAGAAATAACCATTGCTGAATTACCTGAGCTTTCCGACTCATCCTACATCCCGGCAGACCTCCCCACGGCACAAAACAGTGCACTCAATTCCCGGGAAGAGATAACCATGCTCGAAAACTATTCCTCTGCTAATGACTACCTGATCAGCCTCAACCAGTCGCAGAAACTGCCCACTCTCTACGGAGCAGTGGATTATGGTTTCCAGGGAACAGAATACCAGTTTAATTCGGATTACGATTATGTTCTGGCCTCGGTTGTGTTGCGATGGAACCTGTGGCATGGTTTTGAGAACAAGGCAAAGATCAGCCAGGCCAGGATTGAAAGGAACATACGGCAGGACCAGCTGGAGGAATCCAGGAACCAGATCATGCTCCAGGTGATTCAGTCATACTTCGAACTGGAAGCAACCCAGCTTTCCATTGTGGCAGCCAGGGAAGAGTTTAACAGCTCAAGGAAGGCATTCCAGGTGATCGACAGGAAATTCAAAGAGGGACAGGCAAACCTGATCGAGTTCATCGATGCGCGGACAGCCATGACCAACTCGGAACTGAGCCTGATCATCAGTCAATATGATTATTTAATCAAACATGCTGAATTTGAAAGAGTTACATGTCAATATAAATTTTAAAATGACAAAAATGCATTCAAAATATGTATTCATCATCCTGCTGGGTTCGCTGATTGCCTGTAATCCCCAGCAACCGGTTAAAGAAATAAAACAAAAACCGCAGGTTCGGACTACCATTGTAGAGGAAAAGGAAATAACATTCCCGATTCACACCTCCGGTAAACTGGCCTCAAAGTCTGAAACCAAACTGAGTTTTAAAACAGGCGGCATTATTAAAAACATTTATGTGGATGAGGGACAACAGGTTCCCGAAGGAAAGCTGCTGGCTGCCCTCGACCTGTCGGAGGTAAAATCAATGGCCAGGCAGGCCGAGCTCGGACTGCAGAAGGCACAGCGCGATTACCAGCGGGCGCAAAACCTTTATAACGACAGTGTGGCCACACTGGAGCAGTTCCAGAACGCACGTACTGCCGTGGAAGTGGCCCGGAGCAATGTCAGGATTGCCAGATTCAACCTGGAGCATTCGGAGATCCATGCTCCCTCACAGGGGAAATTATTAAAGCGCATTGCCGAGGAAAATGAGGTGATCCCTCCCGGGTACCCGGTTTTCCTGTTTGCCTCCACCGAAAATGCCTGGGTCGTCAGGGTAAACCTTACCGACAAAGACATTGTCCGGGTCAGTCTCCTGGATTCAGCCCTGGTCCGGTTCGATGCGTATCCCGGTAAAACATTTACGGGACAGGTTGCAGAGATCGGGAATTCGGCCGATCCATATACCGGGACATATGAGGTTGAATTGCTGATGACCCATCAGCCCGACAAGCTGGTATCGGGATTCATTGCAAAAGTGGATGTCTATCCCTCTGCAACAGAAAACAGGGTAATCATTCCGTTAGAAGCACTGATCGACGGAAACGGGCTGAAAGGAACAGTATACCTGGTTGAAAATAATGTGGCATCAAAAAGGGAAGTAACTATACTATCTATCAGGGATGACGGTATCGTGTTGTCAGGCGGGGTAGAACCAGGGGACGAAATCGTCATCGAAGGCGGCGAATATCTACGCGACAATACAGAGGTTCAAGTCCTGATAGAATAAACCCCACACTCAATCCCCAATTTTAGTCATTTCTATTATGAAACTACCAAAGATCTCCATCGATAACTACCAATTTACCATCGTAGTCTTCGCCCTCCTGCTATTAGTGGGCGTTACGTCTTTCCTGACGATGCCCCGTACCGAAGATCCGCCGATGCAGCTTCCCGGAGCCAGTGTGATCATAATCTATCCCGGAGCAAATCCGAATGACCTGGAAGAGCTGATCGCCACCCCCATCGAAGAAGCACTGAATGAACTGGATGACATAAAACGCCTGGAAACAGGTATCAGGGATGGGATTGTTGCAACAGCGGTGGAGTTCACTTTCGATACAGATGCAGACGAAAAATTTAATGAGGTAGTTCAACAGGTAAACAGCATTCGAAACAAACTCCCGGACGATATTTACGGCCTCGAAGTCCTGGAATGGTCCAGTACCGATGTGGTCATGATGCAACTGGCCCTGGTTTCGGAAACAGCCGAATATTCGTCGCTCGAAGAGGCTGCCGATCAATTGAAAAAGGAGATTGAAAAGGTGGGCGGTGTCAAACAGGTCGAGATACTGGCCCTTCCCGGGCAGGAGGTCCGTGTTTCCCTCGACATAGAAAAAATGGCCCGGATGAATATTTCCCTGGAAAGGGTGAGTCAGTCCATCCTGAGTAATAATGCAAATATCCCCGGCGGATCTATTGAAGCGGGAACAAGGAATTTCAATATCAAAACGAGCGGGACCTACAACAACCTCGATGAGATCAGGAATACGGTGGTGAGTTCGTATAACGGTCGGCTCATTTACCTGGAGAATATCGCCGATGTTCAATTCGATTATGAAGACAATGTTTACCTGGCCCGGTACAATGGTGAAAGATGCATTTTTCTCACGGTAAAACAGAAAACAGGTTTCAATATTTTTAAGATCGCCGACGGTCTCCACCAGGTGCTTGAGGATTACCAGTCCACCCTTCATCCTTCAACTGAACTGATTCGTGTCTTCGACCAGTCGGAAAGTGTCGACCAGCGGATCAACGGGTTCATGAGCAACCTGCTGCAGGGGATCTTTCTGGTCGGGCTTATCATAGTGCTTTCACTGGGTTTACGGGCTTCCATTATTGTGATCATTGCCATACCCTTTTCTATCCTGATCGGATTGGGATTTGTGGATATGTCGGGATTTGGACTGCAGCAGATTTCCATAGCCGGACTGGTTATTTCCCTTGGCTTGCTGGTAGATAATTCGATAGTGATCGTGGAGAACATCGAACGCTTTATCGGGTTGGGGCATACCAGGAGGGACGCCTCGATTAAGGGGGGGGCGCAGCTGGGCTGGCCCATTATCACGGCTACGGCAACCACCATGCTTGCTTTTATCCCGATCATAACCATGCCGGACAAGGCGGGGCGGTTTATCCAGAGTCTCCCGGTAACCGTATTGTTCACCATGTTTGCCTCGCTGATCCTGGCGCTTACCCTTACACCCTACCTTGCCAGTGTTTTTCTCAAGGCGGGTGATGCGGTACGAAAAAGAAAGTATCAGTTCAACCTTAAAACGCCCCTTAAGAAACTAATTGAAGGCCCTTACCGGAGAATACTCGATTTTTCATTGCGGCGTACCTGGCTGATCATCCTTTTGTCCGTACTGGGATTTATCGGATCGGTTGCATTGTTCCAGGTTGTGGGAGTCAGCTTCTTCCCGAAAGCAGAAAAGCCACAGTTCATGATCAGGATCGATGCGCCGGAAAGTGCCAGTCTTGATAAAGCCGATGAGATAGCCATGTACGTGGAAAGTGTTCTCGACACCCTTCCCGGAATAAGGCATTATGCCACCAATGTAGGACATGGCAATCCCAGGATCTACTATAATATTTTCCCGAAAAGAAATGAAAAAAGTTTTGCAGAGATATTTGTGGAGCTGGAAGAATACGAGGTACAACATTTTGATTCACTGATTGTTAGTTTGCGGGAATTGTTTTCAGGATATCCCGGCGCGAGGATCAATATAAAGGAATTCGAGCAGGGGGCGCCGATTGAAGCTCCACTCACGGTCAAGATACTGGGTGACAACCTGGATGAACTGAAAAAGATCAGCAACGACCTGGAACAATTTGTGAGACAAACGCCCGGGGTGGTAAACGTCGAAAACCAGCTGAGCAAGACCAATACAGACCTCTATTTCAACATCAACAAAGACAAGGCAAGCATGCTGGGTGTGCCGGTATATGAGATCGACAGGACTATTCGGACATGCATTACCGGGATGACCATTTCAAAATTCAGGGATTCGGAGGGGAAGGAATATGGTATTGTATTACGGATGCCATTTGATGACCGGGTAAAGATTGAAGATTTTGACAGGATCTATGTGACATCCCTTACCGGGCGGTCCATTCCATTGAATCAGCTGGCCAGTATTGAGCTGAAGAAAGCTCCCGGGCTGATCACACATTTCGATATGGACAGGAACGGGACCATTACAGGGGATATAGCTAAAGGGTATGACCTGGATGAGATTATTGCAGAGCTGAGGGTACATTTTGAGGATTATCCCTGGCCTGAAGATTACTCATATAAATTTACAGGTGAGCTGGAGAGTCGCGAAGAAAGTTTCGGGGGTATTATGCGGGCGAGTTTAATTGCCCTGATCGCCATATTTGCCGTGCTGGTGCTGCAGTTCCGCTCCTTCTCCCAGCCGCTGATCATTTTTTCGGCAATACCGCTGGCCGTGATCGGATCGGTGCTGGCATTATACTTTACAGGCAACTCTTTTTCCTTTACTGCGGGTATCGGGTTCATAAGCCTGATCGGGGTGGTGGT
>JADHVS010000183.1 GCA_016783865.1 Bacteroidales bacterium
CATGGGGCTCGATTCACAGGGCGACAAGATCATGGCCAGGCTGGTTTACCGGCGTATCGGAGACCAGGAATCGCTGGTGGCCGTGCATTCAGTTGGCACTACGGCAGGTGGAGGAGGTGTTCGCTGGTACGAGTTTCGCATAGACAGGAATGGTGACGTGGCACTGCACCAGCAGGGCACTTATGCCCCCGACAGCAATTACCGCTGGATGGCGAGTCCTGCAATGGATGGCGATGGAAATATCGGGATCGGGTATTCATTCAGCGGCCAGGGCCACTACCCCGGCCAGCGGTTTGCAGGCCGGCTGGCGGATGATGCACCGGGTATCCTTACCATGGATGAAGTCATCCTCATCGAAGGCGAAGCCCCGCAAACCAGAACATACCGCTGGGAGGATTACACCCAGACCGCCATCGATCCGTCCGACGACCGGACCATCTGGTATGTCGGTGATTACCTGAAGCGGGGTGCAACCAGCTATTCAACAAAGATTGGTGCTTTTCGAATATCTAATGGCAACGATTAATATATCTTCTTAATTTTGACTGTAACAAAATAAGGTTGAAATGAATAGAAATTATGTATTGTTCGTCCTTCTGGTTATAGTCATTCTGTGTGCATCATGCAGCACCTATATATCATATCCTGTTTCAACACCACCCGAGATTGAAACGGATGGTCAGCACAAACGAATTGTATTCATTAACAGGTTCGATTATTCAAACCTGCCAATTGATGATGATAAAGAAAAAGAGGTTTATATTTCGGGAGTTCGGCATCTGATTGAAAAACTTGAACTCACCTTTTCATCCGATAAAAATTTCAATTTTATTATCATTGACACATTAATGAAAGGTATAACCACAGAAGAGTTACCGGAGGTTCTAAAAGCAGATAAAATTAGTACAATCTGTAATAATCAGAATGCAGACATGCTTTTGGCTCTTGAATCATTCAAGCCTTTCTTCTCAATTGAAACGGTAACAGAAAAATATGATGACGGCAGCAGATCAACTACAAATTATGTCGATCTGATTGTGGAGGCGGGATTGTCGCTCTATGACAGGTCAGGTGATGTTATTAACAGGATATTAATTTCAGAATCAAACCATTACCAGACCAGGCCAGCACTTAGCAGATTCATTGTAATCGGACCCTCAATGGGGAATGCAGGTAAAGAAGTAAATGACCTGGCCAGCCAGATTGTATCGAACTATATTCGATCTTTTTATCCAGGAAGTGTTACAGTAATGAAAATGATCTATATAGGAAAAGCTTTCTCAGAAGTGACTCCTCGTTTCAGAAGCCAGGATTGGGCTGGTGCCTTTGAACTGCTTAAACCTTTGGCCGGGTCTCCGAATCCAAAACTTGCAAGAAAAGCTGCCCATAACCTGGCTATTGCATATGAGGCAATGGGGGACTATAAAGCATATGAAAACTGGATAAAAAAATCCATGGAATAATGGAATCCGATAAACCAAGCAGGTTTAGGATAGAAAAAACCTTATTTTTTATGATATTCCGGAATGTGGAAAGCAGGTAATTGGAAAAGATCTGAAACATTCTAATACTCTTTAAGAATCAGGATACAAGTTACACATCAGTTATTAAATATAGAAATCTCACATACATTAGTTTGTGATTTTATGTAATTTGGGTAACAAATGAGCTAAATTTCTTGAATCCTGTTCGATACAAATCAGTAAAATCTTGAAAATATCAATTTTCTTTTTAGCTTTCCTGTCCTGTTTAATTGTATCCGCTCAAATGGAAAAAGAAAAAATCATACTCGGAATATTTGGAGGAATGGGTCCGGAGGCAACTGCCGACTTGTATAAACAGATTATTGAATTGACCCCGGCAGAAAAAGATCAGGACCATATTCCAACTTTGATCTACAGCCTTCCTCAGGTGCCTGAAAGGACTGCCAGTATCAGGAACCAGGATACTTCCATTATTCCATTTATTGTCGAAGGTGTGACCCGGCTGGAAAAGGCAGGGGCCTCATTCATAGCAATTCCTTGCAACACCGTTCATTATTACTATGATCAAATGCAGGATGCAGTATCCATACCCATTATCCATATGATCAGGGAGACTGTAAATGAAGTCAGGATGTTATTCCCGGATGCCGGCAACGTTGGGTTGCTGGCCACAACAGGGACCATTGAATCGGGACTATATGAAAAAGAATTAATAAAAAACGGATTTAAGGTCATTATTCCTGATGATAATATCGAAAAAGACAAAGTCATGAAAGCCGTCTTCGGAATCAAGGCCGGTACAGAGAAAATTATAAATGAAGATCTACTGGCCGAAGCCGGTCAGCACCTTATTGATAAAGGTGCTGAGGTAATTATCCTTGGCTGCACCGAAATACCACTTGCCTTTAATCCGTCCAGGGTAGATGTTCCTGTTGTATCTGCCACCAGGGTCCTGGCAGAGAGTGCTATAAAAATGTATCAGGAGCTAAGAAAAAAGACTCTATAAGATTAATTCGTCCATTTGCATCTAAGCAAATACACGCCGGTCACGAAAACATTTTAAAATCATTCACCCAATAGTTCGTTTACCGCATTCACCAGGTAAATATGACCGGCTCCGGTGCTGATTACGTATTCGTTTTCTCCCCACAGGAAAGGCCAGTCTTCCTTGTTTTCAGGAAAGTCCGGATTCAGTATGAGCACACCGGGAACCATCCCGCCGGCGATGAATGAAAAGTCGGCCCTGTTCATTCCGTAGGCCACCTTTTTTGAAACGGTGCCCACACCGGAGACAAATGATATATCGGATCCCGGGTGGCAGCCATAGATATAATTCAATCCCCTGAAAATATATTCCGGATCAATAATGTCCGGGAAAGCCTTGTGCAGGATATAATTGGTGATGGCAAAATTCAATACCCTTCCATTTCCTGCCCATCCGCCTGTACTTATGGGCACACCAAAAGGATTCTGCTGGCTGAACTGATCCAGGCTGCTGGCATATTCGTTAACAAGCGGAGTGATCTTTTCCAGGTATTCTTCATCCATATAGGGTATGGCTCGTACTGCCAGGTCAGCCGACCATCCGAACCGGTCTTGAATAAAAGGCCAGAGTTCATTGATCCTGTCTGCATATTTTTCATCCCCGGTGCTGATCAGCAATTCAACCACGGCCTTCAGTTCTTCATGTTCAAGCCCCCCTCCTGTAGTATTCCCATGGTAAAAAATATCCGGTTTATAGCTGTGCTCATCCTCCCATACCCTGACCGCCGTTTTCAGGCACTCCTCTGCCAGGGGATCGTTATACCCTTGAAGCACCCGGCTGGCTGCTGCCAGCGCAGCAATGGACCCATAATTCAGGGGTGTGGATCTTGAGGTGAAAGCCCACCGGTCATCCGGTTCCAGCCCATCGATCCGGGAATCATAAACAATGTTGTCGGTCATAGTCAGCGCATCGCCCAGGTGGGTGTACTGGGAAAGACAGGGTACAATGATCCCGGGTATGGCATGTCCGACAGCCCGTTGCTGGGCAATAAGCGCCAGTGTTCCATGTTCGATCTGCTGGATCAGGTCAGGTACCCCATCCGGATGATGAATATCCACATACCTTGTTTCCTGGTCAATATATGTTTCATCCCTCTCAGGCCTGAAAGATTCCCAGCATTGGACCAGGCTGAGGACAACCGAATAATGCGTCTGTGTCCGGATATCATAATCCCCGGCATCAAACCATCCCCCGATATTCAGCCCCGGGATGTGTTCACCCGGTTCATAAGGACTGTCGGTTGTGGGTCCCTGTGCATACAGGTCGAAATGATCATGGTTGACCGGGGCCTGCAGGGCATCGTCCATGTGTGCGGCCCCATGCCAGACGCGGTACGCCTCATTCACCAGCATATGGTCCATTTGCACAGGAAAAAAGACATCAAGTGTGGGGTGCCAGGCATCCTCAAAAATCCCTTTGGAAATTCTGAAAGGCATGGTGCGCTCGTTACCGTATTCAATGATATATATTCCCGGTTCCCGGACCTCAGTAAAATCAAAGGTGTAATAATCATACCGGAGGTACCTGCCCCATGGCTTAACTGGGGACCTGAATGCCTCGTCGAATGAGCCATTTTCCGAAACAGACATTATCCTGCAATGCTTCACGGAATTATCGTTGGGGTCCAATTCAATGACAGCCACTTTTTGCTGATCAGGATGATAGCCAACCTGTGAATGGGCAATGACCGGGGGCCTGACCCAGTCCGGGATGGTGCTGGCAGAAAGGAACCATTCAATAACGGATCCGGTCTTGCCACCAGGGATCAGACTTTGCACCACGAACCATCCGTTCTGGGCTTTATTCCGGCCGTCGTATAAAAGCAATTCTGTATCGGGTGATGTAATTGTAATATGGCGTTCAGGATCTTCCGGGGCCAGGACGAGTTGATTACCCGTGGCAATTGGCCGGGGCACGGTGGTTCCGTCTTTGCCATATTCCATTGGCCCTGTGGGATACAAGGGAAAAATACCGCTACTCTCATCCATCAGGTAGGCTTTGCTGAAATAGGCTGATGGCAGGAATTCAAGGTTAAAACCAGCCTTTCCTTCGAGTTCCTGTGGTAGTGGTGATTGCAATTCAACACTTATGCTGATGCCATCCGGCTGCGCTTCGGCCCTGATGCTGAAGTCAAAATCATATTCGTCATAACGAAGGAAGGCCTGGATAATATTTCCTGTACTGTCTACTTTGCGTTCGATAAATCGCGGTATCGGATCCCATTGTTCCGGAGTAGGCATCAGCCTGACGTCCCCGTTAGTAATCGTACGTACCCCATGGTGGATGATCTCAACTCCGCTTATCTTGGAGTCGCTGAAGTTTTCATTATACCAGTTGCTGAACACCAGCACATTCAATCCACGGGCCTCAAAATAGCCTTTCTCATTGATCTTCAGTTCATGAACGTTTTTGTCACAACTAATTAAAATAAATAATAAAAAAACAGCAAGGGACCTGGCAATAATAGAGTAGTTGGTATTCATTATTGTTTGTTTAGATACATCACAATTTAAAGCAAAAAACTAAATTTATGGATTAATCCAAGCAAAAATAACATGATATGAGAATCCTTTTATGCATATTTTTATTTACCACTTCAATACTTATTTCAATGATTTCCTGTAATAAACATCCGCAGGATCCGTCTACCGGACAATTCCTTGACAATACGGACATAGGTGAAGTAAAACATGGTGGATCAGTCATTTACAACTCTGAAAATCAAACCTATACCATTGAAGGATCAGGTACAAATATGTGGTTTGGTGAGGATGAGTTTCATTTCCTCTGGTTGCCGATGAAAGGGGATTTCATCCTGAGGACAGAGGCAGAATTTATTGGTGAAGGTGTTGACCCCCACAGGAAGATTGGCTGGATGATCCGGAATGACCTGGGAACTGGTTCTGCCCATGTAAATGCCTCTGTTCATGGGGATGGATTAACTGCTCTTCAATTCAGGAGAATAGAAGGTACGGATACTGAGGAGGTACATTCGGGGGACAGTCTGCCCGGTGTGATTCAACTGGAACGCAGGGGCAGCACCTATATTATGTCGACAAGCACTCATGGCAAGGCATTCACCACAGTACAGGTAGTGGATATTCAGTTACAGGAAGAAGTGTTTGCCGGCTTGTATGTTTGCAGCCACAATCCTGACGTCACGGAACAGGCAGTTTTCAGAAATGTCAGGATCATCAAACCGGCCGGCAAGGATCTTATACCTTACACTGATTACATCGGGAGCAACCTGGAGGTACTGGATATCAAAAGCCGCCAGAGACTGATTCTTTTCAGCACCCCCCACTCGATCCAGGCACCAAACTGGACAATTAACGGAAAGACATTAATTTATAACTCTGAAGGCCTGCTTTATGCCTTCGATCTGGAGCACGGAGATACTTCAATAATCAATACCGGTTTTGCCGATAACAATAACAATGATCATGTGCTGTCATTCGATGGCAAATCCCTGGCAATCAGCCACCATAAGGCAGAAGACAACGGCCAGTCAACAATATATGTTTTGCCGCTGGAAGGGAGTCCTGAACCTGAACAGATAACCTCAGCCGGGGCTTCTTACCTGCACGGTTGGTCACCCGATGGATCCCATTTGCTTTTTACAGGGCAGCGAAAAAATAAATTCGACATATACAAGATATCCATCGCAAGTAAAGAGGAAGTACAGCTAACTGACACCGAAGGACTTGATGACGGACCGGAATATTCTCCCGACGGGGATTATATTTACTTCAATTCAAACCGTACCGGCACCATGCAGATCTGGCGGATGAAGCCTGACGGAAGCGGGCAGGAACAAATGACCTTTGACCGGTATAATGACTGGTTCCCGCATGTCTCACCGGATAACCAATGGATTGTTTTTGTTTCCTTTCCGGAGGAAGTCCCGTCCGGCGACCATCCATTTTACAAGCATGTCCTGCTAAGGCTGATGCCTGTTTCCGGAGGAGATCCTGAGATCATTGCATATGTATACGGGGGACAGGGAACCATGAATGTCCCCAGCTGGTCGCCCGACAGCAAGAAAATCGCCTTTGTCAGCAACACGGATTCCATTTAAAATACAAAACCTGATAACATGAGATTTGCTAATAACTTGCTCAGGAAAGTAGTCTTTTCATTTGTTGTTATCCTTATTGGTACGGCCCAATTCAGCTGTGATAAGAAAGTATCTGACATGAACCTGGATGCCGGTGCATTCACAAACCCTTCCACCGAATTTAAAGTCCATACATGGTGGCACTGGATGGACGGTGCCATCACCAGGGAAGGAATAACCAAAGACCTGGAGAGCATGAAAGAGCAGGGTGTTTCACAGGCAACCATCCTGAATATCGGCCTGTTCGACGGAAAAGATTTCGGGGTCCCACAGGTAAAATTCAATACAGAAGAATGGTATGCCATGTTCAGCTGGGCCCTTCAGGAAGCCAGCCGCCTTGGTATCACCATTGGTGCCCATAACTGTGACGGATGGAGCACCAGCGGCGGGCCGTGGATCACCCCGGAGATGTCGATGAAACAGTATACCTGGACTAAAACGCTGGTGCAGGGAGGAGGAGAGAAAACCATTCACCTGAAACAACCAAAGGCTGAAAATAATTTCTATCGGGATGTTGCGGTTATTGCGTTCCCGGCGATAAAAAAGACTAGTTCATTCCAGCTGGCATCGCCTTCATTCATATTAAACGATACAGCCAGGGCTCCGGGACTCTCTGATGGCAATCCGGTAAGTGCGGTAAAAATAGCCCGGGGGTACCAGATAAAAATCATTTTCGATACAGCATTCACAGCGGAGAAGATTGTGATTCATCCACGAAAGACTTTTATGTGGAGGGATATGACACAATTCAGGAATGTTTTTACCCTCCTGGCATCAGACAACGGGAAGGATTTCAGAAAAATCAGTGATATAACGACCCTCGGTGCAAACAGGTCATTTCCTTTTGAAATTCCGGCGACCACTGCAAGATATTACATGATCAAACTAAAAGAAGAATCACCCCTCGATGCATATTACGACTTCCTTGTCGGAGAAATTGAACTTCTGAAAAAAGATGAGATCCCTTTGTACTCACCTGGCATCCCCTATCACCTGGAAAAGACAGTATCCACGAAGGCGGCTGACTATGCCCATTTCAATACTACAGGAAATCCCGATACGGAAGAAAAATACTTGTCCCGGGAGGACATTATAGATTTAACCGCCATGATGAAGGAGGATGGATCATTGGACTGGGATGTTCCTGAAGGGAGCTGGACAATCATCCGTTTCGGCTACACCACAACCGGTAAGACTAACGGTCCAGCCACACCGGAGGGGACCGGACTTGAATGTGATAAGATGGATAAGGCAGCCCTGGATATACATTTCGATAATTATGCCCGGAAATTGATCGAGCATGCCGGGGATCATACAGGAAATACTTTTAAGTTTTTACTGATCGACAGCTGGGAATGCCAGTACCAGAACTGGAGAGACCGGTTCGAGGAGGCTTTTGAAGGAAACAGGGGATACAGTATCATTCCATGGATCCCTGTTTTATGCGGGGAGACCATTGGAGATAATGAACTCTCCGAGGCATTCCTTTACGATTTCCGAAAGACAATTGCTGAGCTTATTGAGGAAAATTATTACCTGCATTTCAAGGAATTATGCCAGGCCAACAGCCTTGAAATGCATGCCGAAGTGATTTACGGGCATACCAATTATCCGCCGCTGGATATATTAAAGACAAACAGTTATGTCGATCTGCCCATGTTTGAATTCTGGGCAGGTGCCCATCCCGAGACAGTATACCCCCAATACGATCCGGTCAGCCGCGCGGAAGTTGATTTCCCTGCTTATGCCAGCATCTGTTACGAAAAACCGGTACTGGGCGCGGAGGCTTATACGGGTTATGCCCATTACAGCGAATCACCGGTAAACCTTAAATCGTTCGGGGACAGGGCTTATTGTTCAGGGATCAACCAGATGATCCTCCATTCCTATGTTCACCAGCCAGGGGATAATAAACCGGGTATGACACTCGGTGGCTGGGCGGCACACTTCAACCGGAATAATCCATGGTGGAACCAGGTATCGGGATGGATGGACTACCATGCAAGGATTCAGTATGTACTGCAAAAAGGAACAGTGGTCTCCGATGTATTGTATTACCTTGGCGACCAGCTGCCCCAATCAACCGG
>JADHVS010000184.1 GCA_016783865.1 Bacteroidales bacterium
ATTCCGAATATAGCGCTTGATTACTTCTTCATTATTGGCTTCCCCCACTGTTCCAATGTAATGACCATCGCTCCAAAATTCTCTACCCCATAACTCTTCGTGCTTTATCTTCGGAAACATAGAAAATACCCTACGGACTGTAATCGATTTGATGATCGACACCACACGTATCGGTGAAATACTTGGCTGAACCCCACAAAATAAATGTACATGATTCTGATAACTTATTATTGTTTGTATCCCCGCCGCAATCGGACGGGGTATTAAAAAATACTAATAAAATCGCACCTATGGAACATTTATCAAAAAGAAGATAATAGGATAGAAAGATTTGGAGCGATAATAGAGCGTCTACAAGTATAGCAGACAATGTCCGACAAAAGCAAGTAAAGGCTCAAAATAGTATATGAATCAGCCATTTTGGGGTCAGTTTTACTTTCCAAATCAATTGTAGAGAATAAAATGCTAATCCCATAAAGGTTAATTAAAAAACATCAATACATCTTTATTTTTATCTAGACAGGATTGAATGGAAATACTTCGAGTTCTCAAAAACTTAATCCGTGAATCGATTTCCTTAATTGATCAGTGACCAAATTATCAGGTATAATTTCTGACACAATATCTTAAAGAGGAAATAGGAGTGATTTAAAATATTAGATGGTATAGAGTATAGTATATCAATAATTTCTAACTGAGGAAGAAGAATATTCAATGGTTCCAATGAACTCCAAGAGTCCTATTACCATGCGTTTGTAATACAATTTAATCAACATCAATAATGGTTATTCTTTCACCCGCCTCCATGGATGACCGCTCCCCAGAGTTGGACTATGTTTAATAAAAAAACTTAAGGTATTCAAGCAGCAATTTCCAGTACGTCTAGTGGCTTAGCAGACTTACATTTCTCTTAACAGGAACTTGCATATTCATTATGACTTCGATAGCCTAATGAGCTGCGGGAGCGTTCCATAAACCTGCGATTTTGACACATCATTCCCAAAATCAAGAGTATAATCCCCAGACAAGCCCTAGACCAAGTCTTCAGCCGAAAGCAATGGGGAAACTCAACCTACACTTCTCGTCCGCCGTAGTCGTACGCGAAGGCGGATCAAAATAGATCAGACGTTTTTGGGAATAAGGAGCTGGGGATTATCAAATAGATGTGGGGTTTAACACACCCTTCGCCTCCTAATATGTATGATAGCTTAATGTGAAAACTCGCATATCCATCAGTTCAACTTCCGGAGAGTAAGTCAATATTTATCCATGACGATATTCATTTGGAGTTTTCCCAATGATTTTCCCGAACTGCCGATAAAAATTCGCCAGATTATTGAACCCGCTATCAAAAGCAATTTGACTAATTGAAAGCTTCCCAGCAAGTAATAGCTGGCAAGCATGGTCTATTCGGGTTTCATTTAGAAATTGGGTGAATGTTTTTTGGGTTCTTACCTTAAAGAATCGACAAAAAGCTGACGGCTCCATGTGCGCAACCGAAGCAGCATCCCGCAGACTAATCTGCTGTTGATAACAGGTTATAACGAAATGGTGAACGGAATGAATTCGTTCATCACCGTAATTTGATCGTGACCCAGAATCCGTTATATTCAACAAAATCGGATGCTTATCTCTGGCTAAGGTGTCCAGTAATTTCATAAGAACAATCAAGCGCTCCACCTCCTGGCATTCCAACAGCGTTTCCAGATATCTTATTACAGTGCGACGAGTTTCCCCAATTATTTTCAATCCAGCTTGCGACTTATCGAGTAGAATTTTAATCAATGCAAATTCAGGTGTATCAAGCATGGATTGGAAAAGATCGCTGGGAAACTGCAAGACAATGGCTTTTACCGTTGATCCTGATATCGATTGTTGATTTTTGTGGGGATTTATCCAGATATGAGCTAGGTTTGGACCAATAAGAACCATATCTTCATCTTTAAATTTATGGATGGATTCCCCAATATAACGTAAACCTGATCCCTTTTTAATATACACCAGTTCATATTCAGGATGGTAATGAAAGGGCATATTAAAACAAGGTGCTGAGTACCTTCGTATTTTGAAGGAACTGCGTACGGGGTAGATGATCTTTTCTGAGCTTATCTTCATTCATTATTACCATGCAAACAATCAACAATAAATGAGGAAATAACAAGTGTAATACAGCTATAAAATACTGAATATTATATAAATTGTCAAAATAGTATAATAATCTGCAAATAGAGTCAAAGAATATCCTAAAAAGATCCTTTAATATTTGTGTTGTATAGAGGAAAGATTTGATGATACAAACCATATACAGGAGAGCTGAAAACTTTGAGCCCGACTTTGATCAACTTTTAAAGGTTATTGCCGGGAATATTCCTGATAGGCCCACCCTGTTTGAATTCTTTACGAATAACCGTCTCATCGAGAAACTCAGTAATCAGTCAAACCACAATACTTCATTAAAACTCCAACCCTTCCGGCATATTATTTCATCTTTCACAAATGCAGGTTACGACTATGCCACTATCTCGGCCTGGCGAACTAATACCTTGAGCTTTCCAAAAAGCAATCTGCCCCAGAAGGCAAGCCGTTCTCTGAACGCGGGAAATATGATTACTGATCGCCATAGCTTCGAGCAATACCCTTGGCCTAAGCCTGAGCATGGCGAGTATGAACTGTATTATGATCTGAGAAATGAGTTACCCGATGGAATGAAGCTCATCGCTAGCGGAAACGGGGGATTACTGGAAAATGTTATCGACCTTGTGGGGTTTGAAAATATTAGTTTGATGTATATGCTCGATGAAAAACTCACCACAGATATATTCAATGCCGTGGGCTCAAGATTGCTGCGCTTTTACGAAATAATAGCTCCGATTGAAACCATTGGAGCCTGCATTGTGAATGATGATTGGGGATTCAAGGTGCAGACCATGTTTCCTCCAGAGATGCTTCAGCGCTGGGTTTTCCCTTGGCACAAAAAGATGGTGGCAACCATTCATAACGCTGGTAAACCGGCTATTTTACATTCCTGCGGCCAATTGAAGGATGTTATGAATGACATCATCGGTGAATTGAGATATGACGCTAAACATTCCTTTGAGGATGAAATCCTCCCTGTGGAGGATGCCTACGACCTTTGGGCGGATCGTATCGCAATCTTGGGAGGGATCGATATGGATTTTCTGGCTCGCGGCACACCTGAAGAAATCGTCAAACGTTCAAAAAAAATGCTTGAGAAAGGTTTGGACAATGGAGGTTATGCTCTGGGGTCAGGGAACAGTATTCCGGAGTATATCCCAGATGAAAATTACTTAGCAATGATCTCAACAGTGAACATGATCTAAGTCCAGCCAATAGAAGAAAGGACAACAATATGGAAGACCTACTTAACCAACTCACATCCATGGTGGAAGTAGGAAAAATCAATAAGATGATGCCCCATCCACCAGAGCTCATGGGGCAAGATGGCGTTTCGGAGCTTACATTAAAAGCACTCGATAATGGCGTTGATCCTCAATCGATATTAAATAATGGTCTTATGCCGGGGATGAAAAAGATTGGTGAAAAATTCGCCAGAGGTGAGGCATACATCCCGAATATGCTTATTGCTGCAAAGGCCATGACAGCTGCAATGGATCATCTGCGGCCCTATTTTAGCTTATCTGAAATCAAACCTAAAGGTATCCTTATCATCGGGACCGTAAAAGGCGATCTCCACGATATCGGTAAAAACCTGGTAAAGATGACCATGAAGGGTGATGGCTGGGATGTGATTGATCTGGGTACGGATGTTGGAAATACAGAATTCATAAACGCAGCGAAAGAACATCCGGAAGCTATAGTAGGAATGAGCGCCTTGTTGACCACAACTATGCTCAATATGGATTCAGTGGCTAAAGAACTACGACAAAACAACCCAAACACTAAAATCTACGTTGGTGGTGCCCCAGTTTCACAATCATTTTGCGAAAGCATTGGCGCCGATGGTTACTTCCGAGATCCATACAGCTTTGCCAATTCTTTTAAATGAAAATAATAAGGCTTTTTACATAATGAAATCCAAGAGATCATTAGCGATAGAAAATTCAAATGATTTATTATTTGGTATTGCACCATGTCCTGTATCCTGTGGCCATGGGTTGGTTATTGGGCAGGGTCAGGTTTTTCCGGAGATAAATTTTACACTCCCAACAATGCTAATAGATGAATCAAGTTGGAAGGATGTTTTATACCATTATAACGATATATGTAATAAGATATTAAAGCGCAGTCAGAAACTAAAACTTCCCGGGCTGGTGGTAGAGTTCGAACAATTACCACCCATGACCATGAAACCAGAATGGGGGGCAGAGATCACTGCTTTAATCAAACAACATCTTGATAAGTTCTATCAGGAAACCTCGATACCTAATGCACTCAGGGTCACCGTGGTCGATTTGCGTGACGCCGACCATCCCCCGCTACTGCGCTCAGGGAAAAGCTGGGAAACAACCCGCGAGGCATTTGTATTGGCTGCCAAAGCCGGGGCTGACATCCTCTCTATCGAGTCAGTTGGTGGTAAGGAAGTTCATGATCAGGCTCTGATGTATGCTGATTTACCGGGAATAGTGAGCAGTCTGGGTGTACTTGCATATCGCGATGTGTCCTGGCTATGGGAGCAAATAAGCTTGATCTGCGACGAATACCAAGTTATACCTGGAGGTGATACTGCTTGTGGATTCTCAAATACTGCAATGCAATTGGCTGGACAGGGAATGCTGCCATCCACCTTAGCAGCATTGGACCGGGCCGCATCTGCTCCTCGCAGCCTGGCAGCTTATGAGCATGGAGCGGTTGGCCCATCAAAAGATTGTGCTTATGAGGGTCCAATCATTAAGACAATTACCGGTATCCCTATTAGCATGGAAGGTCGATCCTCCTGTTGTGCACATTTTAGTCCTTTGGGTAATATTGCCGGTGCTGCCGCAGACCTGTGGAGCAATGAATCAGTGCAAAACATTCAGCTCTTAAGTGGTACGGCTCCAGAAGCTTTTCTTGAACTTCTGGCCTATGATTGTCGGCTTTACAATACTGCATCATCTAAAGATCCCTTAAGTTACAGAGACCTTCTAGTTGAGAGCGATGTTCCATATAGCCCTGAAGCACTGATACTAGAGCCTGCAACTGTTATTAATATCGCCAATGAAATCATCAAGCACAACAATGGATATGAGCAAACAAAGGCAGCTGTCCAGACAGCGTACACAGCCCTCATTAACACTATCGATTCTGGGTTGATATCCCTGAATGAGCCAGAGTTGAATTGGCTAAATAGTATATCATCAACGATGGATCAATTCCCAGAAAACGAAGAAGCGGCTCTTCAATATCTGGAAGACAGATATGGGTCATTCTTTAATAGGGAGGCATATGGATTAAAATGATACCGGACGATATAGGACACACGCTGCACTTATTTGATGTCCCGGTTTCAGAACTTGCCATAAACAAAGATCAAATCCTTGTTGCCATGGGATATGATATTAAAACGCAATTGAATGTGCCCAGCCAACTCTACGAATATCTGGATAAATATCTGGATAAAATCGATCAGCATGTAGCAATAAGATCCGGTTATCGGTTCTTCCCTCCCTCGGAAGTTCAGATTGGAAAAACTGGTATACGCCTTCAAGATAAACAATTCCTGAGTGGTAGGATCATCAACTCCCAATTGAAGAACGCTGAAACATTGGTTGTGTTTGTCTGTACTCTTGGACAGGCATTTGATTCGTGGATCGGGACTCTCAAAGCCTCTGATGATATGCTGGCCTTGTATAGTGGTGACACACTGGGTTCGGAGATTGTTGAGTTGTCTGTTGACTGGTTGGAAAAAAGGATCAGTGACGAGCTTGTAAAAACCGGTCTTTATCATACAAATCGTTTCAGTCCGGGTTATTGTGATTGGCCCATCATGGATCAGCACATTTTATTCTCCCTGTTACCAAAAAACTTCTGTGGTATTCATGTTCACAAGTCCGCATTAATGAGTCCGATTAAATCTGTAAGTGGTATCTATGGTGTGGGGAGATCTCTGCGAAAAAGGGCTTATTGCTGCTCGATCTGCAGCAGCACAAATTGTTATAAACGTCTGCATAATGCCTGATATGGGTGTTAATACTCAAATCTATGCATATTCATCAATGAACATAATAGTGATTGTTCGATGAAAAATGAATTGAGTAGCTCAATATCAATCTTTTCGCGGCTTTACAACAGTAATTCTTTTAACCTACCTATCTATAACCCAAATTCTACTAATTATTGTTAACCTGAACCCTTATATTGAAAATGTAAAATCCTAAAAACCACCATTCCCAAAACCAAAATGGAATAGACGTTTTTGGGAATTTGGAGCTGGGGACTACCAAAAAGGTATGGATTAATAATATGTGTCGAAATTCAATAGTAATATCAATACTCTTCTTGATAAGGATCAAAATAATATCTTGCGGGATTATTCATTTCAACAATGATCCTTACTATATCGCCAGCTTTGATCTTTGGTTCATTACGATAATAATATATCTTGCTCTCAAATTTATACATCATTCCCTTAATGGTTGATTCAGCTATTATTTTCATAACCGCTTCATTATGGGCTAAAACATCTTTAGTTGGAATATGATATAAATCAGTTACAGTGGCTTCAATTATTTCGCCTGTTTTCTTTATGTCCCCAGTGCGTCTCTTCCTCGCAAATAAGAAAATAACTAGAATGATTGCGAAAGTAACAAATATAGTAATTAATTCCATAATGATTACCTTAATGGGTGTCCCCAAGATAACAAACCCTGAAAAATGTGTCCTTATCTTTTTTACTTCTTCCCCTATCACATACTTTGGATTAAAAACAATTAAATGGTATTGATTTTTCGATAATTGTCATAACTTAAGCGACGATGGAAAAAGTATCTACTCAGATTATTCAATTATTCTACATTACTTTTCTGTTATTTCCGCAATTATCACTCGCCGAATCGTTAGGCAATTATACTTCCCATTCAATTGATAACAATAGCCTGATTATACAGGCCGGAACACCGGTTGTCAGTATAATACCATACTCAAATAAAGTTGTACGGGTATCATTATTTCTAGACGGAAGTAATGAATTGGATTCCTCGTTTGTCGTTGTTCTCGAACCTGACAGTGTTGCGTGGGATTTAACAGAGAACGATAGTATGCTAAATATGGAAATCGGGGATTGGAATATTAGCATCACTAAATATCCTGTTCGATTCTCCTATAAACGGAATGATGACACGTTTCTTAAGGATGAAGATGGTTTTTTCTGGAATGGTGGCAATCTGGGAGTAAAGTTCATGGCTAGCGATGAGGAAAATTTCTATGGTGCAGGGGAAAGAGCTATCAACATTAACCATAGAGGAATGCGTCTAAATTCCTACAACGCCCCTTGGTACGGTTATAGTTACGGGGCAAGTAATTTAAATATTACCGTCCCTTTCGTACTCTCATCAAAACCATATGGGATATATTTTGAGAATACTTATCCTGGATATTTTGATTTTGGATACTCGAATTCGAATATCTTTGAATATGGAATATCCGGTGGGCAGTTTTCGTATTTTATCATTAATGGAAACAGTTTTCCAGAAATATTAACACATTATGTGGATTTAACTGGTCATCAACCTTTACCACCGCGCTGGACACTTGGTTATCTACAGTCCCGGTTTGGATACCAATCTCAAAATGAAGCACAGCAAGTGGTCAATACTTTTCAAGATCGGGAAATACCTCTAGATGCGATTATCCTTGATCTATACTGGTTCGGTTGGGGTCAGATGGGTGACATGGATTGGGATTATTCGGCTTGGCCAGATCCCCAAGGAATGATCTCCGGATTCGACTCTTTAGGGGTAAAAACCGTACTGATCAGTGAACCATATGTTTTGCAAAGTTCTGATAACTTTTCGATCGCATATAACCATGGTTACCTCACTCCAAATTCTTCGGGCACCCCGGTAATTGTTTGGGCTTTCTGGGCGGGTCCTGCTGGACTTTTAGATGTGACAGATCCCTCTACGGTGGATTGGTGGTGGGATTTTTATGAAAACCTCCAAAATCAGGGGGTCGGAGGATGGTGGTGTGATCTTGGAGAACCAGAAGCTCATCCTCCCGAAATGGTTCATTACCTCGGAAGCGCTGAAGAGATTCATAACATTTATTCCCTTCTCTGGGCAAAAATGATATATAATAAAACGAAAGATGTTTTACCTAATAATCGTTTATTCAACTTGATTCGCTCTGGTTATGCAGGTATACAACGATTTAGTGTGTTTCCATGGTCTGGGGATGTGCAACGTAGCTATTCAGGGCTTCGTGCCCAAGCCCCAATTATGTTAGGAATGGGTCTTAGTGGTATAGGATATATGCACTCTGATATTGGGGGTTTTACAGGTGGTTATCAAGATCCTGAATTATATACTGGCTATTCCGGTCTGTTCGTACAGTGATTCCGGAGTTACTCGTACAGTATGATTAAGTCCTGTTCACTGTTATTAATTTACTCTGAAGTGTACGAATGGTTCACTGAGTTTTTGACTTTTCGCATCGATTCTCCTTTC
>JADHVS010000185.1 GCA_016783865.1 Bacteroidales bacterium
CCCTGCCCCGAGTTCTTGGGACAGGCGGGTTCAGGATGACATACAATCTATCTTTTATCTATTCATAGAACCTGAAATAGTTCCGGGCATTGTAGTAACAGATATTCTCAACCATCTGGCTCGTATGATCAAACAGATTTGGCAGTTCTCCTTTCTCCATGTCACCTCCTATCAGATTGCACAAGATCCTCCGGAAGTATTCGTGGCGTGGAAAGGATAAAAAACTGCGCGAGTCGGTAAGCATACCAACGAAATGGCTGAGAAGACCTAATTGGGATAAAGCATTCATTTGCTTTTCCATTCCGTCTTTCTGATCCATAAACCACCAGCCTGAACCGAACTGCATCTTACCGGGTGTTTCCCCGTCATTGAAATTATAAATCATGGTGGCCATGAGTTCGTTATCGCGTGGATTCAGGTTATAGACGATTGTCCTGGTAAGTTTTTCGTCGCTGTCAATCCGGTTAAGAAATGCCGACATAGTACGACCCATTTCAAAATCACCGATCGAATCATACCCCGTATCCGGCCCCAATTTCCCAAACATCCTGGAGTTGTTGTTCCGGATCGCTCCAACGTGGAACTGTTGTGTCCAGTTCTTAGCATGATCCATCCCGGCAAACAGAACAAGCATGGCTGTTTTAAATTTCGGGATCTCTGCCGGATTGAGTGATTTGCCCGACCGGATATTATTGAATATTTTGATAATCTCCGCATCGTTATAATCTGCATAAAGAAATGATTCAAGCCCGTGATCTGACAGCCTGCAACCCCTTGCATCGAAATAATCGTGCCTGTTGTTCAGGGCATCAACCAGGGAATTAAGATCTTTAATTTCTGTTCCGGAGACATCCGATAACTTATCCAGGTAGCCATTGTAGACTTCAATATTTTCGACTGCCATGGCTTTATCGGGTCTCCATGCCGGAAGTACCTTAATTTCAAATCCGTCTTTGTGGATCATTTCGTGATGTTCAAGTGAATCCACCGGATCGTCGGTTGTACACACCACTTCGACATTCATTTTCCGTAGAAGGTTTCTTACACTATAATCTTTTGAATTTAACTTTTCCCGTGTCTCATCATAGATCCGCCTTGCAGATGATTGATCCAGCAGGGTATCGATATCAAAATATCTCTGTAACTCAAGATGGGTCCAATGGTACAAAGGATTCCGAAGCGTATACGGCACGGTCCCTGCCCATTTCTCAAATTTCTCCCGGTCGCTGGCATCACCTGTCACATATTTTTCATTAATACCATGTGCCCGCATAGCCCTCCATTTATAGTGGTCGCCATTCAGCCAGATCCGGGTAATGTTTTCAAAAATCCTGTCAGATGCAATTTCATCCGGAGGCAGATGGCAATGATAGTCAATGATTGGCATCTTACTGGCATGGTCGTGATATAGTTTTTCTGCTGTTTTCGTTTCCAGCAGGAAATTCTGATCCAGAAATTTTTTCATGGTTGTTCTGTTGTCGATCTTATAGTAAAAATAATCTTTTAATATGCCGGTCGAAAATGTTTTTCTTTACATTTTCTGCAATGATTTCTGCATTTTCTTTCAATGCAGTATAATATTTGTCACCCATGTCACTGGCAACCTTATATCCTACATGGATCAATTGCCTGAAATGCAAATTATAATCTGGATGATCGGGGATGTGCCTGAGGGCATTAGCGAATTGTACACCGGTCCATGTGTTCACTTCATCCGGCAAGGGTAATCTTGAATAGTCGATATTAATGACCGTAGCGTATGGCTGGCACAGCTCATCTTTCCTTGCAAGTGCTGATGAATAAATCTCTTTTGCAATCTTTAATCCTTGTCCTTCAGAAAGAGCCAGCCCTATAACTTCTTCCAGCCAGGTAGTACCAGCAGTTTTAATATGAATTCCCTTATCATATTTTTTAATCAGCCTTCCCAAGATAGGGTAAATAGAGAATTTATCACTTCCCGAGTGGACACTTAGTTTCAGGTTTTCCGGTAATCCGAATTCCTTGATTGCAAAATCAATTACCAGCAGATCCTGTTCAAACTCTTTTTCGAATTGTAGCAATGCACCAACATAATCCACTCCTTTGTTAAATCTTCCGGTGAATTTTGGTGCTATTGTCTGTACAGGTATACCCTCATTTGCAATTGCTTTAAGAATTAGGAACATTTCAACCGGGGTTTGCGGGTCTTCCACTTCATCCATGGATATCTCCGGTATGAAATCATCCGATCCCTTTTCTCTACGAATATGCCTGTAAATTTTGCCCGCCTCCTTAATGGCAAATAAGAAATTATCAGCAATGGATTCAACCAGGTATTCAGAGATTGAAAATTGTTCATCAACTCCCGGGATGGAAAGCTCACCAAGATAAGGTTTGCAGGAGTTAATAAAATCAGAAATTTCATCCTCCTCAGCCTTTTTACCAATATAATCTGCCACATCAATGGTGAAGAAGTCACTCGAATCAATAAAGGGATCCACATTTCCCATATTAATATGGTCGGCATCCACATAATACTCTCCTGTCCAGCCCAATGCAGCAACGGATTCATCAGCTTCTTTTCTGGTTTGTTCGGGTTTGGTATGTACTATGAGGTGTTCCCTGTTTGATTTGTTCCATACAGGGACCAGTGGGATTCCCTGTTCGTTGGCCTTTATGATGGCTTCAAGTTGAGCTTTTCCCTGGTGGCAGAAACGATCTCCCGTTCCAAAAGAATATTTCGCGATTTTCATAGTGATATTATTATGAATTTTGGAGTTGCAATATTGCGAATTTACTTAATATCTATATTGAAATTATTTTTCCGTGTACGTACACGAATTTATAAATTTTTTTTAGATTTGTAATAATATCTCAGGCAATAATTTGAAGATTTTGTTTCGTATTTCATGTTAAGAAGCTGTTAGTCAGCACAATAAGATGAAAGTTAGAATTAAGGATATCGCCGGGAAAGCAAATGTGTCAATTGGAACCGTTGACAGGGTAATGCATAACCGCGGAGAAGTGTCTTCTGAGACACGCGACAGGATTTTGCAGATCATCGATGAAATGCATTATAAGCCTGATATCCTGGCCAGGACATTAAAATCTAAAACAAGTTTTCGGGTGGCTGTGATCATCCCTGAAGGTAAACGAGGTAATGCGTTTTGGGAAAAACCCTTAAAGGGAATTGAAAATGCAGTAGAGGAGATCCTTCCTTTCGAATTGGAAGTCCGCTATCATCTGTTCGATCAGTTTAATAAAGAGTCATTTGCTGAAAAAAGTAATCAATTACTGAATGACAAGCCCCATGGAGTTCTGGTGGCACCAGTTTTTTACAGGGAAACATATTCCTTCCTGAGTCAGCTGAAGGCAATGAATATTCCTTTTATTCTTATAAACTCAAATATCAATCATCCCGGACAGCAATGTTTTATTGGTCAGGATTCAATGCAGAGCGGACAGGTAGCCGCCCGTCTGATGAGCTACGGATTAGATACCTCAAGTGACGTGATCATTATAAACATTGCCAGGGATAGGGATAATTATAATCATATTAAAAGCCGTGAAGAAGGATTCAAAGAGTTTTTCAGGCAGAAGGAGAAGTTGAATAAGATATCACTCATTCGGGAAAATATTAATTCCTCTGATAAAAATGAGTTGTTTAAGCGGCTGGAAAAGATCTTATTAAACGGAAGGGAAGCAGGCGGGATATTTGTCACCAACTCCAGGGTGTATGCTGTGGCGGAATTTCTTGAAAAAAATAAGCTGGAATATCTGAAGCTGATCGGTTATGACCTGATTGATCCCAACATTGAATATCTGCAAAAAGGGATCATCGATTTTCTGATCAGTCAGAAACCGGAGGAGCAGGGATATGCAGGTATCATGAGTTTATTTAATTTACTGGTTATGGACAGACAACCCGAGCCGGAGACTTATATACCTATTGATATAATAACAAATGAGAATATTAATTACTATATAAAATAACTGTGTTTCAGGTTACAAGTTGCAAGTTACATGTTAAACCTGCAACCTGGAACCTGGAACCTGGAACCTGCAACCTGCAAATTATGGAACCAATTTCATTTAACGATTTAAAAGATAAAGTATGTGTAATCACCGGCGGGGCCGGGGTGATCGGTACAGCCCTGGTTCAGGGACTGGCTTCTGTGGGTACCCGGTGTGCCATCCTGGATATAAATAGGGAGATGGCTGAAAAAACGGCCAATGAGATTCAGGATCGTTTTTCTGTTAAAACTATCGGGATCCGGACCAATGTGTTGAGCAAGGAATCTCTGGAAGAAGCGCGTATGGCAATTCATGAAGCCATGGGACCGGTTGATCTGCTCATCAACGCGGCTGGCGGTAACTCACCCAAAGCAACAACACAGTTGGAAAGAATTGAACCGGAAAATCTGGGTGAATTGGAGAAGACCTTTTTTGGTCTGGATATGGAAGGTTTTGACTGGGTATTTGAACTGAATTTTAAAGGCACACTCCTTCCAACGATGGTATTTGCAAAGGATATGCTGGATAGTAAGAAAGGGGTGATCCTGAACATTTCCTCAATGAATTCATTCAAACCCCTGACCAAAATTCCAGCTTATTCAGCAGCAAAAGCTTCAATCAACAATTTCACGGAGTGGCTGTCTGTTCATCTTGCTCCCGTTGGAATAAGAGTTAATGCGATTGCACCAGGCTTTTTCCTTACACAACAAAACAGGTTTTTACTGGTTGATGAGAATACTGGAAATCCAACAGCGAGGGGTATGAAAATCATTTCCAGCACACCTATGGGAAGGTATGGTAAGACAGAAGAGCTCCAGGGAACTGTTTTGTATCTTTTATCTGATGTTTCGCAATTCGTAACAGGGATCATTATCCCGGTGGATGGTGGATACAGTGCTTTTGGAGGGGTCTAGCGGTGAATCGTGAATCGTGAATCGAGGGTGTGAGAATTATGGGTTGTGTGTGGTCATTTTGAAAGAGTCTGCGAGTCCACAAGCCACAAGTCCCAAAACCCAAAACCCAACTTGCAACCTGCAACAATTTAAGATATGCTATATTATCAAAAAAGCTCAGAAAAAATCCCGTTAACTGATGATGAGCTTCGGGATGGATTGATAGCGGGAATTGAGAAATTCGGACCGGCAAAACGTGTACTGGCTATCCCGCCGGACATTACCCGTTTTCATTCATATGCCGGGGTGCTGACCCAGATGGCTGATCAGTACCTGGGTGACCGGCTCAGCGATATATTGCCTGCCCTGGGTACTCATGCTCCAATGTCGGAAAAGGAAATCAAAGAGATGTTTGGGAATATCGACCATAGAAAGTTCCTGGTGCATAATTGGAGAGAGGATGTGGTGACTGTCGGGGAAGTACCAGCCGGATTTGTGCATGAGGTATCTGAGCAATGTGTTAATTTTCCCTGGAAGGCACAGTTGAATAAACTCCTGCTGGATCCTTCTTTTGACATGATCCTGTCCATTGGCCAGGTAGTTCCCCATGAAGTGGTCGGAATGGCCAATTATAACAAAAATATTTTTGTTGGTACGGGCGGACAGGAAGGCATCAATAAGAGTCATTTCCTCGGAGCCGCATACGGTATGGAGAGGATGATGGGGCGGGCGGATACACCGGTCAGGAAGGTCCTTAATTATGCTTCCGAACATTTCACGGCTGATCTTCCGTTATTATATGTATTAACTGTGGTAGGGCGGGCTGATAATGGTGAACTTAAGGTGTTTGGGCTTTTTATCGGTGATGATCAGGAATGTTTCATGCAAGCCGCCGAACTTTCGCTCAAACTCAATTTTACAATGCTTGATACACCGCTTGACAAGGTGGTTGTTTATCTTGATCCCGGTGAATATAGAAGCACCTGGCTGGGTAATAAGAGCATCTACAGGACCAGGATGGCGCTGGCCAACCAGGGCGAGTTGATTGTCCTGGCTCCGGGTGTATCCATGTTTGGTGAGGATAGGGAAATAGACAGGCTCATAAGAAAATATGGTTATGCAACAACCCCGGAGATCCTCGAATGGACGAAGAACAATGAAGACCTGAGAAATAACCTGAGTGCGGCTGCACACCTGATCCATGGCTCTTCAGAGGGTAGGTTCAGGATCACTTATTGCCCGGGTCATCTTTCTGCCGAAGAAATTGAAGGCGTACATTTTAATTATGCCGGTCTGGATGAGATGATGAAAAAATATGATCATAAAAAATTGCAGGAGGGGTTTAATACAATGCCGGACGGTGAGGAGATATACTATATATCAAATCCGGCAATCGGGTTATGGGCACATCGGGACAGAATTCAGTAGACAGTAGACAGTAGACAGTAGAAAAACAATCCAACAAACAAACAGACAAACAGATCAACCAATAAATGAGAATCATAGCGGACGATAAAATACCGTTTCTTAAAGGTGCCTTAGAGCCTGTGGCTGAGGTAATATACCTGCCGGGTGATCAGATCGGTCCTGCGGATGTGAAGGATGCCGATGCATTGATCATCCGCACAAGAACAAAATGCAATTCCCATCTCCTCGAGGGATCAAAAGTGAAATTCATCGCTACTGCCACTATAGGATTCGACCATATCGACACTTCATATTGTGTTGAGCATGGCATTCACTGGCAAAATGCGCCGGGCTGCAATGCAAAGTCGGTTGAACAATATATTCTGTCGGCACTGCTTACACTGGCTGTAAATAACAATTTTGAACTGGCCGGTAAAGCTATCGGTATTATTGGTGTGGGACATGTCGGCTCTAAAGTAGAAAGGGTTTGTAAGTTGCTGGGAATGAATGTGCTGCTGAATGACCCCCCCAGGGCAAGAACGGAGGGTGGAAATGCATTTGTTTCACTCGACCGGATCATGCAGGACTCGGACATTGTTACACTTCATGTACCCTTAAATTATTCAGGCGAGGATAGTACCTGGCATTTTATCAATAACCTGTTTTTCAGTTCTCTTGGCAAGAAGATAATACTGATTAATGCATCAAGGGGTGAGGTGGTTGATGGCAGGGCATTGAAACAGGCAATTGGTGCCGGAGCCTTCGAATATGTTGTTCTCGATGTATGGGAAAATGAACCATTGATCGATCTTGAATTGCTCTGGAGGGTGAATGTTGCCACGCCCCATATTGCAGGATATTCCATTGATGGCAAAGCCAATGGTACACGGATGAGTGTACATGGGATAAGTGAATTCTTTAACCTTGGAATGCATGACTGGGAACCAACCGGCTTACCAGTCCCGGAAAAAACAGAAATAGATATTGATGGGTCAGGGATGAACCTTCAGCAGATCCTGTATGAAGCTGTATCTGCCTCTTATAATGTAATGGAAGATGATAAAAGGCTGCGCGATTCGGCGAACACTTTTGAAAAGCAACGGGGGGCTTATCCCGTGAGAAGAGAATTTGGTTCTTTTAGTATCCGGTTAAAAAATGACAGGGCAGGTGCCGGACAGTTGTTACGAAAACTGGGATTCAATATTTTAAAATAATCAGGCATTTATGCCGGGATAAAACGATAATCATAATGGAAAAATTAGCTGACATTGGACTTATTGGACTCGCCGTAATGGGCGAAAACCTTGTATTGAACATGGAAAGTAAAGGGTACACAGTGGGTGTGTTTAACCGAACCGTTGAAAAGGTTGATAAATTTATCCAGGGAAGGGGAGCCGGTAAAAATTTCATCGGGGCTCATTCGATTGAGGAACTGGTGAAATCGCTGAGCAGGCCCAGGAAAATAATGCTGCTGGTAAAGGCAGGTAAGGCGGTGGACGATTTTATTGAACTGTTGTTGCCACACCTGGAAAAGGGGGACATCATAATTGATGGTGGAAATACACATTTCCCTGATACCAACCGGCGGACTGAATATGTTGAAAGTAAGGGATTTTTGTACATTGGGACGGGTGTTTCAGGAGGAGAAGAGGGTGCCCTAAAAGGTCCGTCCATCATGCCGGGTGGTTCACCCGGTGCATGGCCTCATGTAAAATCGATATTTCAGGATATCTCGGCCAAGGTTGAGGACGGATCGCCTTGCTGTGACTGGGTTGGAGAAAATGGCGCAGGTCATTTTGTAAAGATGGTCCATAACGGAATTGAATATGGTGATATGCAGCTTATTTGTGAGGCATATCAGCTGATGAAAGACCTCCTTGGGATGTCGAATGCAGAAATGCACGGGGTATTTAAAGAATGGAATGAGGGAGCACTTGACAGTTACCTGATTGAGATCACACGCGACATCCTGGGATACCAGGAGGATGGTGAGTATGTGGTCGATAAAATTCTGGATACGGCCGGCCAGAAGGGTACCGGTAAGTGGACCGGTATTGCAGCCCTGGAGATTGGTATTCCGCTGACACTTATAGGCGAATCAGTATTTGCCCGTACGCTGAGTGCACAGAAAGATGAACGCGTAAAAGCTTCGAAGGTCCTTTCAGGGCCAACACTGAAGTTCAATGGTAACCGTGCTGATTTTGTAAAGGACTTGATGCAGGCGTTGTATGCTTCGAAAATAGTATCCTATGCACAG
>JADHVS010000186.1 GCA_016783865.1 Bacteroidales bacterium
GGATTGAAACTTGATTCAATAAGATTCCTTCCTTTTTGTTTTACAAATTCCTCGAGGGAAGCTCCATAAACTTTAGTGAAACTACTGTTTACCCATTCAAAATTCCCTTCATTGTCAAGGATGATAACCACATTATCAGTCTCCCGGGCGACTATCGACAATTTTTCCAGTTCCAGGTTGGCCAGGCTAAGGCTTTCGGCCTGGACTACCAGTTCTTCAGATTGTTGGTAGATCTCTTCCTGCTTTTCTTCTAAAAGTGTGTTGGCTTGCTGTAGCTCTTCAGCATGTTCCACAAGTTTTTCTTCAACCTTTTTCCTGGCTGTAATATCTCTTCCGATTCCGACAATCCCTATGACCTCTCCCTGGTTATTCCTTAACGGTATTTTTGTTGTGGATAAATATATGCCCTCACCCTTTTCATTCAAACCTTTCTCTTCAAGGTTAATAAGAGGTTTTCCACTTGCAATGATTTCCTGCTCATCCCAGTAGAACTTATTTGCCAGTTCCCTGGGATAAAAGTCATAATCTGTCTTGCCTTTCATCAGTCGGGGCGATTTGATACCGTGCACGTTGGCAATTTTTTGATTCGATATAATGAATCTGCTCTTTGCATCTTTTATATAGATAAAATCAGGCATGTTATCAATAAGTGTATACAACAGATTTTCTTCCAGGAATTGGAAATCATTAACTCCCGGATCCGGATTAGCCTGTGCATGTTTGATCTTAACCAGTTTATAAGCAGCCCAGGTAATGATGCTGGAAAGGACCAGCAGGCTGATCAGGAATTTCCACCAATGTACTTTGAGCAAGTCGGAAAAGCTGGTAACAGGTGCAATCTCTTCTGATTGGAATGAAGCGTGTGTTGTCGTCGTTTCTTCAGATTGGATTATTGTTACCTTGTTGAGAGATGTGCCTGTAGCATGGATGCCAGTCATCAGTATGGCTCCGGACAAAAATATGAATAATATTTTTAACTTACTGATGGACAATAGCTTATATTACAAATTTTATTTCACTCATTAAAGTTAATTTTCAGGGCACTGCATCCCTGATGCTTCTTTAATTATCTGGAAAAACCGAACCTGGTTTTACAGCTTAACCTGTTTCATTTTAGGAGCGATCAGGTTGAATGTCACCCAGGCAATCAAATAAGCCGATCCTGCAATGATGAAAAGGGTAGAATATCCGGCCTGGATATTTCCCTGTTTTTCCCAGAATGCAAGGATATTTCCAGCAAAACCAGCTACCAGCATACCACCAATAGCCCCTGCGAATCCACCAATTCCCGTAACGGAGGCAACTGCCTTTTTCGGAAACATATCAGATACTGTAGTGAAAAGATTACAAGACCAGGCTTGATGTGAAGCTGCCGCCAGGCTGATAAGGGCAATGGCGCTCCAGAATCCTATACCTGCGGCCTGGGCAAATACAATTGGAATAACCAAACATGCAAAAATTAACATTGTTACAGATCTGGCGCGGTGTACAACCCAACCTTTTGTTATCAGGAACGATGACAGCCATCCACCGAATATACTACCCACTGTGGTGGCAGAATAGATTACTACGAGTGGTAATCCAAATTGTGTTATTTCAAGTTCCCTTACATCGGCAAGCCATTTGGGTATCCAGAACAGGTAAAACCACCAGACGGGATCGGTAAGGAATTTACCGACAAAAAAGGCCCATGTTTGTCTGTATTTTAGAAGTTTAGCCCAAGGGATCTTGTGGGAGACTTCTTCTTCATTATCACTTCTTATATAGGCAAGTTCACCCTCTGATACCCGCTTTTGTCTCTCAGGTACTTCATAAAATATAAACCAGAATATTAACCAGACCAATCCGACAGCACCGGTGGCAATAAAGGCCATTTGCCAACCCCATTTTGAAGCCAGCCACGGAACCACGATAGGGGCAACGATAGCACCTACATTTGTCCCTGAATTAAAAATACCGGTAGCGAATGCCCTTTCTCTTTTAGGAAACCACTCTGCAATGGTTTTAATGGCAGCCGGAAAGTTGCCTGCTTCTGTGACTCCCAGGAAGGCACGTGCCACTCCGAATCCAAAAGCTCCTTTTGCAAATGCATGCCCTATGGCAGCAAGGCTCCAGCCAACGAATGCGAGGGCATATCCTATTTTTGTACCGAGTTTGTCAATAACTCGTCCCGCAATAATCATCCCTACTGCATAGGCGGCCTGAAAAGCCATGACGATGTACCCATAATCTGCTTCACCAATACCAAGATCCTCTTTAAGCATCGGGGCAAGGATGCCAATTACCTGTCGGTCGAGATAGTTAACTGTAGTGGCAAAAAAGACAAGTGCACAGATGGTCCACCTGTATTTTCCAATTCTTTCACTGGCATCGTTGAATGCCTTCATGCCCGGGGATTCCGATGAACTTGATTGGTTGGTCATTTGATATTTTGTTTGGTTTAGTGATCAGGCTGCTAAGATATAAGAAATTTTATATGTTTTGAAGGAGTAGACATATTTGAGGTATAATAGATTCACTAGTCATTGCCACCTTCCGTTAATTCCCTTAATTGAAAGGTAAGACCGGTCACTATCTCAGCATAATCATGGCTTTCAGAAATATTAAAGTTTTCATCCGGATCGACAGAATGATCATAAAGCATCCTGGGACGTGGATCATCTGAATCTTTAGATACCCATTCTGAGAAAAATGTAATGTATTTACTAAGTCCTTCGTAGCGGATCACACCCTTCACCCACTCTCTCACCCTCGACTCACGATTCACGTTGATGTTATCCCAAGATAACATCAACATCATTTACATCCTCGAACAGATCGCATTTGATCACATTTCCTGAAAACTGCCGTCCGTTCACGTTCATTTGCAGAACCCCTTTAGATACCCGGGATGGATTTTTAATGGTTATACGGAATAGCTTGTTTCTGAATTTTCTGGTAATCTGTATGTTATCCCACCTGGGTGGTATGCATGGATCAATAATAAGGGAATCATAATCCGGCTGGATGCCTAGGATGTAATAGCTGATGGCATAAAAGTTCCAGGCAGCTGTACCCGTGAGCCAGGAGTTCTTTGCCTCTCCCGGTTTAACGGCATCCTTACCTGCTATCATTTGTGAATAGACATATGGTTCGGTCTTGTGGAGATCGCTGATTTCTTCAAGGTATGCAGGGGCAATCTTGCTGTAATAATCAAAGGCCTGCTGTCCGTTTCCTAGCATTGTTTCGGCAATCATGATCCAGGGATTATTATGGCAGAAGATGCCGGCATTTTCTTTATAACCCGGAGGATAAGATGTAATCTCACCCATATGGACATGGTACTCAGAAAAGGCTGGATTAGTGAGGACTATTCCATAATCACAATCGAGATATTTTCTGACTGAGTCGAGAGCAGTTTTAGCCCTTCCATCTTCAATTCCCATACCTGCCATTACACAAAATCCCTGGGATTCGATAAAGATTTTGCCTTCTTCATTTTTTTTCGATCCGATTTTTCTGCCAAAATGGTCATATGCCCTCACAAACCATTCTCCATCCCATCCATGATCATCAATTGATTTGATCATGTTTTTAATGTGATCTTCAGCCCGATGTGCTTCATCGGGACGGCCGGTTTTCCTGCAAAGTTTGGCATATTCCTTTCCATATAGAACAAACATTCCGGCAATCATGACCGATTCGGCGCGACCACCTTCCCTGTTTTCTGTGGTCTGGAATGATTCATCCGGATTGGTTGAAAAACAGTTCAGATTAAGACAATCATTCCAGTCGGCACGACCAATCAGTGGCAACTGGTGTTCTCCGAGGTTGTTTACGACATGATCAAATGATTTGGTGAGGTGCTCAAATAATGTTGCCTTATTTTTAGGATTATTGTCGAAGGGAACCATTTCATTCAGAATATCGATATCACCGGTTTCTTTAACATAGGTTGAGGCTGCCTGGATAAGCCACAGGGGGTCATCATTGAAATCACCTCCAACATCTGAATTCCCTTTTTTAGTTAATGGTTGATATTGATGATAGGCGCCACCATCTTCAAACTGCGTAGCAGCAAGATCAAGGATGCGCTGACGAGCCGTATCGGGCATCATATGGACATAGCCTAACAGATCCTGGTTCGAATCTCTGAAGCCAATGCCTCTTCCAATTCCCGATTCAAAATATGAAGCGCTTCTCGACATGTGATAAGTTACGGTACACTGGTATTGATTCCAGATATTCACCATCCGGTCGAGTTTTTCATCTTGAGATTTTACCTGGTAGTGAGAAAGCAAATTTGCCCAGTAGTCCTTCAGCTTATTGAAACTGGCCTCCACATTTTCTTCATTACCAAGCATCTCTATCATTCTTTTTGCCTGGTCTTTGCGAATTATCCCTTTGGATTCCCATTTATTCCCGGGATCATTTTCAATATAACCCAGGATAAAAATGAGCCGCTTTTGTTCTCCTGGCTTAAGGGTAATTTTAATGTGGTGAGAGGCAATCGGCGACCAACCATGGGCTACAGAGTTTTTTGGTTGGTTATTAAAAACTGTTTCCGGATTGTTAAGTCCATTATTGAGTCCGAGAAAAGTCTCCCGGTCAGTATCATAACCGTCTAACTCGTGATTAACCCAATAGAATGCAAAATGTTCGCGCCTTTCCCTGTACTCGGTCTTATGATAGATGGCAGACCCATCGATCTCAACCTCACCGGTTGAAAAATTACGCTGGAAATTGCTCATGTCATCGAGCGCATTCCAGAAGCACCACTCCGCAAACGAGAAAAGACTGAAGGTTTTTGCCTTATTACTGTTATTTGTAAAGGTAACCTGCTGGATTTCACAATTGAAATCTACCGGGACAAAATATAATACTTCAGATTGAAGTTGATTTAATGAGGAAGATATTTTAGAATACCCCAGCCCGTGCCTGCAGGTATATTCATCCAGTTCAGCCTGTACCGGTTTCCAGCCGGGCGACCAAATGGTATTATTGTCGTTGATATAGAAATATTTGCCTCCAGTATCCAAAGGTATATTGTTATATCGGTAGCGGGTTATTCTCCTTAACCTGGCGTCTTTATAAAAACTGTAACCTCCCCCGGTATTGGAAAGGATTGAAAAAAAATCTTTGCTCCCAAGGAAATTGATCCAGGGATAAGGAGTCTTCGGGGTAGTGATCACATACTCCTTATTGACATCATCAAAGTGGCCAAATTTCATAAGAATTGTTGTATGAATTATAACTTTGTAAAATAATTCTTTTATTTCAATTTCTGAAGAACTATTTTTAGATAGGAAGTAATAGTCACTTCTATAAATACTAAATCACTCAATTATGAAGTACGAAGTTCGATATGCTCACCATCCTGAAGATTTCAAGCAATATGATACAAGGAAAATCAGGCAGGAGTTCCTCTTTGCAAATATTATGGAGCCCGGCAATATTAACCTGGTATATTCACATTATGACCGGTTCATTGTTGGAGGTGCTGTGCCTTTGAAGGGAGGCCTTGAGTTGGAGACGATAGATCCATTAAGAGCAGAATTCTTTCTTGAAAGAAGGGAGATAGGGATAATCAATGTAGGAGGTAAAGGGCAGGTTGATGTGGATGGGGATGTGATCGACATGGAAAAGAAAGAGGGTCTTTATATTGGAAGAGGGAATAAGAAGGTAATTTTTAAATCTGTTGATTCGGCCGATCCTGCGCATTTCTATCTGAATTCTGCCACGGCCCATAAAACCTTTCCGGTTAAAAAGGTTGGTCTTGCTGATGCTGAGGTAGCCGAGCTGGGCTCTCTTGAGTCGTCAAATGCAAGGAAGATCAATAAGCTGTTGGTAAATGGAGTGATCGAAACCTGTCAGGTTCAGATGGGAATTACCGACCTGCAAACCGGTAGTGTTTGGAATACTATGCCACCCCATGTGCATTCAAGGAGGATGGAAGCCTATTTTTATTTCGATCTGCCGAAAGACCAGGTGATCTGTCATTTTCTGGGTGAACCAGATGAAACCAGGCACATCTGGCTGAAAAATGAAGAAGCAGTCATATCCGGTCCCTGGTCTATTCATTCGGCTGCAGGTACATTTAATTATTCCTTTATCTGGGGTATGGCCGGCGAAAACCTGGATTATGGCGATATGGATTGGGCAAATCCCGCGGATTTGCAGTGATCAGTGATCCGAGGGAAGTGGGGAAAGAGCATGGGTGTGGCCTGTTATAGAGGATTCGTAAATATACTACCCAACACCCCTTACTCACTCCCCTTCTGACTTCTGACTTCTGGATTCTTTATTCTCATATATATTCAAAGTTATGTCTCATAAATTATTTGATCTTTCAGGAAAAGTCGCCCTCGTTACGGGCGGCACTCACGGCCTTGGTATGGCCATTGCCACTGGTCTTGCCGAAGCAGGAGCAACCATTGTGATTAATGATATTTTCGAAGATAAACTGACTAAGGCAGTTGAGCAATACAAGTCGAATGGAATCGATGTCCACCCCTACCTGTTTGATGTGACCAGAGAGGAGCAGGTAAAGGAATACCTGGATAAAATAGGGAAGGAGGCAGGCCCCCTTGATATCCTGGTAAACAATGCCGGCATCATTAAAAGGATCCCGATGCTTGATATCACCGTTGAAGAGTTCAGGGAAGTCATAGATATCGACCTGGTAGGTCCTTTTATTATGTCGAAATATGCTGTTGGGAAATTTATGAAATCAAGGAAATCGGGAAAGATCATCAACATGTGCTCCATGATGAGTGAGTTGGGAAGGAACGGTGTGGCAGCCTATGCGGCAGCTAAGGGTGGTTTAAAAATGCTGACCCGAAATATGGCTACGGAATGGGCAAAATATAATATCCAGATCAATGGAATCGGACCCGGTTATTTCGCCACCGAACAGACAGCACCCATCAGGACGGAAGGCCATCCGTTTAATGAATTTATAATTAACCGGACACCGGCTGCCAAATGGGGTGATCCTGACGATCTGAAAGGGGCAGCCATATTCCTGGCTTCGGCTGCATCCGATTTTGTTAATGGACATATAGTATATGTGGATGGTGGTATCCTGGCCACTATTGGCAAACCGTACAACGAAGAGTAATTACATTGTCCTTCGGGACTTAAATTATAAATCGATGAAAAAAATATTGATTTTCATTGCAGCCCTATTTGTGCTGGCAGGCTGTACCCAGGAAAAACTGGTAACACTGGTTAATCCCATTGATCTTGATCGTCCTGACGAACCGGTGCTCTTAGAGAGGGATCAACTTGAGCAGATCACCGGGGATTTATCACCCGGCCAGTTTATCCTTGCAACAGATCAGGACGGTAATAATGTGCCCAACCAGTTGGATGACCTGGATGGAGATGGTAAGTGGGACAAGGTAGCGATGGTATACAGTTTCCACGCAAATCAAACTGTTTCTCTCTCAATAACTGTTATTGAAGAAAAACCTGAATTTCTATTCAGAACCAATATCCGGTTTGCCAATTATGAACCGCCCAATGAGGAATATGAAACAGGTGAACGATTACAGACACCTCTTAATACAATAACCCAGAAGAATTTTCAGATGGAAGGGCCAGGTTGGGAAAATGATATAGTGGGATTCAGGAACTATTTCGATCAACGAAATGGCATGGATATTTTCGGTAAGAAAACCTCAGAAATGGTGCTGGACAGTTGCGGGATCAATGAAGATTACCATAGCATGCAGTCGTGGGGGATGGATGTACTGAAAGTCGGGACATCTCTGGGAGCGGGGTCCATTGGGATGTTTAAGGATGGGGAATTGTTCCGGATTGGAGATTCCGGAACCGGCACCTTTAAAATCGTTACTGAAGGGCCTGTCCGTTCTGTATTTAAATTTACATTCAATGATTGGGTATGCGGTGATCAGTTATTCAATATTGTCCACTATGTAACCATTTGGGCCGGTAGTTATGGCTATGATAATACAGTGGTTATAAAAGATAAGGAAGGAACCTTAATATCAGGGCTTGTGAACATGCATACAGATACATTGTTTGTCAATGAATTTGAAGACTATGTTTCACTCGCCACACATGGACCTCAGGCTGAGCTTGACAAGTATCTGGGTATGGGATTGCTTATCCCGGCGGAACTCTATCAGGGCCATGGTGAAGCTCCTGAGTCAGGTGATGGAATTACCCAAACCTGTTACGGGAAAATAAGAATGGAACCAGATCAAATGGTTACATTCCATTTCCTTACCGGTTGGGAGGATCAGGATAGTAAGTTTACAGAATTGGATGAATTCCTGAAATTATTGGAATTTGATGCTAAGCGGAGGTCAAATCCAATCCAGGTTTCATTTTAGTAAATTAAGTCATTCCGAATTGAAGCTCCTCGCCGCAAGTGGCTAGGAAACGAGTTCCTGAGTTCGGCGGAGCCAAACAAACCTGTGAGTTCGGCGGAGCCAAACAAACCTGTGAGTTCGGCGGAGCCAAACAAACCTGTGAGTTCGGCGGAGCCAAACAAACCTGTGAGTTCGGCGGAGCCA
>JADHVS010000187.1 GCA_016783865.1 Bacteroidales bacterium
TGGGATTGGTTGCTTTGCAGGCCTTAAATAACATTTGTCCATTATTACTTTCCTTCCCGCTAACAAACAAAACCAGGTCATGATGTTGTGCAAAATGCTGAATATCAGGCAGTCTACAAGCCACTTCACCACAAATAGTGTAATGCTTATGGAGCATGGATTCAGGATCACCACCGGAATCAAGAATACGGAGCCTGATCTTTTCCTCCAGTTGCTTATATTCATCCGTGTTCACTGTGGTCTGAGCAAATAGAAAAACAGGGACATCCAGGGATATGTCTTTCAACTCATTGATGTTCCTTATCACTTCTACCTTGCCTCCGGCTATTCCTGTGAGGGCAACTACTTCAGGATGCTCCTTTCTGCCAAAGATAATGATGGTTCCATCTACCTCAGCAGCCTTACTTAATGCCTCTGTTACTTTATCCTGAAGCCGGGATACGATGGGGCAGGTCGCATTAAGTAACTCAAGATTATTTTCAAGGGCAGTGTTAAACACATGAGGAGGTTCTCCATGTGCACGGATTAAAACAGATGTGTTTTTTAAGGTGCGGTATCTCTCATAATCTATTATCTCCAGTCCTTTTTTCTGGAGCCTTGCCAGTTCGAACGGATTATGTACAATATTGCCCAGGCAATAAAGCTTTCCGGACTGCTCCAGCACATCCTCAGCCATTGCTATAGCACGGATTACCCCGGAGCAAAATCCAGCCGTGTCATCAATGTGGATATTTATCATATTTCTGCTTTAAAATTTCTTTAAACCATATCATTTGCTCCTCCACCGTCATGTCTGTATTATCGAGTATGATGGCGTCACCAGGTTTGATCAACGGACTGATATCCCTGGTTGAATCCTGGTGATCCCTGTCTTTTATATTGTATTGCACATCTTCTATCTTTATGTCCATCCCTTTCCCCATTAACTCATCGTGTCTTCTTTTAACCCGGATGTCATGATTTGCCGATAAGAAAATTTTGATGTCGGCATTGGGAAATACAACCGATCCGATATCCCTGCCATCCATTACAACACCTTTATTTTCAGACATTTTACGTTGCAGGGCGACCATTGCATGCCGGACGAATCCAATTTTACTTACAGGACTTACCATGTTTGAAACCTCAAATCCCCGGATTTCCCTCTCAACATTTACATCATTCAGATAAGTCTCGTTTTCACCAGTATGGGGATTTGATTGAAAGGTAATCCGGATATCCGGCAGGTATTTCTCCAGAGTGTGTTCATCTATTTTATTTTCCTGTATCAAATCGTTTTGAAGGCAATAAAGGGTGACCGCCCTGTACATAGCACCACTGTCGATATAGGTAAGTCCATATTCCCTGGCAATGGCTTTAGCAAAGGTACTTTTACCACTGGAGGAATGACCATCGATGGCAATGATTATATGTTCAGGTTTCATTATGCAGATGAATCTTTTGGCCCGCTACCTGCGGGTATAAAAGGATGAAAGATTAGTACTCAGTGAGAAATGATTGGAAGCTCCGGCAAGGTGATAACTGGCTCTGCCATAGCTCAGATGGAATTTGTAGATCTTCAGCCCAAATCCCCAGGAAAATCCCACCATGGCTGTCCGCGTATCAAGCTTGAGTTCCATCCTGCGCTGGTAATTATAGCCGGCTCTGATATAAAAGTTTTCAACAGGAATGAATTCGACACCAAAAATCACATGTCTCATCATCTGGTCGGCAAATTTCTCGATCTTATTTTCTTCAATCGGTTCCCCGGTTAGCGGATCAAAATCTGAGGTGGATTGTTCGGTTTTATATGTCAGATCAAATTGCTGAAGGTTATGAAACACGGCAGAGAACCTGAAAGGCGCATGTTTCAGTTTTTGAGACATCCCCATCTGTATCTCAAAGGGCATTGGTTCCCGGTTCTGGTCATGATAAGGCTTGATCTGGTAACCAATATTTCTCATTACGATGGAAGCCACAAACAGTTTCTCCCTGCCAGTATAGGTAAGGCCAATATCGGCCACAATACCGAATGACCTGTATCTCTCCATGGAGGAATAAACAGGTTTGACGTTGATCCCGAAATGGAAAAGGCTATCATAGGATTTCGACCAGATCAGGTTCAGGGCATATTCTGATGCTGTAAATGTCCCTGTTTTATTGCCCAGGTGATCGGCTGCAATGAATTCACCATAATTAATGAAATGTAATCCTGCCGCTACATTACCCACTTTATCGATGGTATTAGCGTAGGAAACATAACCATAATTGATGTCGGTAAAGTAATTCACATAGTTTAGTACCAGGTGGTTCTTCATTTCGCTGTTCAGCAACGCAGGATTTTGAAAAGGCAGGTTCAGGTCATCGTCCCAAATGGCATTTGTCTTGCCTCCAAGCGAAGCTACCCTGGCAGAATTGGTCAGGTCGAGAAATGAATAAGTATAGCTTCCGCCCAGTTGGGAATAACCTGAAAGAGCCAGGCAGGAGAACAATAATAAACCTATAAAGAATCTCATGGGAATGGTGTTACAGCAAACTTAATTGAAAAAACGTAGAAAATGAATAAATATTTTAGTTGCGAGGTGGTGTGGGTGTGAGGTGCGGGGTGCGGTTTGTTTTTCTCAGTTGAGAGAGTAATAGTCCGGCAAGTACTATGGCTATTCCTGTTACTTTCTGCCAGTTCATCTCCTCTCTCAGGACAAAGTAGGCAAACACAGCCGTGAGCACCGGGATGATATTAGTGAATATATTGGCTTTGGAAGCGCCCAGTTGTTTTATTCCATAGTTATAAAGAATAAAGGCTGCAGTAGATCCAAACAATGCAAGATAGATCAATGACATGATAGCCCTGACCTCATGATCTGCCTCTAAAAAAACATTCCATTCGAATATCATCACCAGCGGCATGAATAAAAATATCCCGATCAAATTCTGATAAAATGTAAGGCTGTAAGCATTATACCTGAAAATCAACTTCTTTACGAGCAAAGTATATCCTACAGCGAAGATTACAGCCATAAACATCAGGCCTATCCCGACAGGATTGGCAGCCAGAGAAAAACCGGGTTTTACCAAAACTATAAGAACACCAGTGAATGAAATGATCATTCCAATGATATTAATGATATTCAGTCGCTCATTCAGGATAAAATAAGCACCTAACGGAACCAATAAGGGAATGGTGGCAATGATAACAGCTGCCAGGGTTGAACTGATCATGGTTAGTCCCAGGCTTTCCCCAATGAAATAAAAAAAGGGATTAAACATCGACATCAATAAAATCCATTTATAATCTTTCCTCTTCACCTTTTGAAGAAATCCTGCAAACCAGCTTATCAATAATAAAACAAGGGTGGAAATAACCAGCCTGAGAAATACAATGGTGAAAGGGGGATAAACCTGGTTGGCAATCTTGAACCAGATGAAGGTCAGGCTCCAGAAAATCATGGCTACTACCAGGCTGCCATAGATCCAGAATGGATTTTTTATATTCATTCGACAATAAACTTCGATAGATTCCCGGAGGATGCAAAGATGAATAATTTTTTATGATTAAACCTTTTCAACCGGTGACAATCTAATTTGTGTATTAACCCAAAATATTTTATCCAATGATGAAAAATATAGTACTTACAGCTCTTACGTTAATTGTCCCAGTTACCATGATACTCACCTCATGTACTGACGACAAGGAAATGATCACAAGTCAGGATATAACATCAGCTGACGATGATGATGCTGTGGCCATTCTTTTCGACCAGGCCTTCAGCGAAGTGGATATGGTGCTGGAACAGCTTGAATTTACCTGGAAAAATCCGGGCGGACTTAAATCTGTCGAGGATACCTGTCCAATTGTTTATGTTGACCATAACGATTCCGTTTTCTGGCCCAAAACAGTTACCATTGATTTTGGAACAGAGGGTTGTACCGGTCCGTTCAGTACCATCAGAAAAGGAAAAATCATCACTGTGGTTACCGACCGTTTCCGAAGGGAGGGGAGCACCAGGACAGTCACCTTTGAAAATTTCTCCGTGAATGATTTCCTGATCGAAGGGACCAAAACGACCACAAATGAAGGAAGGAATGAAGATGAAAACATGTACTTCAGTATTGTTTTAACCGGTGGAAAAGTAACCACTCCGGAAGGGCAGGAAATCACCAGGAACTTTACCCGTACACGTACCTGGATTGAAGGTGAACTAACCCCCCGCTTCAGATGGGATGATATTTACCTTATCGAGGGTGAAGCCACCGGTATTAACCGTTTCGGCAAATCCTATACCAGGACAATCATCGATCCCCTGGTGGTAAAAACTGCATGCATGTGGATCACTTCAGGAATGGTTGAAATAGTTAACTATGATGTCACAGCAAATGCTGATGGAATTGAAATTGATGAAAACAGCAAGACTGAGATTGTGCTTGATTATGGTGCCGGGGAATGCGATGACAAAGCCACCATTTCTGTTAATGGAGAAACGAAGGAAATAACACTTAAAGGCAAAAAGAGTAGACCTTAGCAATAGTTCTTTTATAGGGAATAAAAAAAGCCACCTAGCCAAAATGGCGTATAGAAAAATAAGCTGTTTTTGCGTAGTGGCGTTTTTATTCCCTCAATAAAAGAACGAATATTTTGCTTCAGGTCTCCGCCTTTCCCTAAATGTTTTACAAAGGCACTTCCGATAATGGCGCCGTGCGTATGCCGGCAGACGGTTTTGAAGGTTTCGTGGGAGGAGATGCCAAAGCCGGCGAGGCAGGGCAGCCTGAGGTTGAGGCCTTTAATCCTTTTGAAATATTCAATTTGCTCTTCTGATATCCCACCCCTTATTCCTGTTGTGGAGGAAGCAGTGACCAGGTATAAAAATCCTTTTGAAGCACTTTCAATGGCCCTTATACGTTCAACCGATGTCTGAGGTGTGACAAGAAAAACGACGTGAATTCCATATTTTTCAAATACCCCCTGGAAAGATTCAATATATACATCGAGAGGCAGATCGGGAAGAATCACGCCATCTATACCAGTCCGGGTACAATCCTTACAGAACTTTTCCAGACCGTACTGCAGAACCGGGTTGAGGTAACCCATCAGAATAATTGGCATGGTGACCTTATCCCTGATTCCATTCAACTGATCAAACAGCTTTTTCAAGGACATCCCATTCTCCAGGGCAATCTTGTTGGACTCCTGTAATACTGGTCCATCGGCGAGCGGATCAGAAAACGGCATGCCGACCTCAACCAGGTCTCCCCCGCTTTTCTCAATCTCCCGGATAATAGTTGAAGTATCATCCAGTTCAGGATAACCTGCTGTAAAATAGACAGATAAAATCTCTCCTGTTTTCTCTCTAAAAAGTTGATCAATCCTGTTCATCGGTAAATGATTTAAAATATGTTTCCAGGTCCTTATCCCCTCTCCCCGACAGGCAAATAACAACAATATCATCAGATCTGAACTTTTCCAGTTCCAGCGCTGCCAGAGCATGAGCCGTTTCAAGAGCCGGGATGATCCCTTCCCTCTGTGTAAGTAAAAATGCCGCATCCAGGGCCTGTTGATCGGTCACGGATAGATACCGTACCCGTCCGGAATCTTTCAGGAAGCTGTGTATCGGACCAACACCCGGATAATCGAGTCCGGCTGAAACAGAATAAGGCTCGGTAATCTGACCGTCATCATCCTGCATCAGCATGGTCCTGCTACCGTGTATTATGCCCGGGCTCCCAACCGATAAAGTTGCTGCCGTTTCACCTGTATCCAGACCTCGTCCCGCTGCTTCCACACCAATTAATCCAACGTTCTCATTCCCGATATAGTGATAAAATGCTCCTATGGCATTACTGCCCCCTCCCACACAAGCCACAATATGGTCCGGATCAGGATTTCCATGCTTCTCTTCCAGTTGCCATTTCATTTCTTCACTGATTACCGATTGTAACCGGGCTACCAGGTCGGGGTATGGATGAGGTCCAACCACTGATCCGATAATATAATGTGTATCCACGGGATGGTTGATCCAGTCGCGAATGGCTTCATTGGTGGCATCCTTTAAGGTCATGTTCCCGCTGCTGACCGGCACAACCTTAGCTCCCAACATTTTCATTTTCAATACATTAGGTTGCTGTCTTTCGACATCCAACTCTCCCATATAAACAATACATTCCATATTGAGCAGTGCACAAACTGTTGCCGTAGCAACACCATGCTGTCCTGCCCCTGTTTCAGCGATGATCCTGTTTTTGCTCAATCGCCGGGCCATCAAAATCTGACCGACCGTGTTGTTAATCTTATGAGCACCGGTATGATTCAGGTCTTCCCGCTTGAGGTATATTGCTGTACCGTAAAGCTTCGACAAATTAACAGCATGATACAATGGAGTTGGCCGTCCACAGTAGTTTTTAAGCAGATCCTTATATTCTTTAACAAACTCCTTATCTTCCAGTATTTCCAAATAGTTCTCCCTTAATTCTTTTATATTCGGATATAGCATTTCCGGAATAAATGCCCCTCCAAATTCACCATAATATCCTCTGCTGTCGGGATGAATCATTGTTGTTTCCTCCTGATTGATTGAATGAAATCGCTCACTTTACTCATATCTTTCAGACCCGGTTCAATTTCAAACCTGCTGTTGATATCAATTCCAGCCATGCCCGGCCGTTCGAGGTTTAAAATTGCTTGTAGATCTTCCGGTCCTATTCCGCCACTAAGAAAAAATGGCATTGATAACCGGTAGCCATCCAAAGCCCCCCATTCAAATTGTTCCCCTGTACCCCCGAATCCTGAGCCGCTGGTATCAAATAAAAAATATTCACACGAATCCTCATAATCTCTCATTTTCTTTTCATCAATTGAATTTGAGATCCTGAAAGCCTTCATGACAGGGATTCCTGAATCCCTCAGGTTCATACAATCCTCCGGCGTTTCATCTCCGTGCAGTTGAACCAGGTCCAGCTTAAGATCAGCAACCATCCGTTTGATTTTCTCTGTGGTTTCATTAACGTATACTCCCACCTTACCAATGCCAGGAGGGATTTTTCTTATTACTTCCGGATCGGGATTCTGAACATACCTTTTCGATCCGGGATAAAAAATAAATCCAATATAATCAGGCTCATATACAATCAGATCCTGTATATTACCCGGCTCCCTCATTCCGCAAACCTTTATTTTAAGTTTAGCTGGCATTGTTCTTTATTGTGTTTAATAAATCCAGGCATGCCTGATGAGGCTGTGGATGTTTCATGAAAAACTCCCCAATCAGAAAGCCTTTAAATCCTGAATCGATTAATTTGAAAATGTCCCCGGGAGTATCCAAACCGCTCTCAGAAATTTTTATTTTGTCCCGCGGAATTTTGTCTGAAATCTTCAGCGATGTATCAATATCGACGGAAAAATCTTCGAGGTTACGGTTATTTATTCCCACGATATCTACCTCATCACATATTTTATGAAGCTGGCATTGATGATGCATCTCGAGGATCACTTCCAGGTTGTGATCCCTCGCCACCCTTGCTAAACAGCATACCTCTTCAGATGTCAGCACCTCTGCAATCAACAAAATAACATCGGCTCCGTATGCCTTTGCTTCAACAACCTGGTACTCATCAATAATAAAATCTTTTCTCAGGATGGGGATATCCTGACTTGAAACACGTGCCCTTTTCAGATCATCCAGGCTGCCCCCAAAAAAAGTTGAATCAGTTAACACAGATATCCCGGCAGCTCCGGCTGTCACATAGCCGCTTACAACATCTTCCACTGTAACCGACTCATTGATGATCCCTTTGGATGGGGACTTCCTCTTGAATTCAGCGATAATTCCACATGGATCTGAATCTGACAATCTTTCTTTTAATGAGATGGATTGTCTGCCGAACAATGCCTGATTAACCAGCTCCTCAACCGGTTTGATGCGCTTCATGCTATCCACCTCTTTCCGCTTCTCCCCGACTATTTTATCCAGGATGTTCATTTATTCGTATCAATTAATGTATTCAATGCACTATTCGCCTTTCCGCTTTCCAGTGATTCACGGGCCAGACCCACACATTCAAGAATGTTTTTCTCCGGATAATATGCCTTCAGCCCAAGTCCTGCATTGGCTATAACCACCTCATTCTGTGCCTGAGTACCCTTTCCTTCCAGGACAGACTTAAATATCTTTGCAGCATCCGCAACGGAAACTCCACCCGACAATTCCCCGGGATTGTATTGCTGCAGCCCCAGCTCATCAGGCTGCATGATCTTTTCCATATCCCTGGTCAGTATCTTAAAATCGCCCGTCAATGAGATCTCATCATACCCATCCAGGCTGTGTACAATTACAAAATCCTTATCAGTGTTTTGATAGAGGTAAGTATAGATCCTGGCCAGTTCAAGACTGTATACACCAATCATCTGTTTGGAGGGCCGGCTTGGATTCACCATGGGACCAAGCATGTTGAAAAAAGTTTTGACGCCCAGGTCTTTCCGGACAGGGGCCACATTCTTCATTGCCGGATTGAACAGGGGTGCATGAAGAAAACATATCCCGGCC
>JADHVS010000188.1 GCA_016783865.1 Bacteroidales bacterium
CTCCGCCGAACTCACAGGTTTGTTTGGCTCCGCCGAACTCACAGGTTTGTTTGGCTCCGCCGAACTCACAGGTTTGTTTGGCTCCGCCGAACTCACAGGTTTGTTTGGCTCCGCCGAACTCAGGAACTCGTTTCCTCGCAGTAAGCTGCGAGGAGAGTCAATTAATTTAATTTATTCCATGAATCCATCACCTCGTAACCAGTAACCCGTAACTCATAACTGTTTTAATCTTTACTAAATATTATCTCTAATCTATCTTGTAATCTTTCCCCCCTTAAATTTATCTCAATAATATGTCCCTGCTTGTCTAACAAAAAATTCATTGGAATGCCCTGGATATTATAAACCGGAACCACCACTGAGTTCCACATCAACAGGTCGCTTGCATGAACCCACGATAAGTTATCCTCTTTAATAGCTTTTATCCAGGCCTCTTTTGAGCGATCTAAAGATACCTGGAAAATCTCCAGTCCCAGTTCATGATATTTTTTGTACGCCTTCACCAGGTTTGGGTTTTCCTGCCTGCAGGGCGGACACCAGGATGCCCAGAAATCCAGCAACACATATTGTCCCTGCAAAGATGACAATGTGATTGTATCTCCTTCCGGTCCGGGCAAAACAATCCCAGGTGCAGGTTTCCCTGGTCCAATTCTTTCAAGTGCTAAATTTTCAATACGCTTCTGTTCTCCAATTTCTACCACCTGTCTGTGCAGGTTCTGTACCGATTCGGATTCCGGATAAAGGATACTCAAAGAGGAATCTACCATAGAGAAATACCTGTAATCTGCCACCGGGTCAAGCAAGGAATGCCTTGGACCGATCTGCTGATAAAGCGCCATCAGGCTGGCCATAGAGTTCAGGTTTTGCCGGATAAAATCAAAGGTGAACTCCCTTTGCCGTTCAACCACTTCATTGTATGTTTGGTCGAGTTCCGACTTTATCTTAAGGAAATTCGGACTGTGCACACTGTCGTTAAAGGTTTTGCCCAGCTGTGTAACCACACGTATCGTATTGCTGAGGCTTCTGGTGAGCTCCTGGATTTTCTTAGAGTGAGCCGATCCCTCGACCATATATGTCGTTTCGAGACTGGAAACTTTTCCCGTGAGATAAATATTATCCCTCGGCTCGATCAATAGTGTAATGTACTCATCATCAAGCGTATGTAGCGAGAAAAATTCCATCATTCCGGTAAGTCCCTCAAGCTCAAATTCCCCGTTAGAATCAATAAAGGTTGAGTCAATGGTAATGTTGGCAGTGGCACCAAGCCGGATCAGTGTTACAGGAGTACCTTCATTTCCTTCAAATCGTCCGGAAACTTTAAAATTTGTTTTTGAGGAGTCACAGCCAAAAAGTATGACTAAAATGATAATCCATAAAAAGGTGAAAGAACGTACAGCTTTCATGTAATTTTATTTTTCCTTTCTTTTATTCAATTCCTTATTGATCAGGTCCCGGGTCACCTCAGGATCTGATTTTCCCTGCGATAGCCTCATTACCTCGCCCATGAACAAACCGATAAGGCCTTTTTTCCCCTGATTATATTCCTTGATCTTATCAGGGTATTTATCAAACGCTTGATTGATCCAATTCAGTATTTCCGAAGTATCACTTTCCTGGACGAGCGCATGTCCGGATATTATTTGTTCCGGATCTTTTTCAGGATGCTCAAGCATTAAAGGGAATACCTTTTTAGTGGCCAGGCTATAATTGATTTTGCCTTCATCGATAAGACCTATCAACCCTGAAATTTTCTCAGCTGATACCGGGAAACTCAAAGCATCCCGGGCATGTTCATTGAGCCATGTTTTCACAGGACCAATGATCCAGTTGGCAGCAGCCTTAAAATTTGTTGTATTACGGGTAATGTCCTCAAACAGCAATGCCAGGTTTTTATCCTCAGTGATCACCTCTGCATCATATGCAGACAGGCCAAACTGAGCTGTAAATTTTTCTTTCAATTCATGTGGTAGTGAGGGCAATGATGCTTTTGTCGTATTAATAAATTTGCCGGATATTTTATAAGGGACCAGGTCGGGTTCCGGGAAATACCTGTAATCATCAGCTTCCTCCTTAGCCCGTAATGGAAAAGTCAGGTTTGATCTTTCGTCATAACCAAGGGTCTGCTGAACGATAGTTTTTCCTGCTTTCACCTCTTTGATCTGCCTTTCAATCTCATGATCAACAGCCTTCCGCAAATTGGAAAACGAATTGAGGTTCTTGATCTCAGCCCGCGTTCCGAGCTTGCTTTCCCCCACCGGTTTTACTGAAACATTGGCGTCACAACGCAAGCTGCCCTGCTCCATATTACCATCACTGATCTCCAGGTACCTCACCAGCTTCCTGATTTCCTGAAGGAAGCGGCAGGCCTTCTCACTGCTCCTGATATCAGGTTCAGATACAACCTCAAGAAGGGGCACACCGGCCCTGTTCAGATCGATCAGTGTGTTGGCCGGATCCTGATCATGTATGCTTTTGCCTGCATCTTCTTCAATATGGATCCTTACCAGCCTGATCATTTTTTTGCCGTCTTTTACCGGTATAGAAACCGAGCCCCCGGAACATACCGGGTTTTCATGCTGGGATATCTGGTAACCTTTAGGGAGGTCGGTATAGAAATAATTTTTCCTGGAAAAGGTGACAGATTCTGCAATGTCGGATCCACATGCAAGACCCAATAAAACAGCATACTCGATCACCTTCCCGTTCAGCCGGGGCAGGGTTCCTGGATGGCCCAGGGATACCTCGCTGACATGCCTGTTTGGCTCATGCACAAACTCGTTGGGATCCCGGGAAAAAGCCTTTGTCCGGGTCGACAACTGAACATGCACTTCCAGTCCGATCACTCCTTCATATGTAATATTTTCAGGCATGGTGCGAAGATAAACATTTTTAGTTCCGGCACAGTTGTAAAAATTAACGCAAAATTAACGCAAAATTAACGATTCAATGCCTAAATATTTTGAATAATTAAAAGGTTTTCTTGATATTTGTACTCCTTTTCGCAGAAATACCTCTCAGGATTGCAAGTCGCTGATTATAAGGAGATAATAAACAATTTATTTTTTTTGAAAAATTTCGGGTCATGAGTTATATACAATTCGACAAGAATAATCTGATTAACCTGGAGTATTCTTTAAGCAAGGAAATTATTCGCTCAAACCGTGCAGGTTCCTATGCAGGATTTACCATTATAGGTTGTAATACCAGAAAATATCACGGGCTGCTTGTTTGTCCCCTGGAAAATTTTGACGGGGAGAAACATGTATTGCTTTCATCACTCGATGAAACCATCATCGAGAAGGATAAGGAATTCAACCTGGGGATCCATAAGTATGAAGGCGATAACTATGTTCCGAAAGGACATAAGTACGTCCGTAATTTTGAGGCCGATATTGTGGCCAGGACAACCTATCGGGTCGGGAGTATTGTACTGATAAAGAGATCTCTTCTGGTCGAACGCGAGCAGCAGATCCTGATAAAATATTCTCTTGAAGAAAGCCAGTCTCCAATCCATATCCGTTTCAGTCCATTCCTTGCCTTCCGCAATTTCCATGCGTTAAGCAAGTCAAACCTTTACGTCAATACAAAGGTAAAATATGTTGAAAACGGTGTCATGTCAAGGCTTTATGAAGGGTACCCGGGATTGTATATGCAATTTTCGAAAAAACCGGAATATGTTCATAATCCTGATTGGTATAACAACATAGAATACATGAAGGAGATGGAGCGGGGTTACGATTATAAGGAAGACCTGTTCGTGCCGGGCTACTTTGAAGTACCCATGAAGAAAGGTGAATCGGTTGTTTTTTCTGCAAGCACAAAAATAGGTAATCCCAAGACATTCGGAAGAAAATATACGACCGGTCTGTCTAACAGGTTGCCACGCACCAATTTCTATAACAGCCTCGCCAATTCAGCCCAGCAATTTATTGTCCGCAAGGAACGGGAAACGGAAGTGATTGCCGGATTTCCCTGGTTTGGAACCTGGGGAAGGGATACTTTTATTGCTTTACCGGGACTAACCCTGTCAATCGGTGACAAGGACTCTTTTATTGCTGTGGCCGACACTATGGTGAAGAAGCTGATGTATGGTTTGTTCCCGAATATGGGTTCCGATAAAGATCCTGCATTTAACTCTGTTGATGCCCCATTATGGTTTATCTGGGCCCTGCAGCAATTTAACAGGGTGGATGAAGAAATCGATATCTGGAAAAAATATGGAAAATATATAAAAGAGATACTGAGTTCATTCAGGCACGGTACGCTGTTCAACATCGGGATGCAGGACAATGGTCTTGTATATGCCGGACAGGAAGGGAAAGCCCTGACCTGGATGGATGCAGTGGTGAATGGTACTCCTGTAACACCCAGGATTGGTATGCCGGTCGAGATTAATGCCCTCTGGTATAATGCCATCCAATTTAGTCTTGAACTTGCGCAACAGGCAAAAGATACCAGGTTTGTAAAGGAATGGAAAGATCTTCCTGAGCTGATCAGTAATTCTTTTTTAGCTCATTTCTGGAACAAGGAGAAAGGATACCTGGCAGATTATATACAGGGCGATTTCCGGGATATGTCTGTGAGGCCAAATCAGATTATAGCTGCTGCGATGAAGTATTCTCCCTTAAGCAGTGACATGAAAAAATCTATTCTGGACGTCGTTGAAAGCGAGCTTCTTACATCAAGAGGTTTGCGCACCCTGTCGCCTAAAAATCCTCAATATAAGGGGTTGTATGAAGGGAACCAGGAGGAGCGTGATCAGGCTTATCACCAGGGTACCGTCTGGCCATGGCTGCTGGAGCATTTTTGCAGAGTCTACCTCGATATTTATAAGCAGAGCGGCGTTTCAACTGTTAGAAGATTGTACGAAGGATTCGAGGAGGAAATGAGTGTTCACGGCATTGGTTCTGTATCTGAAATATATGACGGAGATCCTCCTCATGTTGGCAAAGGGGCCATCTCGCAGGCCTGGAGTGTGGCTGCCCTGCTGAGAATGAGGGAAATGATAATCGGTGATCGGTGAACAGTGATCAGGGATCAGGGACTTGAGTAAATTGTTTAACACTGCTATATAACTTTGAAATATTGAAAGTATTAATGTTTGGATGGGAATTCCCTCCGCATATTTCCGGAGGTCTGGGCACTGCCTGTTACGGGCTGACCAAGGGATTATCCCATTTTAAAGACTTGGATGTTCAGTTTGTCGTCCCAAAGGCTTTTGGTGATGAAGACCAGAGTTTGATCCGGTTGGTAGGAGCTAACCAAATCAAGGTTTCACAGAAAAAAGTGAGCATTGAGGGCTTCCTGAAGAAGATAAACTATGTTGAAGTCGATTCTCATATAGTACCCTATACCGATCCTGAAGAGTATTTTAACCTGGTCGATGCCGATGAATCAGGAACCAAACAGTATGTAGATACACAGTTTGCAGGCCAGCTCAATTTTACCGGAGGATATGGACAAAACCTTTACCAGGAGATTGCCAATTATGCCTATGTGGCTCATTTCATCTCAAAGGAAAGTGAATTTGATGTGATACATGCTCATGACTGGCTGACTTATCCTGCCGGAATTGCTGCGAAACAGGCCACTGGTAAACCTCTTGTAATCCATGTACATGCGACCGATTTTGACCGCAGCGGAGGAAGCGTCAATCCTGCTGTTTATGAGATTGAGAGAACAGGAATGCATGCAGCAGACAGGATCATCACGGTAAGTAACCTGACCAGGAATACAGTAATAGAAAAATATGGGATCAATCCGGATAAGGTAGTTACTGTGTATAATGCAGTTGATCCGGTATCAGTGACAGAGAAAATAAATGTTTCAAAAGGATTCGATGAGAAGGTAGTAACCTTTCTGGGCAGGATTACAATGCAAAAGGGCCCTGAATATTTTGTAGAGGTCGGCAGAAGAGTTCTGGAGAAGATGGATAATGTGCGTTTTGTTATGGCCGGAAGCGGAGACATGATGGCGAAAATGATGCACTGGGCTGCTTCCCTGAAAATAATGGACAAGTTTCATTTTACAGGCTTTTTAAAAGGGGAAGATGTATACCGGATGTTTTCCCTGACCGATGTATATGTCATGCCTTCTGTCTCTGAACCTTTCGGGATTTCACCTCTCGAAGCCATGCAAACGAATGTGCCGGTTATCATTTCACACCAGTCTGGTGTTTCTGAAATCCTTCAGTATGCTATTAAGGTTGATTTCTGGGATATCGATGCCATGGCCGACGCCATTTATGGGATTTTAAATTACGAAGGGTTGTCATCGTTCTTTAAAAAACATGGCAAAGAAGAGGTGGAGAATATGAAATGGGAAAACTCGGCCAGGAATGTCAGGGAAGTATATTATTCAATTGTTTAGACAACAGTTAAAACCATTATAATGAGAACAGTTTGTTTGTATTTTCAGGTTCATCAACCATACAGGTTAAAGAGATACCGTTTCTTTGATATCGGGGATGAACATTACTATTACGATGATTATTCCAATGAAAGTATCCTTAGAAAAGTTGCAGATAAATGTTATCTGCCTGCCAATGATGTGATCCAAAAGCTGATCAACAAATTTCCTGATGAATTTAAAGTGGCGTATTCAATTTCAGGCATGGCGCTGGATCAGTTTGAATTGTATGCCCCTGATGTGCTTGAAAGCTTCCAAAAGCTGGCGGGTACAGGTGCAGTGGAATTTTTAGCAGAAACCAATGCCCATTCCTTGTCTTCTCTGAAAAATCCACAGGAATTTAAAAAGCAGGTTGGAGAACATGCTGAAAAGGTGGAGAGATTGTTCGGTCAGAAACCAAAGGTTTTCCGAAATACGGAGCTTATCTATTCCGACGACATCGGAGCCATGGTGGCCGAAATGGGCTATCAGGGGATGCTGACCGAAGGTGCCAAGCATATTCTCGGTTGGAAGAGCCCTAATTTCCTCTATACAAATGCCATTAATCCGAAACTGAAAATATTGCTTAAAAACTTTAAGCTAAGCGATGATATTGCATTCAGGTTTTCTAATAAGGGCTGGTCGGAATACCCCTTAACCACTGATAAATTTGCATCGTGGCTAAAGCAGATCGATAAAAAAGAGGAGACGGTAAACCTGTTCATGGATTATGAAACATTCGGCGAACATCAGTGGGCGGAAACAGGGATCTTTAAGTTTCTGGAAGAATTGCCCGGTGCAATACTAAATAAGACCAATTTCACTTTCAGTACACCTTCTGAGGTGGTAAATAATTTGCAGCCCGTTTCGGCTATCCAGGTTCCCTACCCGATATCCTGGGCCGATGAAGAAAGGGATGTAACAGCATGGTTGGGGAATGAAATGCAGCAGGAAGCGTTCAATAAACTATACAAACTGGCCGGGAAAGTTGTGAAGGCAGATGATCCGTTACTGTGGAACGACTGGAATTACCTTCAGGTAAGCGATCATTTCTATTATATGTGCACCAAGTTCTTTTCTGACGGAGCCGTCCATGCCTATTTTAATCCTTTTAAGTCGCCGTATGATGCATTCATTAACTACATGAATATTCTAAGTGATTTTTCAATAAGGGTCCATAATGCTGTGCCTGAGACAGATAAGGATAAAGAAATTGCCAACCTGACCCGCATAATACAGGAAAAGGAAGATTTGATTACCAGGTACAAAAAGGAGGTCAACACCCTGAACTCAATGATTTCTGTTCCATCCGGCAAACCTGCGGGAAAACGGGTGCCTGCTCCAAAGAAAACGGTTGCGAAGAAACCTTCTTCAGCTACTGAGGCAACCAGCAAGGCGAAAACAACTGCCAAAAAGCCGACTGCCGCGAAGAAACCAGCTGTCAAAGCCAAAACGACGGCCGGACCGACCGCGAAAAAGACAGCTAACAAAGCCAAAACTACCACAACAAAAACCCAAAAGAGTAAATAGGACATCACTTACACTAATTTAATAGAGGATTCGCAATATGGATAGAAGATTTCTGGTCCCTGACTACCTGTTTGAAGTCAGCTGGGAAGTTTGCAATAAAGTAGGAGGAATTCATACCGTCATCTCAACCAAAGCTAAATCAATAAGAGAAGATATTGGTGACGGGCATATCCTGATCGGTCCCGATGTATGGCGTGATTCGGAAGAGAACCCTGAGTTCAGAGAAGATCCGAATCTGTTTGCAGATTGGAAGCAGAAGGCGCTTCAGGAGGGATTGAGAGTAAAGATCGGCAGGTGGAACATCAGCAGTACTCCAATAGCGATCATCCTCGATTTCACAACTTTCATGTCGAGAAAAGATGAGATCCTCAGTGAACTATGGGAATCATACAAGCTCGATTCGATGGCGGGTCAGTGGGATTACATCGAACCGGCCCTTTTTGGTTATGCTGCCGGGAACCTGATCCAGAGTTTTATCCGTCACAACCTGAATCCACGGTCGAAGATAGTAGCTCAATTCCATGAATGGATGACCGGGGCAGGACTGCTTTATCTCAAGGAATACGTCCCACAGGTAGCTACTGTATTTACTAC
>JADHVS010000189.1 GCA_016783865.1 Bacteroidales bacterium
GTCAAATTCACACTCAGATCATGATAATGATCATCCGGTATCCCATCCCGACTCGTCGCAGCAATAAATAAGCTCTGCCGGTTGCTGACACTCACGATCCGGGCAGAACTATGTTTTAGAAATAGTTGATTATAGTTTTCTTTGTCAATGTATCCGAATATGATAGAGAAGTCAGCAAGACTGTTGAGCGACAGGTCCTCACCTGTCCGGCTCGTCAGGTGCAGCGCAAAATCCGAGTAGATACTGTCCCTGACAAAACAGAACCCGGCAAGCGCCAGTCCCGTATCACGCGGATCGTTGCTCAAATAGTAGCGCAAATCACTGGAATCCATCTGAGTGGACCAGAGGCCCTCCTGGTTGCGCTGATAATTGAGAACATTGCCCCAAAAGGGTGCCGCACTGAAAATCGGATCGCTGACCTGAATCGACTCCGTTGTCCGCAGGGTATCATTGATACTATCAATGAGGGTTAGCCGAACCGGGAACTTGCCCGTTTCAGTATATTCGTGGCTAATGGTCTTGCCTTCTCCGGAAGTCCCGTCTCCAAAATCCCACAGATATTGTTGGACGGACCGATTTCCTGCAACAGTCGAAATGGATGCATCAAATTCAACCAAAAACGGCAGCCATCCGGAATAAGCGGAAACCGTAAAATAGGCGCCGATGGGCAATTGATCCATCAACTCTTCGATAATCCTTTCATAGGTCGAATTTGCATGGCGGTTTGTCAGATACGTGCGATAGCCAGCTTGCATTTGCCAGGTATAGCCATTATTAAGTCGCCCGGTCCCACTGGTTTGCTCATTAAAATATGTGGTCAAGCCGCGCACTCCATACAGAATAGCCATCTCATCCCAGCTGGACCGACTGCGGTATTTATTTCCAAAATAGCGGTAAAACGCCTCCCGATATGGATTTTCCGGTGCGGCATTCTCATAATTGTCACCCGTATAAATCGAGCTGCCTTCCTGGCTGATGATCAGCCGAGTCGGCCAGTTCCGGATGACATTTTCAGAGACAGATACGAGATTATGCTGCACCAGGTTGAAACCGTCATTATATACTCCGGCCATCTGTACCAGTTCCGTAACTTTCTGAGCGACCAGAGCCGGCTCAGCGATTAGCAGATCGTTAATATTGTTCAGAAAGCCCACACTGACGATGGTAACCGAGCTATCCGGTTGCTCAGCCAGAACCTGACGGTAGACATCCAGCGCACTGGGGGCATCCGCGGTTTCGAGATCGTGTGGAAATTCCGCCACATATTCCAGATAACCCGAACCGTGCGGATTGTCTAAATGACCTTTATAAATGCCAATGGGGATATCGCCCCGGCCATACCAGGTATTCATGGCATCGATTGCGGGCGCTCCATAGGGATGGACCTCATTAAAACAGACCGCCAGAATTTCGGCCTCACCCATGTTCACCAGGGCGTGCAGAATCGCCAGCGCTCCGGCGTCGTCCACATCGGCACACATATCAGTTTCGTAGATGATTTTTTTGGCCGTTTGGGCCGACGATATCGACGGGATGAAGGCCAGTAAGATCACAAATGATAGAATAAGATATTTATGGAATTCAGACAGTTTCAAAATCGACATTTCCTTTTCTATAAGTTAAGTACAGCCTCATCGCGCCGGGGTTTCCAGCATCAGTTCCTGAATAATCCTGGCATAAGATTTCTCATGAAGAACTGTTTTCAAGTATGAACGATGTCCGGGTTTCATCTGCCATTCATAAACCGTGGGAAAAGAACCGCTTCCATCACTGATTTCGTGAAAGTATGAACCCAAGCCGCGGACACCATACAGAACAGCCATTTCGTCCCAGCTGGAGCGACCGCGAAAATCGTTGCAGAAAAAGCGATAGTAGGCCTCGCGAACAGGATTCTCCTCTGAAGCGTAGCGCAAGGTGTCCCCGGTGAATATCGAAGCACCGGCATAGCTGAGGATAATCGGCGTCGGCCAGTTCTCGATGACATTCTCGGAGACGGAACTCAGATTATGGCGAACCAGGTTGAACCCATCATTGTGCAAACCGGCCATAATAACCAGATCGCTAACCTTGCGGGCAAGCAGATCGGGTTCCGCTAACAAGAGATTGTTAAGATTATTCAGAAATCCCACACTGATGATGGTAACCGAACTGTCGGCCTGCCGGGCCAGGACATCCCGGTATACTTTGAGCGCCTCCGGTGCATCTGCCGCCTCAAGATCATGCGGAAACTTAGCGACGTATTCCAGATATCTAGACTGATCCGGTTCAGAAAAATCGCCCCGATAAACGCCTATCGGAATATCGCCCCGACCGTACCAGGTGTTGATGGCATCGATGGCAGGCGCTCCATGGGGATGAACTTCATTAAAACAGACCGCCAGTATTTCCGCTTCACCATTATTCGCTAATGCGTGCAGCACAGCCAGACCACCGACATCATCAACATTCAGACACATGTCGGTTTCATAGATGATTTTCTTCGCTTGCGGGTCCCGGGCAATCATCGGAACCGGCATCAGCAAGAGAACAACCGTCAGCCAGTTGAGTATCGCTTTTTGATATGTTTTACAGTTGTTCATATTTTTGGCTATTCACCATTCCCAATCATCATTCAAAGGGTGGAGCAATCATCAGGTTCTCAATAATCCGGGCATATTCATCTCGCGTCAATAGCGTACGAAGCGATAAACGCCGGCCCGGTCCCAATCCCCAGCGATCCACATCTGTGGGTTCGGAGAAGTAATCGGCGATGCCTCTGACGCCATACAAAACGGCCATTTGATCCCAGCTGTGGCGTTGACAGAAGTTTGAATTGAAAAATTGATAATAAGCCTCACGAATGGGATTCTCCAGCGCTGAATTTTCCAGGCCTTCGCCGGTAAAAATACCGGTGCCCGCACCACTAAAAACAATCGGTGACGGCCAGTGTTCGAGAAGATACTCTGTTAAAGAGGAAGTATTATGCCGGCCAAGGTTAAAACCGCCGCCTCTGGGACCACCCATTATAACCAGTTCAGCAACTTTGTGCTCAATCAAATCCGGAGCTTCCTTTAAGAGATCATAAAGATTAACGATAAACCCGACACTTACAATTGTTACAGATTTGTCAGGTTGTTTTGATAAAACATTTTTGTAAACTTCCACAGCGCTTAATGCACTCTCCTGATCAAGATCATGTGGAAATTTTGTAAGGGCATCCAGATAAAAGGATAAATCCGGGTCAGGAAGATTCTTTTTATAGATACCTACCGGAATATCACCCCGTCCATACCACGTATTCATGGCATCGATAGCAGCGGCACCGCTTGGATGAACTTCGTTAAAGCAAACAGCCAGCAGATCTACTTCACTATTGTTAGCCAGGCCATGCAGCATAGCCAGGGCACCTACATCATCCGCGTCCAGACACATATCTGTTTCATAGATGATCTTTTTCGGTTCGCCTGTAATGACCGTCACTAAACGTGTTTCGTTTTTTGTTTTGCCCCCATTGTCCGTAACAGTAAGTGTCGTGTAGTATTCTCCCGCTGCAGCAAATGGATGGTCGACAGTAATGCCTTCACCCCGGCTACCATCTCCAAAATCCCATGTATAAGTGACAATTTTACCCGTCGCATTATAAGATTCTGATGCATCAAAGGTTACTACTTCATTTGCTTTGGTGCGGTCTGGATAATACTTAAAGCGAGCAACCGGTTCTTCCGTATAAACAGTCACCGTTTTTGTTACCCTGCAGGTTAATCCGGCATCATCGGTTATGACGAGCTTCACCGGATATTCTCCCGCAGCTGAGAATGTATGCTCAACGCTTACACCAGTAACCTTTTCCCCATTTCCAAAATCCCAATTGTAAGTTACAACAGATCCCTCTGTACTAAAGGATGCAGATCCATCAAAACGTACAGTTTTATTTACGACCGGCATCTTTGGACTTGATTTAATAATCGCTTCTGCACGGGGACCTGCCTCTGTTGGATTATATTCCAGATCATTCGTGACTAACCATTTGTCCAGCCTGGTTTGATCCATACCGTAGGTGAGCACGAGCGTATGCATGCCGGCCTCAAGGTCATAGATCACCACCTGATTGTTTCTCAGGTTATCATGGACTTCATCCCAATGCCATTTACAACCGACCTCGATGCCCTTCCATTTTACCCAGTTCTCATCATCCATTTTTACCCAGAAGGCATCTTCGTCATGCATATTAATATTTACCCGGCCCCAGATTTTATATGTGCCGGCTTTTTCCACGCTAAATTGATAAATCGTATGACCGTCACTGGGAGCATTTTTGATATTGTTGTTGCCGCCGCGTACTTCAATGTACTGTCCACCGGAGGCTGCTTCTGTATCGTGAACCATCATGGGCGTATGGATGCTTCCCGCTTCGGCTTCGATCCATAATTGAACTTGTGAATTCTGCTCTTTAACGATGACGGTTTGGGCACTGAGCTGATTCAGAACCAGGATTGCTAAAACAAGACTGAAATATGCGATCGATTTTTTCAAAAGCTGGATATCCTCATTTTTTTGTTATTTACTCGGTGGCCGCAGCATCAAATTCTGGATAATTTCGGCATACGCCTCATCGCTCAGAAGCGGCTTCACGAAGGTGCGATGTCCAGCTTTTATCGGGTACTCAAAACCGTTCTGCAAGTGTCCCTTCCCCGTTGTCCCCATACTGAAATAATCCGCTAATCCGCGCACTCCGTACAAGACCGTGATCTGGTCCCAACTGGGACGATTTTTAAAATCGTCGTTAAAGTATTTGTAATAGGCCTCCCGCACGGGATTCTCAACAGGTGCGTCTTTCAAACCGGGCCCGGTATAAATTTTGCCACCGGGATCGGTGAAGACGATCGGCGTCGGCCATTCTCTGATAACATACTCTGATACGGAACTCAAGTTATGCTGGTTCATATTGAAACCGCCGCCATCGGTTGTCCCGGCCATCAGGACCAATTCCTTAACCTTTGCTTTGATGAGTTCAGGATCGGTTTGCAACAGCTCAGCCAGATTATTGACAAATCCAACGCTAATGATGGTGACGGAGCCGTCCGGCTGATCGCGCAGAATCTCCTGATACACTTCCAGCGTACTCTTCGCAGTCGCGCTCTCCAGGTCGTGAGGGAATTGGGCCACCAACTCCAGATAACGAGAATCGTGCGGATTTTCCAGAACGCCTTGGAAAATACCAACGGGGATATCACCACGTCCGTACCAGGTATTGATGGCATCGATGGCAGGCGCTCCATAGGGATGAACTTCATTAAAACAGACCGCCAGGATTTCGACTTCATGCATATTTGCCATGGCGTGCAACATGGCCAAAGCACCGACATCATCAACGTCCGCGCACATGTCCGTATCGTAGATAACTTTTTTGGGGTTCCACCTGGGCGCTTCCAGCATCAGTTCCTCAATAATATTAGCGTAGGATTCCACTGGCAAGAGCGCTTCCAGATAGGAATCGTGTCGTTTTTTCAGTTTCCATTTATAGCCATTCACTAACTTTCCCTTGCCGGAATAAACCTTCTTAAAATAATCGGCGCAGCCCCTCACGGCATAGAGGACCGTCATCTGATCCCAGCTGGCGTTGTCAGGGAAATCGGGACCGAGTTGCAGGGAGTAGGCCATCCGCACTGGGTTCTCCTCAGGCGTGTCCTTTAAGCCAGAGCCGGTCATAATCCCCTCTCCCAGAAGGTGAAACACCAGCGGGGTCGGCCAATTCTGGATCACGTTTTGGGCTGCTTTTTGTGTTTCATGCAAAACGAAATGCTCGGGATCATTCTGGTAGGCGCCCATGATCACCAGTTCTTTCACCTTGGCAGCGACCAGATCCGGCTCGTTGCGCAGGAGTTCGTCCAGGTTTTGGAGATAACCGGTGCTGATGATCGTTACCGATTTATCCGCTTGTTTGGCTAAGACCTTGCGATAAATCTCCAGAGCGCTTGGTGCACTCTTGCTATTGATATCATGAGGAAAGCTGGTCAGGACGTGCATATATCTCGAAGTATCCGGATCGGGAAAAGGACCCTTCCAGGTGCCCACGGGAATGTTGCCCCGGCCATACCAGGTGTTGATGGCGTCGATGGCCGCAGCACCGTCAGTATCCCCGATTGCGTTTAAACAGACCGCCAGCAGCTCCGTCTCGCCTCGGTTCTGAAGCCCGTGAATCACGGCCAGAGCGCCCACATCATCCACCGTCGCGCACATGTTGGTCTCATAGATGACTTTCATTGCTTGCTGTTCCTGGGCAAACATGAGCGTTGACAGCAGGATGCTAATGAGGAAAACATGTTGTACGATTTTAAAAAGAGATTTATCGACTTTCATATTGTTTCGCTTTCTTCCTGAAAAAAGGACATTCAAAGTGTTTTTCCACTACTCCTTAGGTGCTTCCAGCATCAGATCCTCAATGATAACGGCGTAGGCTTCCACCGGCAGAAGATAGTGCAGAACCACATCACCCCGGGTCTTCATTTCCCAGGTAAATCCGCTCGGTAAAGATCCCGTCCCACTGCTGGTCTTTGAAAAATAGTTGCAGGCTCCCCGCACGCCATACAGAACCGTGATCTGATCATGACTGGCCAATCCCTGAAATTTGGCACCTGAGTATTTACAGTAAGCCTTCCGTACAGGATTCTCTGCAGGCGTGTCTTTCAGACCGAGACCGGTGATAACATTACCGCCCAGATGGTGAAAGACCAGCGGCGACGGCCAATTTTCGAGCACATTCCGGGCCGCGCCGGCGGTATTGTGAAATCCCAGATTGTGGTCGTCACCATTGTGAGCCCCCATGATGACAAGTTCTTTCACCTTTTTTGCAACCAATTTCGGCTCTTCTTTCAGCAAAACATCCAGGTTGTTCATAAATCCTACACTTATAATTGTCACAGAATGGTTCGGTTGCTTTGCTAAAACTTTTCGATAAACCTCTAAGGCACTTGACGCACTTTTATCCGTAAGATCGTGGGGGAATCTGGTGAGGTCACGCAGATATACAGATTTATCCGGATCCGGAAAAGGTCCCCGATAGATGCCGACCGGAATATCGCCCCGTCCATACCAGGTGTTGATGGCGTCTATAGCCGCCACGCCGTCGGGATGCACTTCGTTCAAACAGACTGCCAGAAGTTCAGCTTCCCCCCTGTTCTGGAGGGCGTGAATTATGGCCAGCCCGCCTACGTCATCCACCGCCAGGCACATGTTGGTTTCATAAATTATTTTCTTCGGTTGTTTATCCTGAGCAATCATAAGCGCTGGCATGATCAGGAAAAGAATGAGGAAAGGATTCAAGAGTGTTTTTATAAAAGGATTATTGATCTTCATTGTTACCTGCTTTCTCTAATTTTGTATCGTATGCTGAATTTGTCCGATCTTTTGCTATAAGAATCACCACATTCATCTTACGAATCCCAGACTTGTTATTTGGGTAAATGATAGTTCTCCATGATGTTATAGAAATCAGCCATGATAGCATCCCTGTCAAAGTTTTCCCAGATCACGATTTTGCGTGGATTCTCTGGCTGATTGATCCATCGGTTATTCTCAAATTTTGGCGCTGGCATCTCGACCCGATCGGCCCATGCCGGATTCTTCACGATTGCAACGGCAGCCATATCAAATAACGGTCTCGTCGTGGCATCTTCCCGAAAATTCCTGAATAGACTGACCGAATATTCACCAAAATTGGTAAACGATCCGCCATGTCTACCGATCACAGGCTCAGCAATCTCAGGCCCTTTGCCCGGCATGATTTCCCGGATATCCTTCAAATAGGCCTTAACTGCATCGGTCCCACTTTCTTTGTGATAGCGCACCATCACCATCTCGAAATCAACATCCGATTCCAGGATCGGGTCGATCGCCGGAATATCATTGACGAAATTATACTCGCCCGGTTCTGGATAATTTGTGCCCAACCATACAATTCGGACCTTTGGAATAATCGTCGGATCTTTCTTGAGCGCGAGCGCAATATTCGTCAATTTGCCCACCGGTACCAGGACCAGTTTTCTTTGATCCTGCGCATGGGCTCTTTCAATGATGAAATTCACGGCATCCGAACCGTCAAATTCCTCATTTTCGACATCATCCTTGATCTCTTCATATTTACCGGATGCGCCACGGAATATTTTGATCTTCTGGTCCAGGCCACAGAGTTTCACGACTCGTTCGGCTTCCTGATAATGTTTCTCGACTTCACCCCCATTATGGGTTCGGTTGACGGTGATTCCTTCCACATCAAAAATGTGACTATTGAACAACATATAGGCAATTGCATGCTGATCATCCAGTTCATTGTTGGCATCGGTATCCAGAAGAATTCGGATCTTATCCGATTGTGAACTGTGGGCTGGATCAGCGGACTTGGATTGACAGTTCGAGAGTAGCAGGCACGCTGATAATAAAAACAGTGATAAGGTTCTCATAGTATATCCTTTTCTTTCTGATTCCATTTCACTTAAGCAAAAG
>JADHVS010000030.1 GCA_016783865.1 Bacteroidales bacterium
GCTAATGTATCTGCTTCAAATGATACTTTTGATTTGAATATAAGCATTGAGACAGGAATAATTTCTGAGTTAGCTATTCCTGAGAAGTATGAGCTCAGGCAAAATTTCCCTAATCCTTTTAATCCGGAAACAAATATCATTTATGGCTTGCCCAAAGAGTCAAATGTTAGAATTGATGTCTATAATCTTTTAGGGCAAGAGGTAGTGACTCTGGTTAATGAAAAACAGGAATCAGGCTATCATTCAGTACAATGGAACGGTTGCGATAAATCTGGAACTATGATGAAATCCGGGATTTATATATATCAAATTACCAGTGATGGATTTAGTGAAACGAAGAAGATGATATTGTTGAAGTAAAGCTAATATCTGTTTCATATAGTTATTGGGGGTGGCAATTTAAACTGCCACCCCTTTTTAATATTTTGTATTGGAAATAGATAAATCGTATTTCCTAACCCCGACAAGTCGGGTCTTTTGCCAAAGGCATCTCTCTGAGAGAACCCTTCGAAAGGATTGTAAGTTAATTTATTTGTTTACCTATTTATTGAAGTATTACAACCAGTTTTTAAATCACTTTGGAAAAATATGGGTTTTCGGTTATATTTAATAGATATTTGAACTATTATGGCGGAATTATAGTCTGCTATAAAGTAAGCACTTTTAGAATAATGAACAAGAATTGACTATTTATGATTTTAGAAGTTATTATTAATCAATGTTCTAAAATCGGCGTTCCCTGCCTGACGGCAGGCAGGCTTGTTCAATATTCAAATTATTCGATTTTCTTTGATTTTACGGACGGACTAATTAGTAATCGTGTTCATCGATGCTATTTGCCAGAGTGGTGAAATTGGTATACACGCTAGGCTTAGGACCTAGTTCTCGTAATGCGGGATTGTGGGTTCGAATCCCACCTCTGGTACCAGGCTTTGACAGGTAGATGTGCTGGATTTAGGATGTATCTGCAATATGGCGGATACAAGTTTTACCAGAAGTCTAATGAGGGACTCTTGTGAATAGTATAGTTAAATCCTTATTTTATTGAGGAAGTAAAATGAAAGTTGTTGTTAACAATACCAGTACAATCGAACGCAGTGTAAAAGTTAAACTTGATTGGGAAGAAGTCGCAGATACATACAAAAAAACTTTTAATAGGCTGCGTAAAGGGTTAAAAATAGACGGTTTTCGTCCTGGAAAAGTTCCAGTAGCAATTGCAAAGCGGCTCTTAAGTACAAAAATTAAATACGATTTTAGTAATGATGTTGTTGAGACAACTTACAGAAAGGTATTAGAGAAAAACGGTATTGACGATTATGTGGATTTAACTGTAAAAGATATTGACTTTAAAGAGAATGAATCTTTCGATTATTCTATGAGCATAGAGGTTGATCCTGAAATAAAAATCATTAATTATAAAAAAGGTTTTCCGGTTTCTAAAATGACTTATGTTGTTGATGAGGAGAGTGTTGACCTGCATTTGGAGGCCATGCGGGAGCAGTATGCAGAGGTTAGAGAAGTAACTGATGGAGCTCAAGAGGGACATTATATTTTATGCGATTTGCAGGAAACCGAAAAGGGAGTTCCGATTGTAGGTAAGAAAATAGAAGACAGGATGATAAAAATCGGAGAAGGTGTATTTAGAGAGCCCGATGCAAATAAACTTATTGGGGCAAAATCTGGTGATAAAATATTGTTTAGTATAAAACAGGAAGATGGAACTGAAACAACTTATGAAATTAATGTCAAGAGAGTTGAGTCTCGCATTTTTCCGGAACTAACTGATGATTTCGTTAAAGAAAATTTTGAGAAATTTGATAGTTATGAAGAATTCAGGAAACAAATTGAGAAATCTTTACAAGAGGATTGGGATAAACGTTCTGAAAAAGAATATATGAGGGCGATCTCAGATTATTTTGTTAACAAAATTGATTTTGAGCTACCTCCGTTTCGTATTAGTAGATTTTTAGATAGTATTGTTGAAAGTAAAAGAAAAAATAGTCAAACTGAAATTGATGAAAGTAAGTTCAGAGAGCAGTATAAATCTAATGCGATATGGGAAATAAAGTGGTATTTGATTCAACGAGAGCTAGTAAAGAATGAAAATATTGATGTAAGTAGTGACGAAGTAGAGTCAAAGATTAAAGAGATAAGTGAACGTTATCCGGAGATTGAGCGGAATGATTTTGTTCAATTTTATAGAAGAGATGAAAACCGTTTGAGTTTAAAAAATGATATTTATGACAGAAAGCTTTTTAATCATCTAAAACAATTCGCAAAAGTTAAAAAGGAGATTGTTAAAACCAGCGAACTCCGCAAAAGGAATATTATATGAGAGAAAAAGACCAAGTGTATATACCAATGGTTGTTGAGCAAACAGGTCGAACAGAAAGGGCTTATGATATTTACTCCCGACTGTTAAAAGAGAGAATTGTTTTTTTAGGGGATCCAATAGGTGATCACGTTGCAAGCCTGATAATTGCTCAGTTGATATTTTTAGAGGCAGAAGAACCTAAAAGAGATATTTCACTGTACATAAATTGTCCGGGCGGCTCTGTTACAGCCGGATTGGCGATTTTGGATACGATGCAGTATATCAAACCTGAAGTTGCTACTATTTGTGTAGGGCAGGCTGCAAGTATGGCAGCGATTCTCCTGGCAGCAGGAGAAAAAGGGAAAAGGTCAGCACTGCCTAATTCAAGGATCATGATACATCAGCCACTTGGAGGTGTAGAAGGTCAGGCAAGTGATATTGAGATTCATGCAAAAGAGATGATCAAATTAAGAGATAAACTCAATGGAATATTATCGGAATTAACCTCCCGCCCGCTTGAAAAGGTTATTAAGGATACAGATCGTAACTATTTCATGTCAGCTGAAGAGTCTAAAGAATACGGAATAATTGATGAAATTCTCGGAAAGAGAACAAACAATAAATAGATTTTTTTATCCGGAAATATTTTGATAAAATATTGATTAATATTCATTTTAGAGTGGGGTAATAAAGACGGAGATGGTCAATTTAGATTTGTAAAATTCATTGGAATTGAAATAGAATTGAAAAATTATTAAAAAAAAACTTGACCTGAATCATATTTTGTTATATATTGAAAATTGTGAGGGTAGGAAAAAATAAATATACATAAGTTTGTAAAAATTGAATTTATTTCAATTTGACTTTGATGACAAAAAAAGTTTAACAACAATGTAAAGAAGAAGCGATATGGTACAACGTATCGTAATTTTCGTGTTTTCAATTTTAATCCCTGTGGCTCTTTTAGCAGAGACAGTTGGAAAAATTTCAGATATTGGTTGGTGGATATACCGCTGATATGGGTGGGGTAAACTCTGGCGTGGTCAAAACCAAGCTCAAAACCGGCACACCTTCTTTTAAGGGATCCATTAAAGGGAATTGACTTTATTGACTTAAAAAAATGAAGAGTTCAAATAATTAACTAAATAAAAGAGAGGTGAGATTATGAGAAAGAAACTACTTATAAGCTTTATTATCGCGATAACCCCACTTTTCATCTTTGCACAACAGGGCAAATTGCGCGGCGTGGTAACAGATAACAAAACGGGTGAGCCACTCCCCGGAGCGAACATTACACTTGAGGGTACTACCCTTGGTGCAGCGGCCGATTTGAGTGGTATGTATATCGTGCTGGCTGTTTCGCCCGGAAGGTACACGGTGCGAGTCAACTACATTGGATACCAGACGTTAGCGATCTCGAACATCCGCGTAAGCGCAAACCTCACCACCACGGAAGATTTCCAGCTCACCCCCACAACTATAGATCTCGAGGCAGTCGAAGTGGTTGCAAAGCGCCCGCTGATCCAACGCAATACCACCAATACCATTCGTATGACAACCCAGGAAGATATTCAGAACATAGCAATTCGTGGGTTAGACAATATTCTCGCCCTAGAAGCAGGTACAGTGCTGCAGGACGGAATACTGCATGTACGGGGTGGTCGCGAACGTGAAGTGGCATATTTAATTGATAATGCAACAGCGACAATTCCCTACGTTGAGATCGGAACTGGGGGTAGGGGTATGCAATCGCAAAACCCTGGACTTAGTGAGAACCCTAACTATAGTGTTATACAAGAGGCAATTGAAGAGATTCAGATGCAGGCAGGGGGTTACACAGCAGAGTTAGGGGGTGGAAACTCAGCCGTTGTACGCACGACCGTGCGTACCGGTGGCTCCCAATACAAGGTTTCAGTTGATTACCGGACGGATGGACTTGCGAGTGTAGGCGAACAGTTTCTTGGAACATCGTCGTATGGCTACCAAAACGCCGTGCTCACCTTGAGTGGACCTATGCCTTTAGTTCCTAAACTCAGGTTCTTTGTGGCGGGTCAGTACAACTACATGGGCAACCGAACCCCAAGTTTTATTGAACCCTTCAAGTTTGAGGGCCTGACAGAGGATGGTTATTCGGGGAGATCAGCTTTTATTGATTCCCTACTACCTGAAAATGGTACGGTCGAGTTCAAGCGAAATCATCTGCCCGACAACTGGAGGAAAGATGGCTCTATCCAGGGTACGTTGCTGTTTCCCCTGACAGATGCCCTCAAATTGCGATTCACGGGAAATTATCAGGACATAAAATTCCTCGCCCAGGGTCGCACCTTCAGTTCATCCCTAGACAACTATTTCAATATGGATAGAAGGCCGGAAAGAAATGAGAAATGGGGGTTAGCCAGCCTGCGAGCCACCCATATTTTAAACCCCAAGACCTTCTATGAAGTTACCCTTTCCTACTCGAATCGGTCCGCCGAGAGATTTGACCCTGTTTTCAAGGATGACTGGAGGGCCTATACAGACAGCGTAGCCAACTATGAAAAGGGATACGGGGTAGACTCAACCAATCAATGGCGGTCGATGTATCGGCCCCCCATGGAGTACAGCACCATCTACGATTTTACATTCGAAGCCCCAGGTGATCCCACCAACCAATACGAGAAAAATAGCCAATCGAATATCGGAGCGGCCCTCGACTTCACCACCCAGTTGACGAAAACCTGGGAGTTAAAAGCAGGCGGTCGATTCGACCAGTGGACCATGCGCCGTTTCAACATTCGGGATATTAGTGATTTAATGGAGGTTGAGTATGGAGTAGACGGAAGTTTAGACCCTAACAGATTTGCGGATGACTATGAACGGTGGGTGAAACTAGCTAGATCAGGTGATAGACTCCGCCCGATCATCTACGGATACGACATCGATGGGAACGAATACGACGAATTTCCCAATGGTCCCCGTAAGCCGTTATTCGCCTCCTTCTACGTCCAGAATAAATTCGAACACCGCGATATGATCCTTAACATCGGTCTCCGCTTCGAAAGGATTGACATCAACGCCCCGATGCCAAAAGACCTTGAGGAACCCGCCTTTGACGAGGACCTCGACTGGATAATCGAAGACGAAATGAAGGAGAGTGATCCCTATGACTACTGGCTGCCACGGGTTACCTTTTCCTTCCCGGTGACAGATAAAACGGTATTTTACACCTTATATGGCAAATACGTACAGATGCCCAACTTGAGTTCCATCTATCATGGGGTTCCGAAAATCAGTATGACCGTCAGTGAGGTCACCCGTCGTCCATACGGTTACTTTGGAGATTGGGTAGGGTTTTCTGCCCAGCCGGAGCATACTACCCAATACGAAATGGGTATCCGCCAATCAATATCTGACAATTTTGCCCTCACTGCTACCGGGTTTTATAGGGACCTTCGGGATCAACTCCGATGGGATGTTGTCCGAGCAGTAGGAGAAGAATACGATCCAGAAGGTAACGTAGTTTACGCGGGTCGTCTCAACAATGACTTTGGTACGGTCAAAGGGGTGGAGCTGACCTTGGAGCTTCGACGCACCAAGCGGCTGGCTGCCAAGGCTAATTACACCTGGTCTGATACCCGCGGAACAGGATCCGATTCCAGACAATCAAGGGTCTGCGTGAGCGATGAAGTGATTGCAGAGTATCCCACCCTCATCTTCCCGCTTGACCATCACCAGCCCCATAGGGGTTCGATGATGTTGGACTATCGCTTTGGCAAGGGTGATGGTGGTAAAATTCTTGAAGGTTTGGGTATGAATTTGCTATTGAACTTCAATAGCGGCCATGCCTACACCAAGATTGTGGAGCCGGAAAACCTTGGCCAGGCAAATCCGTGGAATGTGGGCGTGCGTGCATTGGGTGACTCCCGCTTCAGAAATCCTGAAGAGCCACTCAACTCTTCCCTAACGCCCTGGAATTTTAACATTGACCTCAACTTGAATAAGGTGTTCTACCTTGGCAGGTTTAACGTAGATGTGTATGTGAATGTGTTGAACCTGTTTGATACCAAACATGTTGTCAACGTTTATCCCATGACTGGAACTTCCGAAGATGATGGCTGGTTGAGGGCTCCGCTGGCGGCTCCGTTTCAGGAAATCCCCAACTATACTGATTTCTACAGGGCGATCAACTCTGATAACCGGTGGGCGTTTCAGGGGGTATGGGGGCAAGACCTTTATGGTACACCCCGCCAGATACGCTTAGGCGTGAGGCTGGAACTTTAATTAATTGGTTCACTGATTGGATTGTTTGAACTAAGATTCAAAAAAAAGGAGTTATGAACTATGAGGAAAATAAAATTTCTATACATCGTAGCCGGGGTTGCCCTACTCAGTATGCTTGTCGTGTCGGTTTCCTTTGGTAAAGAGGAAGCCGATATAACAATGCCCGGCCGCGGCTCGCTTTCCAAGTCAAGCGATTATAAGCCGGATCGTTACCAGATTCTCAACATTAACAACTTGTGGACCTGGACGCGCAGCGACGGTATCTCCAACCATTCGCCGTTGGGGGATAACGGGACGTACTTCCCGCGCCGGACAGCCTGGCTTATCTACACTGACGGCATCATGTGGGGTGGCAGATGTTACACAGATGAAGCCTTGACGCAACCCGCTCCGTTTGCCCAAGAAATTCGAGTGGGCGGCACCAATTACGTCACTGGGTGTCGTGAAGGGCACATTGACGGCACGGGTGCTGTCCCTGTACCGTCCTCTCCTGGCGATGCTCGTATCTATAGAATCCGCCGCGACTACGCATCCATGTCCGACGAGGATTTGAAGGCTGATGCTGAGGAATCTATCGAGTTCGAGCATGATGTGACTGATGCGGATATGCAGGCGGTCTACGATCAATACGAGTTGGATTGGGAAAATTGGCCGGTTGAACTCGGTGCCCCCTACATTGATAGAGATGGGGACGGGGTCTATACCGCGCCGCCCCCCTTCAGTGCAACCTTCACTGTAGACGATCTCATCGCTGAGGGTTACGACGAACCGGGAATTGCTGGGGCAGACCCAAACTCGCCAGCAGACCAGGTGGTATGGACGGTCTTCAATGATCTCGATGAGGCTCAATGTAAGGTCCTGCAGGGTTCCGAGCCGATGGGCTTGGAAGTGCAAATCAGTGTGTGGGGCTACAAACGCACCGACGCCCTGGGCAGTATCTATTTCCGCAGGGCAAGAATTATTAATAAGGGAGGCGTTGACACCAACGGTGATGGTACGGCGGACGGCTTCTTCTGGGTTGACAGTATGTACGTTGCCCAGTGGTCAGATCCAGATTTGGGCTCAGCGGGTGACGACCTTTTAGGTTGCGATACCACTTTGAGCATGGGGTATGTGTATAATGGCAATGCCAACGATAATGAATATGTTAAGTATGGTCTGCCCCCGCCGTCGGCAGGATATGATTTCTTGCAAGGTCCGATTGTTGCATCACCGGGAGATGTTGCGGTTTTCGACCTCAAATACCGAAACGATTTCAAGAATTTACCCATGACGTCCTTTTCGTGGTTTTCCGCCGGGAGTCCTATCTCTGACCCCCCGCGTGATTATGGTCAAGGGACGTTGAGATGGTACAAGATGCTGCGGGGGTGGGTCCCCTTAGATGGACCCCTTGCATATTATCCATTCCCTGAGGGGGTAGAACCACATACATTTCCGTATTGTGGGGATCCGGTTACAGGAACTGGCCTTCTGGATGGTCAGGGAACGACCTACTCGTTTGCTCCGGGCGACCGCCGACTCAATTGCAGCACCGGTCCCTTTACCTTGGCTCCTGGTGACACGCAGGAAGTTGTTGTGGCTGTTGTATGTGGTATCGGTTCGGATAGATTCTCCAGTATTGCCGTAATGAAGTTCAACGACCGTTTCGCGCAGTTGACTTACGACGCCCTCTTTCAGGTTTCCAGTCCACCAAAGGCGCCTTCAGTGACCGTTGCCGAGTTCGACGGAAAGGTAATCCTGGAGTGGGGCAGTGACATGGACATCGTTGCGGATACAGAGACCGACACGATATATCCCGGCACTTTTGTGTTCGAAGGTTACAACGTGTATCAATTCCCAAGTTCAGGGGCCTCCATTACAACCGAAGGAACAAAACGTATTGCCACCTATGACCTACCAGATGACCCGACGGTAATTCTGGACGAGCAATTTGACGTAAGCTCCGGTCAGATTCTGATGATGCCCGTTCAATTTGGCTCAAACAGCAACATACTGCGTTTCTTCGAATTTGACCGTGATTATGTCCTTGATATTGACAAAATCTACAACGGGCAGGAGTATTATTTAGCCGTTACGGCCTACTCACGGGCTATGGAACCGGGATTCTTGCCGGCGGCTCTGGAGTCGCCACCGACAGTCCTCACCGTTGTCCCCAAAATGCCGTTTGGAACCGAATATGTGGACGCATTGGGAAACGAAATATACTTAGGCGATACATTGGCCCATACTCACGTGGGTGCTAGCGATGGAGCAGCCTATCCAATCATCATTGATCCCACCGCCCTCACAGGCCATGACTATGAGGTCACGTTCGACACTCTCGCTCCTGGCGGTGAGCCCTCATGGACCCTTAAGGATCTCACCACCGGAGAAACGCTCATTCCGATCGGAATTAATCAGACCGGCGATGACGATTACCTCTTCACTGATGGTTTTCAGTTGAGGGTAGTTGGAGCTCCGTTGGATTTCAAGGATTTTCAGTGTGTGGCCAATTGTAATGGTCCCATTGATCCACCTGAAGGGGCAGCTGCAGATTTTCAAGGTTTCCCTTCTCTAAGACCAACCGATGGTCAGCAATGTGGTGAAGGTCATTGGATGTTCCATACAGGTGACAATGGCACACGCGGCTCTTATGCCAAATTCAAAGAAAGATCCTGCCGAGGGGATAATTTCGATAGGTTAGTCCCCTATGATTGGGAAATGCGTTTTACAGCAGAGGGTAGTTATTCGTTCAAGGGATATGAGGCAAATGAAGTTGTGGAAGTCCCATTTGAATTGTGGTGTATCGGTATGGGTACCCCGGATGACCCGAGTGATGACTATCGCCTGATACCATTGTTATTGGAGGACATTGGTGGTGTTGTAAATAATGAATATGACATGGCTTTGTGGGGAGCTGATCTTGAACATTCAGCTTCAGGCGGTGACAATGACCCCTTTACCGATTGGGTATATTGGGAACAGCCGGTAGATATGTCATTTGGCGAGGCAGGATACGATGCCTACGTGACTGCATTAGGTGGTGCAGCGGTGGCTCCTCAGGCTGCATTAGATCTTGTTGGCGCTGAAGTCTTAGCCAGGACAGTCCTACTGAACTGGAATGGTGGTTCTGCGCCGCCTTTTAATCAGGATTTACCGGAAGAAGGCACAATTTTCCGCCTCATCACCACAAAACCAAACACGATGACCGATGTCTTCAGATTTACTACCCCAGCGCCAACTACAACGGCTGCACTTGATGAATTTAGTGCAAAAAAGGTGGGCGTATTCCCCAATCCATATTACGCTTTTAACCCAGCGGAGAGAAGTAAGCTTGCCAGATTTGTTACCTTTAACAACTTACCTCCAAAGGCGACCATCAGAATCTTCAACTTAGCCGGTCAATTGGTGCGAAAGATAGAGAAAGACAACACCTCGCAGTTCCAACAGTGGAATCTGCTGAATCATAATTCCCTTCCGGTAGCCAGCGGTATGTACATTGCCTATATTGAAATGACATTGCCCGCAGACGGCAGCAAGGCCACGAAGATACTGAAGCTGGCGATCATACAAGAGCAAGAGGTGCTCGATGTGTATTAATACCACGCTGAATCATTTTCGGATTAAACAACTGAATAAGGAGAAAATATTATGAAAAACAGAGTCATATTACCTTTAGTGGTCTTCTGCGTGGTGATGGCCGTGATGGTCAGTAGCCTTGATGCGCAGGAGACACAGAATAATAGGATCGGGAGCGCAGCAGCAACGGAGCTTCTGATACCGGTTGGTGCGCGGGACATGGCCATGGGGGGGTCGAGCATCGCAATCTCGGAGGGTGTTGAGGCTATTCACTGGAACCCTGCCGGTCTGGCACTTCTTGCTACCTCCGCCGAGGGACTGTTCTCTTCGATGTCGTACATTGCTGACATCAATCTAAACTATGGTGCTGTTGGGGTTTCCTTCGGCCGCAAAGGTGTGGTAGGTCTCAGTGTGAGGTCTTTGGACTTCGGCGACATACCCCTGACCACAAATGACGATCCCGAGGGCGATGCAGGCAGGACATTCGCCCCCTCATTCATTACTGTAGGGGTGAGCTATGGTTTAAAGTTCACCGATAGGGTCAATGCTGGAGCTACCATTAAAGTAATCTCTGAGAAGATGGGTCGAGCGTACGGTTCCGGATTTGCAGTGGACCTTGGTGTGCAATACCATGGGCTCGCTGGTGTCCCTGGACTCAACGTCGGCATTGCCATGAAGAACTTCGGTCCCCAGGTTAGCTTTGGTGGATCTGGCTTATTACGCAGAGCTACCTCAAGCGAAGGGCGGCGCCCGGAACAGCATTACCTGAGCGACGCAGCAAGCTATGAGCTACCATCCGTAGTGGAAATTGGTGTGACCTACGCGCGCTCCTTAGGCGAGAACCTAAATTTGATAACAAATAGCACTTTCGTAAACAATAACCTGGCCCTCGATTCATACCGGTTCGGTGGCGAAGTAGGCTTCAGTATGGAAAAGTTGCGCTTGTTTGGCCGTGGCGGTATTGAGCTTTCCCAAACAGGAGATATTGACGAGTTTATTTTTGGTCCCACTCTGGGATTTGGTCTGTACTACGAAGCCGTTGGGATCAACTTTATGCTGGATTATGCTTGGCGGCAAGTCGAATACTTCAATAACAATTCAGTGTTTTCGTTAAAGTTTGGCTTCTAAGTTTCGCTCGTAAAGTATCTATTAAAATTATAAGGAAGGCTGTCCTTAAGGGCAGCCTTTCTCTTATCAACCAACCGTAGGTGATAAATGTTAAGACGTTTTTTTGGCGCCCAAGAGTCTTTACTTTTATTTCTGCTCAGTTCTTCGGCTTTCCTTGCTTCGTGTGAGCAAGATACTGCTCCTGAATCCTACTTTCCTGAAACGGGCCGAAATGCACTTTACCAGCGTTCCCTCGACCTGCGAAGCAATCTTAACGTCCTATCTATTGCGATTCAACCTGGTTATGAGGATCTCTCTGGTTTAGCGTATTTCCGCCTTGGGCTGGGGGCAACAATTATGAGTGTCTATCTCACAAACGGAGAAGCCGGTGAGAGTGATGTCCAGGCAGAATATCCTGCCTATCTTGCAGCTATCCGCAGGGAGGAGGCCTCGAAGGCACTTTCGTATCTGGACGGCGAGGTTCATTTTCTTAATATGCCCGACATCGCCGCAGCGAGGGATTCGGCAAAGGTTCGGGAATTGTGGCCAAGTGACGTGCTCCAGACGTGTCTGACCAAACTTTTTTCTCGATTCAAGCCGGATATAGTCATGTTAGCTCGTGATTGGGAGGCTGGGGGAGAAAGTCCGAGGTGGGATGTCCTGTATTCTGATGTGTTGGTCGCAGTCATAAAGATTGCCCCAGTTAAATCGCATAAAAATTTAGCGGGAATGAATTCTCATCGGTTCTGGGGTGTCAATCGTGTTTTTATTGATGATGGGGAAAGAAAAGGGTTTTTAATTCACGTTGACCAGCGTCATCCACGTTGGGAAAAAACGTATCGCGCCATCGGGAGCGAGGCTGCGGGTGCGTATACTTCATTAGCGAGCCAGCAGCGTATATGGATGAATGGCGAGGAACCATCTTACCGTCTTGTATACCCCACCCCACCGTTACCAATTAATGAAATTGATGCGGGGTTACCAGGGCCGTGCACGGAGCATTTGCGCTGGATAGAGCAGGAAATCCAGGAACTCAACGCAACTACGATTCACGGGAAAACCGCAGATGCATTAAAGCGCATAGTAGCCATCTTGGACTCCGTCAGTTTTTACCTTGTGCGACCATATGACTTGCAAGCGCGTGAAAAGAGAACGTTGTTACACTGGAAAAGGGGACTTGAAAGCCTCCGCTGCACGTTGCTCGGTGTCGAAGTAGAATATTCAATCAGCGATACGGTACTTACAGAGAGGCAGTTGACTTTTCTGACCATTGACACAGTTAAAGGAATTGACGGCAATGGGAAAACAGATATATATTTTACTGACCTTGACCCGGGATGGGCCATCAATGAAGACCTGACCCAAAGACTACCGCTCAAGCTCCACCAGAAGTACCGTTTGCTTTCTCCAGCATGCGTTGACTATAGCTATCCACCCGGACAACATGAGTTAAAATCCTCAACCCTTGGAAAGCCTTTTGTCTTTTTCATCCTTCACCGCAGCTTATCAAAAGAACAGAGCTTTGTACACAGCACCACGATAGATTTTACTTTTGCTCCAAGGTTTATCCCTGAGATTCTAACACCCATCGTTCGCATGGTTCCAGGCGAGCGGGTTGTATTTCGACTCACGAATCTCTCGCGGGATGGCGTGGCAGACACTATTGGAATTGAAGATCCACTTGCTTCATCAACAGAAAGTGCATTTCGCTTGAGCTATAAAGGAAGCTCCCATCTCGATACGCTGTTCATTACGTGGAAGGGCAATCCAGATGAGGGAAGCTATTTGATACCGGTACAGATTGACGGAATAACAGTAGCAAATTTTGCTGCAAGAAAGTTCCATACCGAGATTGATACATCCAAAAAAATTGGAATTATTACAGGATTACAGAATAGCCCGACAGAAAATGCCCTGCGCCGCTTGAACGTTAAATTTTCCAGTGTCGGATTAGGTCGAATGTTTTTACAGCAGATTGATTCACTAAACGTCCTCATTGTTGACCGACGGGTACTCTCGTTGAAGCCGCAATTGGGAGATTTTAAGAGTGAGATGGACAATTTCGTCAACAGGGGTGGTCATTTGATTGTTCTAGCGCAAGATGCTGCAACGTGGAATGCTAAACCGCTTTGGGCCGGGATGCGCTTAACACCAACACTACTATTTGATGAGAATATCCCACTTAAGTCGGACTCAACATATACACTTCTCACCTATCCCAATCTCATTGCTCCTGAGGATTGGAACGGATGGCTTTATTTACGGGGTTACAACTTTGTCTCAGGTAGCGCCCTTGAGGATGCGCAGCTTCCAGTGAAAGTAAAGCGATGGGGTACACCGCTTATCATTTTACTGAGAGATGGTAAGGGAAAACGAACTTATGTTGATTTGGCACTCGGTCACCAGTGGATGAATATTCACCCAGGAGCGTTTCGATTACTAGCAAACATCATCTCATATTAGTATATTGAAGAAAAGGAGGTCGATTGACTATTAAAAGACTAATTTTCTTGTGTGTTCTCGCTGCGTTCTATGGTGCTGGGCTATTAGCACAGGAGCTTACCACCATTGGTTCATTTGTACTTAATCTAGATTATGCAAGGTTTCGCAACGATGATCAATCTGGTTACTTAGAAATCTATTATGGGTTTTATCCCCGCCTCCTCACCTACCATTGGTCGGAAGGTCAATATAAGGCTGGGGTGCAAATCTGGACTCGATTGAGGAATAATGAGACGAGGGCTTTTGCGGTTAATGAACGAGCGCTGTTGCAGGTTGCCGCAACGGATACGAATGAGGCTTCGTTCCGTTATCCGTTTATTACCCAAGCCGGTTATCTTATTCCATTGGGCGACTATACCCTTGAAGTGGTCGCTGCCGACTCGCTCGCCCCGTCGCGTCGAGATAATATCAACTTGACCATTACTATTAATACCTATCCTGGTAGGGTAGGGTGTAGCGATTTGGAATTATGCAGCACTATCAAATCTTCCCAACAGAAGGACGATCCCTTCTTCAAAAACTCACTGGAGGTTGTCCCCAACCCCACACTAGTCTTTGGCATCACCACTAATCCTGTGATATTTAACTATTTGGAGCTGTACAACTTGAACCCCGAAGAAACATACAGGGTGAAAATACTCATAATTAACTCTGATGGGAATATAGCACGAGAGTCATCAAAAACACGTAAATATGGAGTGAGGAATGCGATTGAGGTGGGTACCACAAACGTGACGTCAATCCTATCAGGGAAATATCTTTTTCGGCATTTGCTTTTTGACCACAGTTCACGCGAACTAGGTCGAACAGAGAAAACGTTTTTCGTCTATAATCCACATCTGCAAGCCCCTTCGTTAACCAGACCTTCTTTCCAATCGATCGAGCTGGCCGGGCTATCAGAAGAGCTACTATCAGCGGAGTTTCGACAGGCACAGTACATTGCATCAGACCGAGATATCAAGTTGTTCGCACAACTTGACTCTGAAGCCGGTAAGCGGGAGTTCTTGGCAAAATTCTGGGTTGATGTCGAGAGTGGGAGGTTCGACCTTCCACCGATTAAGCGTGCGCAGCATTTGCAACGTGTCATCGTTGCCAACGAACGGTACCGTTCAATGGGAAAAGAGGGTTGGCGGACAGATCGAGGCCGCGTCTATGTCCTATACGGGGAACCAGATGAAATCGATCGATATCCCAGCCTGGGCGAAAGCAAGCCTTACGAGATTTGGCGTTACCATAGAATCGAGAATGGTGTGGAATTCGTGTTTGTAGATCGTTTAGGCTATGGAGACTATGAGTTAGTTCACTCTACTAAACGCGATGAGTTGCGAGATGATCAATGGCAACGCTTTTTGAGGTAGCTTCATTTACCACTGGATTCCTGCTTAGGTAGGCGTGATATTAATAGTTGTTATTCCGTAATCCAGTTTTCTTGGTTTTTTACCTGAAACTAATCAGTTATGGAAGAGAAATGGCAGCTCACAGAATCATTATCCTGTTGCTCGCTTTTTTAGTTTGTGCCTACCCCGCTGTAACGAATGCCCAGGAAGTTACAATTACCGGATTCGTACGCGATATAAATACGCACAAAGAGATAAGAGACGTAAATATTTATATAAAAGGTACACAAATCGGTACGACCAGTGACTTTGCAGGAAGGTATTTGTTTCGAGTACCCGTTGCCACTCCCCAAATGGTAGTAGTTTTCCGCCATATTGCTTACGAGCAACGGGCAATCCCACTCGAATCGCTTTCGGAGATGCGCTACGTTTATCTGCAACCACGTGTAATTCCATTTAGGGGCGTTACAATTGAGGAGAAAAGATACAAACCAATAGAGATAGAAAAGGATTTGCCCCAAACTATTTCCATGGTTGAAGCGCGGAATTTTGAAATTCGGGGGTATATTGACGCTGGCGATATGCTTAGAATAGATCACAGTGTTCAGGTGGAGGAAGAACTGAGCGGTAAAAAAACGGTCTCTATTCGCGGTGGCAACCCGGACGAAGTCTTGGTGTTGTATAACGGGATCAAAATGAACAGCACGTATGACAATACCTTTGATCTGTCGCTTATTGATTTGGAGGATATTGAAAGGTTTGAGATCATCAAGGGCAGCAATACGGCGCTCTACGGCCCTGAAGCATTTTCCGGTGTAATCAACATCGTTCCCAAGGTGCAGCACGATTACAATATTCGATTTCAGCAGCGGTTGGGCACCTATCGTTCCGGGAACTGGGGATTGCACCTTTATCACAAGCTCAACCGTCTGCACGGATCTTACAGTTATAAACGCGGTGGTGCTAAAAGGAATTTTGTTGACATGGCCGATGACAAAGGACGGCTGGAAAACACCTCCTTGCATCATACCGCCAACCTCAGCTACAATTTTTCTGAACATTCCGATGTGATACTTGCAAATTCTCTGAGAGCCACGTATATCTATTCATCCCTGAATTATAACAACCAGCGTGACGTCGAGAGCCTTTCGAATTTCAACGAGTTGCTATCTATCCAATATACAGGCGATATTGCCAGATTAAAAGATCTCGATCTGTCCGTATCGCAGCAAAGGTTGGAGGAGGAACAGTTTCTGGTTAGTGGCACTGGTGCGCTTCACCGGAGTATAGAGGGTCGGACTATTTATATTAATACAAAGAAGGGCCTGAAATTCGGCATAGTAGACTTATTATTAGCCTATCAGTTCCAGCACGCCGAGCTCGATTTCAGCGACGAACGAAGAAATTTCCTTGAGCAACCTATCGGTTTGGAGTCTGCGCAATTTCAACGGCAGCACCATGGTCTGGTGTCGATTGCCAAATTAAATGAAGACATCGGCTCGGGGTTTCTTAAGACAATTGAGGTGAGCGCCAGTTTGCGACACGATCGTGTGCAGGATGAGCAGGCCAATCCAATACTACGTAGCGAGCCGCCGGAGGAGGAGCAAGGAAGCATCGTGGGCGTTTTTAACGAAAATGACTGGCAAGAAAATATGTATAAGTTTGCCCTGAGCCTATCTGGGGATCGGAAGGATCTCGCTTTTAACGGCTATTTAAGCTGTGGTATCAATACCAAATTTCCGACCCTGTTTCAGCAGATTAGCTCACCGGCTTTGCTACTAGCAGACGCATCCCGATCAAATCTCAGTCCGGAAAAAAACCGCAGCTCGGAATTGAGCGTTGTCGTAGCCAGGGACATTCGGGGGAATAGAAGCATCTATGGCTGGCAAATATCCGGCAATTATTTCCAGAACTACTATGACAATAAATTTCGCTTTACCATGACACCAGGTGTTCCAGTTAACTTCTATGACAACGTTCCAGATGCACGAATTTCCGGAATTGAGACCAAGTCGAGCGTTTTCTTCTTCCGCAAGAAGGTGACTATGGAATTGGGTATATCCCGCTACTTCATCTCAGAGAAGGCTGCCTTTCCCTTTAAATCCGACTTCAAACGCACTGTCAACTTCATCGTTGACCATGCTGGCTATTCATTTCAGATTCACTGGTTCAAAGAAGGGGAGCAAGCGGGATGGGTGCGCCAGAAAAATGGCCATTTTGCAGAGATAGTGCTCCCTGACTATTCAAACCTCGATTTGCATCTGAGTAAGGCATTCCAACTGGGGAAGTTGAAGCTATTTGCTAACGCCAGCGGACGCAACTTGTTATATGAAGACGAGGTAGTATTACAAGGTCTGGCCATCCGAGATCGCCGGTTCTACCTCACTGTGGGTGCACAGTACTGAGACAACCGTTTTCAATGATTAAAACTTAGAGGGTAAACAAGCATATGAAAGCAGCGCAGGTTCTCGTCAAGGTGTTAGTCACAGGTGTGTTTTTGGCAAGTCTCTCTGGCTGTACCGAAAATCCATTTGGTGACGACTCGATCTCCACTGGATCCAGGCAAATTACTGGCAGTGTTCAGCTCCATGACGGTTCCAACCCAGAAGGCGTTTATGTATGGCTTGAGGGCTTTAACATTGGTACTTACACGGATGAAGCCGGTGACTTTAAGTTAACTCTACAATCGGAATCGAGTCATGGCACATCAAGCGGTCTGAGCGGTATTTTCAATTTGTATTTCTATATTGCTAATTATCTGATCGACTCCTCGCAGGCTGTTGTCCAAGAGGGTGAATTTGTCTATGAACGGGGAGATATCAACAAAGATGGCAGACTAAGTGCACCAAAGGTGATGCGGAGATTCCTACGAATTAACACTTTAGTGGAACCGTCGTCGGTTGTTGCAAATTATACTAATCCCATTGGAGTAACCGTTACCCTAACGGCTACGATTGATTCAAGTACTGTTATTATTCCCAAGTCAGTTGGGGGACTGCTAGGAGCTATCCTCGTTAAGAAAACCGATTCCCAGGAAGTTATCATATACGAATCAGCTCCTTTAGCTGGAACGCGCGCTGTCGTGCTGGTCGGATTATCACCACGTATTATCGGCATGACTTTCAATCTTCTCCTGCAGCCTCTTGCTCCGGGCAACTATGAAGTTATTCCATATCTGCTCATCGCCCACGAGGCGATTCCTGAGTATCTGATTGAAAGCATTGGCCCAAACGTCGAGAAGCTCGGCCCAAATTATCTCAAGATCCCATTTCAGCGAGAGGGGGGTAGTTTTGAGATTAATTGAATATCTGAGGATACCTGTGTAATTCTGTTCATAGATAAAAAATCGGGGATAATTAAACAGAACTTCACATAAACTAAAATCTGTAACAGGGTTTTCCCAGGAGAAAAATATAGAGCCACACGATGCATTTTAACAATCAAAAGTTGCTTAGGCGGATGATGCTCGTTTGTAGCTTAACCTTTCTTGCCGTCTGTAGCGAAAAGCCGACTCAACCTGGCAAAAATCCTGTCTCACTCCAAATAACTGCGCCAACGTTATCCATCTTTTCCGGCGGCACGCTGCAGTTATCTGCCATTGTCAGCTTCGCAGATGGAACAACCGGTGATGTGACCGCCGAGGCGAACTGGTCAATCCTTCCTGGCCATGCCGGAACCGTGTACGAGGCAGGGCTTTTCGTCGCCACGAATAATTCAACGGGCGTTGAGACTGTTCGCGTAGACTATCAAGGTCAGACGGCGACTGAGCAAATCGAAGTTACTAAGCGAGCCAGATCATTAGCAGTCTGGCCTGTGACAACTACTATCGAATCGGGAGGAAATATCCAGTTTGAAGCCATTGCGGAATTTCAAGATGCCAGCCAGGCATACGTCACTGAGGAGGTAATCTGGTCTCTCACGTCTGGTGTTATCGCATCTATCGATAGTAGCGGGCTGTTTCGATCTATACAGGGATTTACTGGTCGGGATACAGTGACCGGAAAGTTTCAAGCATTAACCACACAGAGCCAGGTGCAGGTGCAAGAGACGTTAGAAAATCCATTTGAAATGGTAACAATACCTGCTGGTAGTTTTATAATGGGTGATGATAGTAGTCAATGGGCCAATGAAAAACCAGCTCATGAAGTGTACACGGATGCTTTTGAAATTAGTAAGCATGAAGTTACCAATGAGCAGTACGCTGCTTATTTGAACGAGGCCCTCGACGCTGGTGAAATTTATGTTGAATCGGGCATTGTAACGGGTAGAAAAGGTCCTTTTGCATGGCTGACTTACTTAAGATTGTCGGGAAGTCCGCAGTTTCCGGATAGATATATTGAATATGTGGAGGTTGAACAGGGTATCTTCGCATTTCGTGTTAAGCCGGGATTTGAACAGTACCCAGTGGTAAGGTTGAATTGGTATGGTGCTGCTGCCTTTTGTTCTTTTTATGGCCTGCGCTTGCCAACCGAGGCAGAATGGGAGAACGCCTGTCGTGGGGGCCAACAACTAGAATACGGAACACAAGATGGCAGCATCAGTCACGACTTGGCTAATTATGCAGGAGTGGGTGGTGGCGATATATACGAGGGCTTAGCGCCGATCCGTTCGTTCCCCCCGAATCCATCCGAGCTATACGATATGAGTGGAAATGCCGCTGAGTATGTTTTTGACATTTATGATGCAAATTACTACTCTGTAAGCCCCACAACGAATCCTACTGGCCCAGGACCTGCTATGCCTATTGGCCGAATTCCTGGTGGCTTATCTCTTTGGCGAGGTGGCTCTTGGCTCTTTAACACCCAATTTTCCAGCTCCGCTTTTCGTGGATATATCGATGATCTGGCCGATACGAATTTATTGATCAACGGTTTTGTTGGTTTTCGCGTAGCGCGATCGTTGCCCTGAGTCCTAGGTCCATCCATCCTGAGAATGTGGGGATGAAAAGAACCGTTTAGTGTTAAATCCTGTCCGATTAGTACTACCGAAAGAATTGATTAATGGGCTGTACTCTTTCGATAATCAGATAATAAATTTTTGGGGGGTAAAGTAAATGAATAAGAGAAAAATGCCGGGATGGATTTTATCTGCGATTTTCATCCTTAGCTTGCTTAATTCAACACATGCCCAAAGCTTACCCAAGGGAAAGTACCATCGAAACCGGGAACGGGTTATTGACATTATTCACTATAAAGCTGAGCTGAATTTTGATTTCAGTAAAAAAGAGGTAGCGGGAAAAGCGACTGTGATTTTCTGTCCACTGAATAAAATAAACAAATTTTCCTTAGATGCAATGCGACTGAAATTCGATACAGTTGATCTTATTCAAGAAACTGTAGCTAATCCATTAAAATTTGAACATCATGACCAAGCCCTTGAAATAACCCTTGATCGAATATATTCACCGAGAGATACTGTGACTGTGTCTATACGTTATTTAGCCCAACCCAATGCTGGTATGTATTTCTCGAAGGATTATGAAAAAGATGTCCAATTCTACATTTATACCTATGGAGAAGGAGGCCTTCACGCGAACTGGCTTCCCATTTATAACGACGTCAACGATAAATTCTCGACGGAGATGGTGGTAACCGTACCGCCTCCTTACACAGTCATCTCTAATGGAAAATTAATAAATGTTGAAAAGCTGGAAAATGGGAGTCAGACTTTTCACTGGAAACAGGATTTACCCCATCCGAATTATCTCATTTCTATTTATGTAGGCGAATTTGAAAAGGGAGATCTACCGCCTGCATTTGGCACAATCCCGCTTAGCTACTGGGTTCCAAAAGGGAGATTGAAAGAGGGTGCTTACGTGTTTCGTAATACTACCAGGATGGTGGAATTCTTTTCAAACCGGTTTAATTACAAATACCCCTGGGATAAGTACGATCAAATAGCCTTTCCAGATTATGCCATAGGGGCAATGGAACATACTTCCATAACTGGACATCGGGCTTCGATGTTAAGAGATGAACATGCGCCTTCAAATTTTGGTCCCCCAGATTTCGAGAGTTATCATAATGTTTGGACTGCTGAGGGTGTAATTGCCCATGAATTGGCGCATCATTGGTTTGGGAATAATCTAACCTGCCGTAATCTAAACTACCTCTGGTTGAACGAGAGTTTTGCCACCTATTGCCAGATGCTTTGGGATGAAGAATTTATGGGAAAAGAAACGCTTCTTCTTGACAGGCAGGATGCTATAGATCGTTACATGAACTATGTGGCCGAAGAACATCTTATTCGCCCATTGGAGTATTCCTATTACGATACAGTTGGAGAAATTTATACGATAGAACTTACTTACTTCAAAGGGGCTATAATCCTTCATATGTTGAGAAACATCCTGGGCGATGAGGATTTCTTTCGTACCTGGAGTTATTATCTGCACAAACATGAATTTTCCAATGTGAAAAGCCAGGATTTCAAGATCGCGATTGAAGAAGCCACAGGGAAAAATCTTGATTGGTTCTTTGATGATTGGATTTATGGCGGGGGATACCCGATTTTTGAAGTCAGTTATACCTATCTAAAAGATTGTAAACTCATTGACCTAACCGTTAAACAAGTCCAAGCGATCATTAAGGGTCAGGATCTGTTTACCTTACCGGTTGAGATAATTATCGCCACTTCAAAAGGAGTAAAAAGGGAAACCATTTGGGTGAAAACCAAGGAAGATCAATTCCTCCTTGGTTGCGATGAGGAACCACTGATGGTCAGTTTTGATGGCAAGGGTGCTCTGGTGGCAGAGATCAGATTTAACAAGTCACTTGATGAACTGCTTTATGAGATAGAAAATGGTGAACTTCCCGGTCGCATCTGGGCGATGAGGGAAATTGCTAATCGGTTTCCAGTACATCCAAAATCCTTACAAGCAATTTCAAACACCATATCAGGTGCCGCATTTTGGGGGCTGAAAGCCGAAGCAGCTCTTCTTTTGGGTAAACTCCGTACTCCAGAAGCAGAAAAGGTGATCTCAAAAGCATTGAAATCATTCAATTATAGAATTCGAAAAGCTGCTGTTTTGGCCTTACCGAATTTCAGGATACATTTTGCCGAGAAGATATTGAAAAATATCATAAAAAAAGACCCACATTCAGATGTAGTAGCAACAGCTATTGTGGCATTGGCAAGAACCAACCCAGATGGTCAAACCGACTTCATACGTAAGCAAATCAACCGATCTTCCTGGTACGATGAGATTAAGATAGCCTGTTTGAAAGCATTCGAAATCATCGGAAATGAACGATTGGTTTCGTATATTAGGACCTTTACCGATGAAAAATACCATGAGTTTACTCGAATTGGTGCGCTCGAAGCTTGGAAGAGTTGCAGGCCTGATGATAGGGAATTACACGAGATTTTGATGAACAATGCTAAAGACACTCAAGCTGGTGTTCAACTGTTTTCGACAGAATCATTGGGGTTGCTATACGTAGCTGAGGCTGTGCCACTTCTTGAAAAGATAGTCGACACATCTGGAGATATTGATTTCAGGGTTGCAGCAAAAAAGGCGCTAGTTGAGATAAAAAGAGTGGCTGATGCAAGTAAATAAACGAAGAGCGAGAAGGAAGTCAAAAATGAAGCACAGATTACTAAATTTAGAGGAATGAAATGAAATTGCTTCAGTATATTCGCATTTGGATTTTGTTTGGGTTGTGTGTGTTCCTTACAGATAATCTTCATGCCCAACTTTCCGCCTGTCACAGCATTATGTTTCCCTATGATAATCCCAATAGAGTAATTTATTCTGCCGGAAGTTTGACATATTCTGCCGCCGATTATTCTGCAAACATTCAAAGCAATCCGGTAAGTTTTTCATTTGTTGAAAAGCCACAAATATTTTTCATTCTTAATCAAGATATTTCAAGATATCATATAACAGACATCAGGATAAATAAAACTCTTTTTAATAATGGGAATAATGATAAAGAAAGAAAACTTGATCCAGAATATAAACTATATCCAATATTTATATCATGCACTCTACCTTTGAATGTCGCTAACCAGAGAATTTTTCTGTCAGCATCATTAAACAAAATCCAGATGCCTGAACACGAAGTGCGGTTGACTGGCAATGAATATCCTGGTTTGGATCCCGAATTGGATTTCCATCATCAAAGGGATGGGCATGTTTGGAATGCCACGATGAATATTGGTTATCAGTTCCCCTTAAATATCAATTTGGGAATAACCTGGAGCCAATGGTTTGGCAGTTATCATTGGTATGATTATAACACCTCACAGAGTGTCATCGGAGAAGGTAAATTCAAATATGATGGGAACAACTTCAGTATTGGTCTTCTAAAAAAGTATAAGGATCATTCGATTTCGATTAGTTATCATGCACCTCTCACATTAATGAAGGCGGATGATATTTACATCAAAAATATGGGTGAAGATAAGTATACTCTTCAACAGAAATTTGATGGCGCTTTCAAATTGGGCATTGCTTTTATATTGAATGATAAATCAACGTTGTCTTTTGGCTATAGATATCAAAACAAATTTTCAATTGAAGGAATAGCAGTAAGATATGATAAGAGTCGTGAAATAAAGTATGAATACAGCAATTCACATCAAATTGCCATAGCATATGAATATATTGTTTATTTTAAAGGAAAAAAGCTTCCGGTCTTTTTATCCTATTGGGCAGATTGGCTTCCTAAAAAATCCGGATTTGGCCAATTAAATATTTATCAGGACTTTTCTGGCGATTATCATTATCAACTTCCAGAGCTATATGAAAACATTGCTGGAGGTATTTGTTTTCCGTTTTATTTCTTGAATATTCATTTAACCGGTCAGTTGAATTTATATCCAATTAGCGTAACGTACCTCCCGCTTAATTATACCCATATTATTCCACCATTGAGCTTTGATGCGAAAAGAATGAATGTCATATTCAATTTTGGTGTTTCGTATGCTTTTAAAAGATGAAAATTCGTTTTATCGTCCTCAGCAACTCGCTGCGGATGCAAGTAAATAAACGAAGAGCGAGAAGGAGGTTAAAAATGAAACAAAAATTATTCTATTTAAGCTTATTGACCTTCATTTTTGTCTCCGTAGAATCTTTTGCCCGAGAGCTTGCTACGGATCGTGCTCCATTATCGTTCCGGAAATCCTCCGGCAAACCTATGGCCACGCTGGTAAACATCAATAACATGTCTATGTGGGTTCAAGCCAACGGGAGCAATCGGAATGTGATTTACCCAAGAGGAACGGCCACTGTTGTTTGGAATGATGGTATCGTATGGGGAGGTTTCGTGAAAGATGACCATGATCCTGAACTTAGAGTAGGCGGACAAAGGTGGATCATCGGCACTGTACCGGGGTGTATACTGTCTAAGGGGATTGCCGAAGATCCCAATGATCCAAATGTTCGTATCTGGCGCATTCGCCCAGACTGGCAAACAGCTGATTTGACCCAGGATGCGGCTGAATATTTTAATATCCCAATGGATAGTGTGAGGCAGGTGCAAATTGATGCAGTTCGGGTCCAATACGAAAAGGACCGGAATGAATGGCCCTGGCAAAAAGGCGCTCCTTTTTATGATACAAATGGTAACAAAATTATGGATCATGGCGAAGAGCCGGGTTTAGCCCATGCAGATCACGTGGTGTGGTTTGTAGCCAACGATCTTGATGCTGCGGTGACAACAAATTTCTTTGGTTCACCACCAATCGGTTTGGAGATGCAAGTAACTTTATGGGCCTATAATCGTACCGGATCGAGATTGAATGACGCTTTTCAGAACGCCATCTTCAAGCGCGCTAGACTCATTTACAAAGGCCGAGCCGATACACCGGACACGGCTCGTATTGATAGTATGTTTATTGGACAAGTTGTTGACCCGGATGTAGGAAAAGCCGGGGATGACTTTGCGGGTTGTGACACCTTACTTCAACTTGGTTATGGTTATAATTCCAAAAGTATAGATAATGATTTTCAGAAATTCAATATTTTTGCACCCGCTATTGGATATACACTGATTCAAGGTCCGATCGTGGCAAGTAATAATCCTTTAGATTATGCAAACTTTGATTTTGGAAAACGAAGTGGTTTTATCAATTTACCCATGACGTCTTTCTGGCAAAAAGCAACAGGAACTACGGTCCGCATTGATATTTACGCCTTTAAAATGTACAAGGCCATGACTGGATTTTTACCTTTAATGGATAGCGAAGAACCTTTTTGGGATTGTAATGGGAACCCAACAAGATTTATGGTCAGCGGCGATCCGGTTAAAGGAACGGGGTGTATAGATGGTATGCGTCATGTGCATCCAGGATTTCCAGGAGATCGTAGTTTTCAGATGAGTTCCGGACCTTTCACCATGTCCTTAGGCGACACACAGGAAGTTGTCATTGCCATAGTAGGGGGGATCGGTTCAGGTTGCCTGGCCAGTGTTTCTGTCATGAAACATCATGTCAAGTGGGCTCGATTCTATGCACAGTGGGTTTTTGTAACAGGACTCGAAGAGGAGCCGCTTACTGAAGAATTATTATTACCACAAAATTTTCGTCTATATCAGAACTATCCCAATCCATTCAATGTCAGCACCGAAATTTGTTACGATCTTCCAATTACTAAAAGTGTGAAATTGGCCATATATAACCTGATGGGTCAAGTGGTTAAAGTCCTTGTGAATGAAACTCAGGAAGCCGGGAATTATGTATTTCAATGGGATGGAATGGACGTGCGTGGTGAGAAAGTGCCCAGTGGAATTTATTTATACAGAATTGAAGCAGGGTATTGGGTCTTGACAAAGAAAATGATACTGTTGCGGTAAGGAAAACCATTTTGACAGTATTTGTTAGTTGAACACAGTAAAGTACATTATCAATAGTCAGTAACTTACTTGGAGGAAACTATGCTTAAACCATTCTACCAAATCACACGAACGGCGCTGCTTCTAATTTTCCTGCTGTTGGTTGTCGTTCCAACGAACGCTCAGATAGACCCTCTCACTGATCTGAACGCCTATGTCGAAAAAGCTATGCGGGATTGGAAGGTTCCCGGTTTAGCAATCGGAATTGTTAAAAATGACTCCCTTATCTTTGCAAAAGGCTATGGGGTCAGGGAAATCGGAAAGGAAGCGAAGGTAGATGAGCAGACACTCTTTGCTGTGGCCTCAAATACAAAGGCATTTACGGCAGCGCTGCTCGGTATGCTTGTAGATGAAGGCAAGCTCAGTTGGGATGATCGGGTGACCGATTATTTAAAAGAATTCCAAATGTATGATCCCTTTATCACGCGCGAGATTAATATTCGTGACCTGCTCACACACCGCAGTGGACTACCGACCTTCGGGGGTGATCATTTATGGATCGGTAACTCTCTTAGTCGCGATGAAATAATAGCCCGTATTCGTTATCTGAAGCTGAATGCGCAATTTCGCACAAAATTTCAATATCAGAATCTTATGTTTCTGGTAGCCGGTCAGATCATTCCAAAAATTATAGGTGTGAGCTGGGACGTGACCATTAAGGAGCGGATATTCACACCCTTAGGCATGGTGGAGAGCAACACGAGCATTATGAAGAATAAGGAAAATGTTGCTACTCCCCATGAGATTGTTAGGGGTAAATTAATACCAGTCGAGTATGATAATGTCGATAATACCGCTCCTGCAGGAGCGATTAACTCAAACGTCGTGGAAATGGCGCAGTGGATGAGACTCAATCTTAATGATGGCGTTTACAAAGGTAAGCGGATTCTTAGTCCCCAAGTGATGCGGGAAATGCATGCCATTCAAATGCCAATCACAATCTCAGCAGATAGAGAGAAGATGCTGGGAACACATTTCTTGGGATACGGCTTAGGCTGGAGCATTTCAGATTACAAAGGTCATAAAATAATAAGCCATGGTGGTGGCTTATCAGGTATGATTTCTCTTCAGACAATGATCCCTGAGGAAAATCTCGGAGTGATTATTCTCACAAACTTAGCCCCCCACTCATTGACCCGAGCATTGACATATAGAATCTTGGATGCCTTTCTCGGCGAACCGGAGCGGGATTGGAGTGTCGCATACCTGGAACGCAGGAAAGAAGAAAGAGAAAAAAAGGAAAAAGCTGAAAAAGAATTGCAAGCAAAGCGGGTTAAAAGAACCAAACCATCGCTTAAATTAAAAGATTACACCGGTAAATATTCTGACGAGTTATCAGGAGAGGCAGAAGTCAGACTTGAGAACCGTAAACTTGTCTTTGATTATAATCCAAGGCATATTGGTGATTTAGAACACTGGCATTATAATACCTTTCGGGTTACCTGGCGTAATCCCATTTACGATATGCCTGAGAAAGCATTTCTTACTTTTTATTTAAATGAAATGGGGAAGGTGGCTAAATTAAAAGTTACATTTTATGATCCCATCTATTTTAAAAAGGTACCCGGGTCTGAATAAATATTAGGCTTGATGTTTGTTATTGAAACTCTGCAAAGCTCATAATATTGAGCTAAAGGCGTTTAGTATGAAAACGATTCTCATAATGTTTTTTATCATTGTGATTTTTAAATCGCAATTATGGGCACAGCATTATATTACGCTTGGATTGGGATTAAGTGGAGCATTCTATGATTCTGAAGATCTAGATCGTTTCAAGGAAACATATAATTTAGTGAATAAACAAAGTCTTTCGAGGTCCATGCAAGGCCTTGGAGAAGCGGTGGGTTTACGGTGGGAAGGAGGTTATCGTTATCTTGGTCGTTTAGGTATAGCGGTTTTAGTTGGAACACAAAACTATATAGGTAAAGATGCAGCCCAATATCGAAATGGTGAAGCGAGGAATCTAGAACTCGAAATGAACAGTTTATATGTTGAATGTGAAATAGGACGCACGCATAAGATCTTCTTTGTGAATGGCATATTCACCTTCTTTTTCAATAGAACATTAATCCTTGAAAGCACATATTCCGGATCAATGAGCGAAAGTCCATTGAATGGAACTTATACAGGCGATACCTCTGTTTCAACAGATATGGGGATTGCGATAGGAATATTTAAAGATCCGATTATTATTACTGGTAAAATAACCTATCCTATTTTTACCAGGGGTGAATCCACCGTTTTACAGGATAAAAGAATCAAAAAAGTCGAAAATGGGACCGATATTTTCCCTAATGATTATGTGGATTACTGTTATAGTAAGACGTACGATGGAATCGCAAGCGATATTGATGGATTGAAGATTTTAGTGACAGTTGCCTATGCAATTCCGTTAAAGAAGTAATTATGGAGTCCGAATAAACGGTTGAGTTTGTGCCGATTCAGAAATACATCTGTTTATCGTGTTGGAAATCTTTTTTGAATTAATAATAACTGATCGCCCTGAACTGCATCGGACAGTGCGTAAGATTTAAAAGCATAAGGAGGTGAACAAATGAAATTTGTTGAAGATCCAAGAATAAAAGTTGCTCGAAGGTGTCTTGTCTTGGCATGGCTTTATTTTTCCATCTATCTTATCGTCATTATGGGTTCGTCATATCTTTTAGGGATAAAACCCTATTTATGGGGATTGCCACGTTGGGTGGCCATTGGTAATATCCTCGTCCCGGTTGTCTTTGTGCTCATCTTAATATTCGTGGTGGAAAAATTCATCACTGACATTCCCTTAACAGATGATAAAGAAAAACCGGAGGAGAAAAAATGAATGCGGCTATTCTTTCTTTTTTGGCATATACAGGAATATTGATTGCCATCGGGATATGGTCATATAAGATCGTAGAAAAGGTTCCAATCGCAAAATACGAAGAAGAGTTCTATGCAGCGGGTAGAGGTCTGGGGGGAATTGTCGTAGCCTTAATCATTGCAGGCGGACTCGCCAGCGCGGGAACCTTTATCGCGGGTCCAGGAATGACTTATGCTTATGGCTATTCCTGGGTGCTTTTCAATAACTTCCAGATTTTCATGAACCTTTTATTATTGGCTCCAATAGGTATAATAGTCGGAATTGTCGCACGGAGGGTGAATGCTGTAACCTACTTGGATATATTCAGAGCCAGATATCAAAGCAAGGCCATAATAATAATTCTATCAGTTTTAGTCACTGTCTTCTTGCTGCCCTATATGGCAACACAGTTCGTAGGCGCGGCAAGGGTCATTGCTCAGATGACAGGCATGGGATACTTTACTTCTCTGGCCCTTGGATCCGTTGTGGTGCTGTTCTATTGTGTCTTGGGCGGGATGCGAGGAACATCTATAGCGACTCTTATACAAGGCATTGTCATAACCGTTGGATGCATACTGCTGTTTATTGGCACAGTAAATTATGCTGGAGGATTCAAAAATTCGACCGAGATCCTTGCCGCGACTGACATAAAATTTCTTTCGCCAACCATGGGAGGTAAGTTTCCTCCACCTTTTGCTTTTTCAATTGCTTGTATGGCAGGTTTTTTTATAGTTGGCATGCCGCATGCTATGCTTGGCGCTCTTACATATAAAAACACGAGAGCTCTCAAAAGAGGCATCTGGATGGGAGGGATATTGGTTTTAATATGGACACTTCTTTTGTGTATGTCAGGAGTAATAGGTCGTGCAATAAAACCCGATCTTGCAGTGCCGGATGAAATCAGCCCCTGGCTGGCAATGCATGTGATGCCAGAAGCTCTGGGAGGAGTTGTCTTAGCAGGCATTGTGGCTGGAATCCAGACAACGGTAGCTGCCATGGCCATCATCATAACCTCAAGTATTGCAAAAAATCTTCTCAAAGAACTCAAACCAGATATATCCAGTGAAAAAGTGAAATCAGCATCGAGATTGACCATGGGAGCCTGCCTGGTGATAGCCATGGGTTTAGCTCTGCTGCAACCTACCTTGATACAGTGGATAATCTATTTCTCAATTGGGGGACTGCAAACTGCCACATTTGGACCTATACTTTTGGGAATGTTTTGGAAAAGGGGAAACAAGTGGGGAGCTATAGCCTCAATTAGCTGGGGAATGATTACATATGCATTCGCATACACTACTATGGGTTCACAAACAGCACTGTGGGGGACGCATCCTTCACTCATCTCTATCGTGACGGCTATAATCGTTTATATTGTGGTCAGCTTGGCTACGCCCCAGCCGTCCGATAGAATCGTGCAGACGTTTTGGGGTAAGCAGTGAAAAAGATTCCTGATAGAAGATTTCAGAAATGATAGTACCACAAAATAAGAAGGAGGAACCGTAATGGGGAAACTAAGAATAAATAGTGTCGATATTTATAAGGCGGATATCGAATTCCATGAGCCGTTCAGAATAGCCATCATGGAGATGACCAGTGCTGCAAGCGTTTTCATAAGAATCAATACTAGTGAGGGTCTGTACGGCTTGGGTGAAGCCAATCCTACGTGGGGGATTACAGGCGAAACGCAAGCCATCAATCTTGCCGGAGCTGTTGACCTTGCCAGGTTACTGCTCAATAAAGATCCGCTCAATATCGAAGAGCGGATGAGAGAGATTGACCGATTTTTGATCCACAACAGCACACTTCGGAGTGGTTTTGATATGGCCTTGTATGATCTTCTGGGTAAAGCCGCCGAACTTCCATTGTATGCTCTTCTTGGAGGAGGAAGGCGTTCTTTCTGGACGGATAACACGATAGGAATTGCCGATCCTGACTACATGGCTAGAAAGGCCAAAGATTATAAGGATCAGGGCTTCAAGGCGATCAAGGTGAAATTGGGGACGACGCTGGATCAGGATGTTGAAAGGATCAGGAAAATCCGCAAGGCTGTGGGGGATGACATTCCCATCCGCATCGATGCCAACCAGGGATGGGACTATAAGACGGCCGTAACCACGCTCCAGGCGCTGGAACCCATGGGAATCGAGTACTGCGAACAGCCCATCGCTTGCTGGGACTACGAGAATATGCGGCGGATCAGACAGAATACTTCGATTGCTATCATGGCTGATGAGTCGCTTTTTAACCATCATGACGCGTTTAAGCTTGCATCCATGGGGTGCTGCGATTACTTTAATATTAAACTGGCAAAATGTGGAGGCATCCACACCGCTCTAAGGATCAATGCGATTGCTGAAGGTGCCGGTATTCGCTGTATGGTAGGATGCATGACGGAGACACGACTCGGTTTGACAGCGGCGGCGCATGTGGTTTCCGCGCGGCCCAATATTCAATATGCCGACTTAGATGGTTATTTACTTCTGAAGAGTGATCCTGTTGTTGGAGGTTCACGTTATAATGTTGGAGAAATAACACTGCCCGACACTCCTGGTCACGGTGCAGATATAGATCCTGGTTTCTTGAAAAATTGTGAATCTACGACAGTTAAGTAGGTTAAACTCCCATGATTATTAAAAATAGCATTCCAAAAACTTGTCGGTTTCTACTGGCATTTGTACTTTTTCATATTTCTCTTCTTTATGCTCAAGCCTGATTCACTCTTAGAAGAGATCATTCAACAGGTTTCAGGAGAGAAGGCCTGGTGG
>JADHVS010000190.1 GCA_016783865.1 Bacteroidales bacterium
GGCATTAAAAAATCGGCCTGCAGACGGAACAGTTTCCTTCCCAAAAACCGGCCATAAAAACGGTAGGCCAAAACATAGCCTACCATGGCAATAACAGTCAATACGAGAGAGTTCATCAGCCGAATTTAATTTTTTTCCGGACTTCATCTTCCGTGGGTTTTCTTTTTGACATCATGATGGGAGAAATTTTTAATGATGTTACTAAGATAATATAAACCAGAAAATTTGTGGTTATTCTGAACCTGTTTAAGGATGACATCATGATGAAAAATTGTCATGCTGAACTAGTTTCAGCATCTACACAGATTCCGAAACCCTGATCTGCATCCCCGATCTTCATCGGGGCAGGCAGGGCAGGCAGGTTCGGAATGACTTGACAAACAAACAGATGTCAATTTCATTGTGAATTTCAGTTCCTGAGTTCTGTGCTTCAGGATGACTATGTTAAAATATTCTACAAAGGAATAATATCTTCCTCCTTCAGCCACCCTACATTGCCGTCAGCCAGCTTAATTTCACGCCAGCCTGCAAGTTCGTCGACGATGGTAATACGGGTGCCTTCGTGAAGCTGGAATAGCTCTGTTCCGCTTTCATCAGGGGAACTTTTTATTGTAACTGACGGAGATATTATGATAGCGTAATTGTGGTTGTAAACCATTTTCTTCTGGAAACCGGCGAATAAAAATGTAGTCAGGGAAATCACAAGTAATAACATGCTCAATCCAAATGAAATCTTCCTCAGCACCATCCTGTTTGAAAACAGGAATACCAGCAGTAATCCGAGCATAAGGATAAAGGTCAGGATACTTGTTATAGCCCAGTTATCAACAGATTCAATACCAACTATGCTTCTGAACCACTTTTTCAACTGCCATTCAGGGAGGACTTCGATTTCATCCACCACATATTGCCTGGCCATTTCAAGGTTATGATTTATCTCTTCATCATCAGGATCAAGGAGTTTTGCCCTTTCATACTGCACAAGTGCCATGGTAAGCTTATGCGATTTAAAAAATGCATTACCAAGGTTGTAATAGAGTTCTGAGGATACAAATCCTGAATCGATCACCAGCTGGTATTTATCGATGGCCAGCTCATATTCACCATTCATATAATGCTCATTACCAGCAACAACAAGGCTGTCCAGATCATTTGCATATATCCCCTGGCATGCAAAATAGAGTGACAATATGAGTAACATCTTCTTCATTATCCTCGCAGGCTTTGTTCTGTTTTACTGATCAATACGGCAGTTTCACTATACAATTTCTCCATACGGCTGTCATCCGATGACGGGGAATATCTCGCCATTTCACATTCATCAATAATGCTTAATATATTATCGATCAATTCATTATCAGACAAATAATCTGATAATGATTGTCTCGCAGTTTCTTTCGAAAGATCAGCTACCGGGATACTCAGTTTGTCGCTGATGTAACCCCAGATGGCTTTTAAAACAGATTCATAAAAGTTTTCGCGATCATTTTGTTTCAAATGCTTTGCCGCTTGCTTCATCCTCTCCCTGGCTACCCTGTTTGCCTTTTTATTCCTGACCAGATCAATGTTCTGTCTTCGCTTGATATACCGTCTCCAGAAAATAACAATAAAAAGGAAAGCAATTATCGCTACAGTGTAGAAGAGCCAGAATCCTGTTGTACCATAGAAAATCTTTCCTGCAGGAACCAATTTGAATTTTGATGATTTAATAAACAGTATATCGCTGCCCAGTATCTGAAGGTCCTCTTTTGACAAACCTGAAACTACACCTGTACTTTCTTCACTATCTCCTTTCTTTACAGTGATATTGTATTCGGTGGAGCGGAGCGTTTTATACTGACCGGCCGCGATATCGAAGTATGAAAAGGTCACCGGAGGAATCCTGAAATTACCGGCATGACGTGGGATGATCAGGTATTCAAAGGTTTTAGAACCAGATTGTCCGGTGGAAGTATTTTCAACGTTGGAACTGATCTTCGGATCGAATGTCTCAAAGTCAGGAGGAAAATCTATATTCGGGGGATCGATCAGTTTAATATTCCCATTTCCCTTTACATTAATCTTTAATGTTATAGCATCGTTAGTAACCATGTCCGTTTTATCAATGGAGGAACTCATCGTGATGCTTCCCACTGCACCGCTGAAGGATGATGACTTACCTTCAGGCAGTGATTTTACATTGATTTTTACAGGTTTTGATTCAAGGTTAACTGAAACATTGCTATAGGAAGGTCCAAAGAAATCATCAAACACACTCCGCTGGTTTTGTACCCTCTGTCGCACATAGGTTTCCAGTTTAAATGGTTTGATGACAATCTCTCCACTCCTTTGCGGGAACAGGATCACCCTTCTTATTATACCGGTATTATATATGACTCCATTTACATTTTCCCTTTCAAGGTTAATCTGTGAAGGGGTTTCAATATCCTGTGTCCAGAATCCGGCAAAATCCGGCATTTCACTACTTCCAAATCCCGATATCCCAATTCTTGTATAGAGTTTTATCGTGGCAATTATATGTTCTCCCTGATAGACCGATTTTTTATTTGTCAGGACCTGTACATAGAGCTCTTCTTTGGGTACTTCCTGTTCCGGTTGTTGTGACTGGGAGGGCTGTCCCTGTTGCGCCGGTGCGGCTTGCTGATCCCCAATCACTTCGACCTCGGACAAATTGGACGTATATTCTTTATTATCAACAATCACTGTTGCGGGATCAATAGTGAATTTTCCCGGTGCAGTGGCTTGCAAATAGTAGGTATATGATATGGTTATGCTCTGACTTGTCCGGCCATTAATAACCTGAAAACTGCTTGAGGTGGACTGGTTAGGTCCGCTCAGTACATAAAAATCCTTGATTTCAGGGGCATTGAATGAAGAGGGACGGGCATTCACCGTAAAGGTAAGCCTGAACTGCTCTCCTACCCTCACCGCCTTCGGAGCCTCAGCAGTAAACTGCACATCCTGCCCGGATATGTACAGTGTACCAGATAATATAATCAATAATATGTTGATTCCCTTCCTCATCTTCCGATTCACGATTCACGACTCACCAATCTTTTAGTACTGCAATCCGCTGAACTTTAGCTTTCTGCTTTTTCAACTTTTCCTGAAGCTGCTGTTCATCCTGTTGCAAGGCTTCGAGCATTCTTCTTGCATCCTCTTCCGATATCTGATCCATCGGCTGCTCTTTTTGTTCCTCCTGTTCACCCTGTTCTTCTTGCTGTTCCTGTTGCTCCTGCTCCTGCTCCTGCTCCTGCTGGTCCTGATTCTGATCCTGGTTATCCTGGTTTTGCTGCTGCTGTTGTTGTTGCTGCTGAAGCATATTCATCGCATAGGCCAGGTTATGCTTTGTGTCAGGATCATTGGGATTATTCCGCAAGGCCTGTTTGTAGGCCTCAATGCTTTCCTGAAGCTGATTATTCTTCAAAAGGGAATTTCCCATGTTATGATAGATCCTGCTCAGTTCCTCACGGTTAATTTCAGGATCAGCAATATTGGAAAACTTTCTTGCCGCATCTTCATACTTTTCCTGTTTATACAAGGCATCCCCCAGGTTAAAATTTCCTTCATAGGAATTTATTTCCTTGTCAAGGGCCTTGCGGTACTGGATCTCTGATTCATTGAACTCACCCCCGTTGTACTCTTTATTACCCTGACGAATATATTTCCTTTCACCCTGTGCCATTGTCATTCCGGAAATCAGGGTAAAGGCTGAAACCAGGCTTAATATCTTAATTCCTCTCATCTGTCAAATAATTTTATCTTGCTTAACCACCGGTTTTTTCTATCCAGAATGAGGAAATCGATCAATAATAGTAAAAATCCCATTCCAAACAAATATTGAAACCGTTCCTCATAATCTGAATAGATCAGGGCATCTATTTCCTGTTTATCCATTTTATTGATCTCATCAAATATGGCATCAAGGCCAATCCGTGTATCGCTCGATCTGACGTATACTCCATTACCGGCTGCTGCAATTTGTTGTAACATACGCTCATTTAATTTACTGATCACAGTATTGCCCTGCCGGTCCTTCCTGAAAGATTTTTGACCCGTACTTGAATACACCGGAATTGGAGCCCCATCGGGATCTCCGATACCGATGGTATGTACAATAACACCCTTCTCAACTGCTGCCTTTGCAGACTGGATGGCATCATCTTCATGGTTCTCCCCATCAGTTATGATAATCAGGGCCTTACTTGACTCAGCCTGAGGTGTGAATGATTTCATCCCCAACTCAATTGCCGAACCGATTGCCGTTCCCTGTTTGGGTGCTATATCGGTCGCAACCGCCGCCAGAAATAGTTTTGTTGATACATAATCTGTGGTGATAGGCACCTGGATATATGCATCCCCGGCAAAGACGATCAGGCCTATCCGGTCATTGACCATTCTGTCGACCAGTTTTGAAATAGCCTGTTTGGCACGTTCCAGCCTGTTTGGTTGAATATCCTCTGCCATCATGCTGTTCGAAACATCAAGTGCAATGATGATCTCTACTCCCTCTCTTTTTATCTCTTTGAGTTTTGATCCGAATTGGGGCCTTGCTATACCAATAATCAACATAGTGAGAGCCAATAATACTATCACATATTTTAATACCAGCCTTCCGGCCGATGCTGCAGGCATGAGTTCTGAGATCACCTTATCCTCACCAAACCGCCGGATGGCTTTTTTCCTGACATAAAACACCACGAAAAGCAATGCCAGTAATACCGGTATGGCTATTAAAAAGTAGAGATATTGGCTATTTCCGAATCTGAACATCTATGGTATTCTTCTTAAAACAATATGTCTTAACAAAATCTCCAGGAAAAGAATAAGCGCGGCACCCAGGCCGAACATGAGGTATTCCTCCTCACGTTTGCTATATTCTTTCACATCGATTTTCGATCTTTCCATCTCATCGATCTCCTTGTAGATCTCAATCAATTTCTGATTATTGGTTGCCCTGAAATATTTTCCATCCGTGATGGATGCAATCTGCTGCAGAATCTCTTCATCAATTTCTACAGGCATTTGACGGATCTGGGTGCCAAAAGGTGTTTGCACCGGTACAGGAGCCATTCCCTGTGTCCCAACACCAATTGTATATACCCTGACACCAAATGTTTTAGCGATCTCGGCTGCTGTTAGCGGGGCAATGGATCCCATGTTATTTACACCGTCTGTAAGGAGGATGATCACCTTACTTATCGCTTTGCTGTCTTTCAATCTGCTTACGGCATTTGCCAGCCCCATCCCGATGGCGGTTCCATCTTCTATCATTCCACTTTCAATATCCTTGAACAGGTTCACCAGAACAGCATGATCTGTCGTTAGCGGACACTGCGTAAAACTTTCACCGCTATAGACTACCAATCCCATTCGGTCGGTTGGGCGGCCAGCTATAAACTCCATTGCAACATCCTTGGATGCCTCCAGCCTGTTTGGCCTTAGATCCTGAGCAAGCATGCTGGAAGAAATATCCAGTGCAATGACTATATCTATCCCTTCGGTTGTTACATCCTGCCATTTGTTAGTTGATTGGGGCCGCGCCAGAACTGTAATGATCAGGCCAAGGGCAATAATCCTGAAAGCAAAAACCAGATGTCTTAAATATGGTTTAATGGAGCTTCTTCTACCCTGGAAACCCCGGATAGTAGAAATCTGAACAGGTGCATAGGCACTTTTGTCCTTCCAGACATACCAGGCTATTATGGGTATGAAAAGCAAGAGCAGCCAGAAATATTCGATATGTTCGAATGTAATACTAATCACTATTTTCAATCAATCATTTTCTGTGTTCCGACTTCTTCCTCAATGAATTCTGTACCTGAAAGATTTATTGCAGGCTTGGTCCTCATTACAAATTCATATGCATTGTCGAGATTTACCTCATTATCTGATGGTAATGGTTTTTCCTTTGCAAATTTTACCAGGTCGGCCAGGTTTAGTAATTGCCTTAAATGATCATACAAATCAGGAATAGCTCCTCTATGTTGCTTCCAGTCCTCCAATATCTCATGGCTGGTTTCTTCCATGGCAGGAATCTGGTATCTTTTTTCCAGGTAAATCCTGATGATCTCAGTCAACCTCGTGTAATACTGTTTATAGTCATTTTTCTGCCATAGTTTCTCCATTTTCAGTTTATCCAGCTCCCTCAATGCCAGAACATGGGCAGGTTCCTCAGGTTTTACTACTTTGAATACCGGTTTATTTAATTTTCGCTGACGGATATAGTAAATTATCCCTGCAACAATAATAAGCACACCAAGTCCGACCAACACCCATGGGAATACTTCGATGAATCCTACAGGGACATGTATGGGCTGTTTGATATCCCGGATGGCAGTATCTACCGGAACAGTTAAAACAGCAAGGTACTGTGGATGAGTCTTCAGGCTGTCAGACCAGGTAGCTGATTCCAGTCCGAATGTTATTGGGGGTATCTCAAACAACCCCGAATCGAAGCAGGTCAGCAGCAGGTCCTGATTAAGAATTAGCTGGCCATCCTCCTGAATGAATGTATCAACAGGTGAAGCTGACAGGATTTCTATTTCCTTAATTAAAGTATCGGCCAATACCGGAAAGTGAACAAAAATTTCCGCTGGTTGACTCACGTAAAGATTCATATGGAACTGATCACCAATAGTGATATAGTGTGTGTCGAGCTCTGCCTTGATCTCAACATATTGACCAAGCAAGCCTGCCGGCAGTACAATCAACATTAGTGATATGATATTCCTGATAACTTTCATCCTGTAATTACTATCCTCCTGTGCGTTATCTCTTCTTAAACAGATTCATCAATGGTTTAACGTAGTCTTCATCGGTACGGACACTCACCCAGTCAATACCACTCCTTAACAACATATCATTTAGCCGGGCCTGTTCATTGCTCGACCATGAGGCATACTGATTGCGGATTTTCCTGCTATTGGAATCCACCCATATCTGTTTACCTGTTTCTGCGTCATATAACCGAAGTAATCCAACCGGGGGCAATTCCGTTTCCCTGATATCATATACTTTCAATGCGATCAGATCGTGCTTTTTATTGCAGATCTTCAAGGCATCTTCATATCCCTCATCCATAAAGTCGGAAATGAGGAATGCAGTACTCCTTTTCTTTATAGCATTGGTGAAATATCGTAATGCATTTGCGATATTGGTCTTTTTGCTGGTGGGTTGAAAATTAATTAACTCCCTGATGATGTGTAATATATGTTGCCTTCCTTTCTTTGGAGGTATAAATTTCTCAATGAGGTCACTGAAAAAGATCACACCTATCTTATCATTATTCTGAATGGCTGAAAAGGAGAGCACAGCGGATATTTCAGTGATCATATTTTTCTTCAATTGCGAAACTGTACCAAAATTTCGAGATCCGCTCACATCTACCAGCAACATAACTGTCAGCTCCCTTTCCTCCTCATATATTTTAATGTAGGGATGATTAAACCTGGCTGTCACGTTCCAGTCCACATTCCGGATATCATCTCCATACTGGTATTCACGAACTTCACTGAAAGTCATCCCCCTTCCTTTAAAAGCACTATGGTACTCGCCTGCAAATATATTTTTTGACAGACCACGTGTCTTGATCTCAATTTTTCTGACTTTCTTTAATAATTCAGTTGCATCCATCTCGCGCGTGAAAATTATCTTATTCTGTTTTTTTGGTTAAAACCGAGAAGAACCAGTCGCCTTTCTTGAGGATAATCAGGTAGTTTATTCCATCTTCTGTATGAGTCCACTGACCTTCTTCTCCGGGGGTATAATCCTCATCGAGTTGCTTTGTGGTTTTTTCCAGGAAGGAATAGTCGCACATCAGTTTGGATAATGTACAAATATCACTGTCATCAAACAGGAAAAGGCAGGTCAGGCTACCCCTGTTATCCACATACTTCAGGGTATTGTATGCTGCGTTTACGGAAGACTCGTCCAGTGCAAATTCTCTTTTCTCCTTCATGAGTTGTTTTACCGCTACCTTGTCTTTACCAATAAAGATCTGTGCCCGGCCTGCCAGGCAAGTAAAGGTCAAAAACAATATGAAAACTATTATCCGCATATAATTTAAGAAGTGACGTGTGTCGTGTGACGTGTGAAGATATGCTATCTATGGTACTTCTATTGTGTTTAGTATATCTGTAATAATATCATTGGTCGTAATGCTCTCCGCCTCTGCTTCATAGGTCAGGCCAATCCTGTGCCTCAGAACATCGTGACAGATAGCCCTTACATCTTCAGGGATCACATAGCCCCTTCGTTTGATAAATGCATACGCTTTTGCACCATGAGCCAGGTAAATGCTTGCCCTGGGTGATCCGCCATACTGGATCATATTGGTATATTTCTCAAGACCAAACTGGTCGGGATAACGCGTAGAGAAGACAATATCCAGTATGTATTTTTCAATTTTCTCATCC
>JADHVS010000191.1 GCA_016783865.1 Bacteroidales bacterium
AATTCAAATGTAATTACTGTGCTTGGCTCTACCCTACCTGTTGAACTTTCAGCTTTCACAGCATCCTATATGGAGAACTACACTTTGATCAAATGGGTAACTGCAAGTGAAACAGATGTTATTGGATTTAATATCTATCGTAGCACCGAGGATGTATATGATACATCAGTTAAATTAAATATTAATCATATTCAGGGACAAGGAACAACAACAGAACCTCAATATTACGAGTTCCAGGATATAGATCAATTGGTCTATGAAACTACCTATTATTACTGGCTTGAAGTTGTGAACTATTGTGGTAGTAGCAATGTGTATGGTTCGATAGAATTTACTCCTGAAACCGGACAAGGTGGATTTGAAAATGATTTTGATAGTAATCTGCTTATGAACCAGCCAAACCCTTTCTCAAGCACAACCACAATTAATTATGCTATCAAGGGTATGCTGAAATCTGAACCTGTTAACATTTCTATCTACAACACTCTTGGGCAGTTAATTCTCACAGATGTAGCAAAAAATGGTGTATGTCAATTTGATGCTTCAGAACTTCCTACAGGTGTTTATTTCTACAGACTCGAAACTGGCAGTTACAACCAAATGAATAAGATGATGGTTATCAAATAGTTCAACGTTGAAATTGGTAATGATGAAAAATTTAAAAACTTACTGCTTTATAACTACCCTTGTGAAAAATATTAATTTTATTTCACAAGGGTAGTTAATGCTCTCCCCATAATTCATCATCATATGGCAAAGGTAGAAATGTTAATTAAATTTTATCCTTTGGTTCTTTTTTCAAAGCATGTAAATTATATTAATAAAGAAAAATAAGAAAAGGAAAAAAAATGAAAACGAAAGGAAAAAAAATGAAAAAAACATTCGTGCTTTTCTTAAGTCTAGTGTTTATGTTAACACTGAGCACTGTAGTATTTGCCCAAAGTACTCACACTATTGATTTTGAATCTTCAGGAGTCGGTGCAGACTGGACCTGGGTAGTCGATCAAAATGACACAAATCCAGATTTAGAATTTGTAGCCAATCCTGACCCCAGTGGTATCAATACATCAGATACAACCGCTAAGTTTACAGCTCTGGAAACAGGATTCAACTGGGCTTTATGTTATACAAATGATGACGGTGAATTCACTTTCGATTCAATAAATTGTATAGTAAAAATTGATGTTTATAAAGATACTACAAGCGTTGTAGCTATAAAATTTGAAGGAACAAGTCCTCCAGTTGAGCTACAAGTTGCCAATACTATAACGAATCAATGGGAAGAGCTTACTTATGACTTCTCAGGTTATATCGGTAATACCTATGACAGAATTGTAGTGATACCTGATTTCGTACAACCTTATGTTACAGGAACAGACAGAGCAAGAGAGACTATTGTTTATTTTGATAATATCGAGGTTCCGGATGGAGAAGTAACCGGACCTTTGCCAGAACCATCAACCGCACCTCCAGTTCCCACCCATGCGGCAGAAGATGTAATTCCCATTTATACAGAGGTTTACACAGATTTACCAGGTACAGATTTTGATCCGGATTGGGGTCAATCAACCACAGTAACAGTTGATTATTTAGTTGCTGGGAACTACACTCTAAAATACGAAAGTCTGAACTATCAAGGAACACAATATACCAACACCGATGTTTCTGCATATGAATATCTGCATATTGATTTCTGGACTCCCAATGCAGCTTCACTCGATTTCTATTTAATAAGTCCTGGTGCAGAAACATTTTACTCGCTTCCCATAACTCAGGAATCGTGGGTAAGTGTTGATATTCCTTTAACTGATTTTGTGCCACCTGTTGACCTTACAGATGTTTTTCAATTCAAAGTAGTAGGAAATGGAGTTGTTTATTTTGATAATTGGTATTTCTGGAAAACTGCATCTACTCCAGGATCAGATGCAACCTTGAGTGATCTGCAAGTTGATGGTTCAACAGTTCCTGGTTTCGCACCTCTTACTGAGAATTATACTTATGAGCTTGTAGAAGGTACTGTTGACATTCCTCAAATCACGACAGCTACACCGACCGATCCTAATGTTACCAGTGTAGATATTACTCAGGCACCTGCAATTCCTGGTGATGCAACCGTAGTTGTGACTTCACAAAATGGCTTAGTTATCAAAACCTATACTGTATCTTTTGCTATTACAACTCCAAATTCAGTTCCACCCACACCAACCCAAGATCCTGGAGATGTAATTTGCATGTTCAGTGATGCTTATACAAATGTTGCTGTAGATACATGGCTTACTGCTTGGTCAGATGGTGTCTTTGGATATGAGATGATTGCAGAAAATCAGGTTATAAAATATAGTTTACTAAATACTGCAGGTATAGAAACAACAGGTGCTAATCTAATTGATGCCACTTCTATGACACATTTTCATATGGATATATGGACACCGGATGCTAATGATTTTAAAGTAAAACTAGTAGACTGGGGTGCTGATGCTGTCTGGGGTGGTGGTGATGATACTGAGCATGAGTTAATTTTCGCTGCCCCTGTAACTGGAACCTGGATCTCTTATGATATTCCATTAACTGATTTTGTAAATTTGGAAATCACTGGTAACATGGCTCAGTATATATTGGTAAAAGCTCCTTTTGGTACCATTTATTTGGATAATATGTACTTCTGGGAAGAAAGTTCTCTTGAAGTACCTGAAGATGTAGCTATTACTATGGACGGAACCGATGTTACGATCACTTGGAGTGCAGTCACCGGAGCAAATTCTTACAAAGTCTATTCCTATACCGATCCGAATGCCGATCCTTCAACCTGGACTCTGGAACAAGAAGGGATTGCAGGAACAAGCTGGGATGATGAATCGGTTACCGAAGAAAAGAAATTCTACTATGTTAAAGCATCGACAGATGCTCCGAATTGATTATTAATAAAGTCTTTGGGGAATTATGATGATTCCCCGAAGACTGGCTTTATTGTTTAGAAAAATGTCATAAAAAAAATGATCGTTAATATCGAAATCAAGGTTCTAAATTGTTAATATCGTATTTAAGATTAACTGAATTCACAATGAAAGCCTTCGACCGGATAAATGTCCGGTTGAAGGTTATCATTAAAAATGTAAGCTTAAACGAAAAAGATAAAGGATTGTTTTGTGAATAAAAAAAAATTGTGGTTGAGTATAGTTTCTGCGTTCTGTTTATCATTTGGATTACAAGGTGCTATCATTCCGGTTGGAAGCGGCAGCTACACAACCAATCATCTCAGCGGAACACTTCCACCACACAACCAGAACGGACAAACTGTCTATCCTGCTGTCACCGAAAATGTTTCTGCTCCGATTCCCACTAACGACTGGTGGACTTCACTCGTTTATAAAAACAATCCCTTTAATCAATTTTCCGAAGTTTTAGCTGCTCATCCTTTGATGATGAAATGCCTGAGCAATGGTTTGGGAATGGGAACGACTCCCGATCCAACTTCTAATCCGAATTATGTGTTCCCTTACACCGAAGATTTTGTTGTCGGAGTTAATGGGATGAGTTCTTCAAATTCGCTTCTAAATGGATATGGAGATTGGACTGTTACTGCGAAATGGGAAGCTTGGGGAAACAGTCTTCTGGCAACATTTGGTCACGGATTACCGTTCGCTTATTTCACCAAAACCGGAGCCGATGCCCAACTTGACTTTAGTGGAACACCAGCTGTCTGGTATAATACGAGCGGCGTTCTGGGAATTACGATCAATGGCAATCATTACGGGATTTTTGCTCCGACAGGATCAAGCTGGAGTATTGCCGGAGACATTTTCCAATCAAATTTGAATGGAAATAACTATTTCTCAATTGCGACATTACCGGACAACACTACTGCAACTTTAAATGATATCAGATCACACGCTTATGCTTTTATTACAGATTCGGAAGTGAACTGGATTTATAATGAAAGCATGTCTGAACTTATTTCAAATTATACAGTGACAACGGAAATCAAGGAAGGAACAGAGGATCAAACATTACTTGCTCTTTATCGTCACCAATGGCTGAATTGCTCCGAGACTTTTACTGACTTCACCTATCCTTCTCCACGCGGAGAGATGAAAGTTATTGTCGGTAACAATTTCAGCACAGGGATGACACATCATGGAATTCTTCCCGGCTTACCGGACGAACTTTCCGGAAGTGCAGGTTATAGTCAAAGCCAGTTGGAGACATACATTCAGGAACTTGCAGATACTCCGATAGATCAGTTGATTCCCTACAGTGACACATATTTCAACGGTAAAGACCTGGGAAAAATTGCTCAGGTTGTCCGCATTGCAGAGCAGATTGGGAATGTAAGTGCGAGAGATTATTTTTTGAACAGCCTTAAATCAAGATTGGAAAACTGGCTGACCGCATCGAGTGGAGAAACCAGCAGTCTTTTCTATTACAATGACATTTGGGGAACTATGATCGGATATCCGGCTTCTTTTGGAACCGACAGTCAACTGAACGATCATCATTTTCACTGGGCATATTTCATTATGGCAGCCGCGACCATCGCTCAATATGATCCGGATTGGGCTGGTGAAAGCAATTGGGGCAGAATGATAAACCTGCTTATCCGTGATGTTGCAGCCTGGGAACGAGATGACACGATGTTTCCTTTCCTGCGTAGTTACGATATTTATGCGGGACATTCCTGGGCTGGAGGTCATGCCGGAACTTCAGATGGAAACAACCAGGAATCATCTTCCGAATCGATGAACTTTTCCGCAGCGACAGCACTTTGGGGATCTGTGATCGGAAATGAAACAATTCGAGATCTGGGGATATTCTTATATACGAACGAGATGCACGCTGTCGAACAATACTGGTTCGATGTTGATGATGTAGTATTCCCGGAAGATTTTTCCCACAATTGTCTGGGAATAGTCTGGGGAACGAAAGGCAATCACAGCACCTGGTTTTCTGCTGAACCGGAAATGATCCACGGGATTAACTTTCTGCCGATAACTGCCGCTTCTTTATATTTAGTAAGACATCCGGATTATGTTCTTTCAAATTATTATGAAATGGTAGATGAGAATGGTGGTCCCGAAAATAACTGGTATGATATCATGTGGGAATTTCTCGCTTTTTCCGATCCTGACCTGGCTCTCACCAAATTTAATAATTATCCCGATTATCCGGTAGAAGGCGGAGAAACCAGAGCTCATACTTATCATTGGCTGCATAACCTGAGATCGATGGGAGAAGTCGATCTGACTGTAACGGCAGATATTCCCAACTATGCGGTTTTTCTAAATGTAAATGTGCGCACTTATGCAGCCTACAATCCTGAAAATTCTCGTCTTACTGTTCAATTTTCTGATGGTCAGACTTTGGAAGTTGCTGCTGGTGAAATGACTTCTTTCAGCGCAATCGTCGATGTGCCTGAAGAAGACTTTTTAATTGATTTTGAACCGGACGGAAACGGAGCAGACTGGACCTGGAATGTTTTTGAAAACTCATGGAATCCACCTTTGGAATTCGTGACAAATCCTTCTCCTTCCGAACCAAATACATCTGCAACTGTTGCCAAGTTCACAGCTCTCGCTGCCGGACAAAACTGGGCTGGCTGCGAATCTTCCGATCTCGATCCGATCACTTTTGACTCCAATAACTGCACTGTTAAAATAATTGTTTATAAAAGTGTTATCAGCGATATCATGATAAAATTCGAAAATGGCGAAAATTCGATCGAGATAAATGCTGCAAATACGCTGACAAATCAGTGGGAAGAACTTACTTACGACTTTTCCGGTTCGATGGGAAGCACCTTTACAAAGCTTGTTGTGTTACCGGATTTTGCACCACGAGATCAGGACAATATCATCTATTTTGATAATATCTCATTTTCTGATCAAATTACGGGTGATGGACCCACTACTTCAGTTCCAAATCCAACCAGTTCACAGCAGGATGTGATCTCAATCTACAGCGATGTTTTCACCAATGTTTCCGGTGTTGATTACAATCCGGATTGGGGACAGTCAACGATCGTCACTACTCCAAACATCAACGGTAACGAGATGCTGAAATACGCTAACCTGAATTACCAGGGAACAGATTGGAACGGCAATCCGCAGGATGTTTCCTGGCTCGATTATCTGCATATCGATTTCTGGACGAGTAGTTCCACGAATCTGGGAATTTACCTGATCAGCGGAGTTTATCCCAATCACACGGAAGTGAAATATGATTTTACTTTGAATAACGGCAATTGGGTCAGCCTGGATATTCCCTTATCGGAATTTGCGCCGGTTGATCTTTCCGATACTCGTCAATTCAAAGTGGAAGGTGATGGTGATGTCTGGTTTGACAACCTTTATTTCTATCGAATACCTTTGAATAATGATGCTACTTTGAGCGACCTGCAGGTTGATGGAGAAACAATCGATGGATTCTCATCCGAAATCTATTCTTACGATGTGGAACTTCCTTTTGGAACAACGGTCGTGCTGACAGTTACTGCCACAGCAAACGATGTAAATGCCGGTCATGTCGTAAATGATGCGTCTTCTCTGCCGGGAACTACAGAAGTTGTTATTACTGCGGAAGATGGAACAACACAGCAAACCTACAGCGTTAATTTCACAGTTGCTTCAGAGAATGAACCAACTGCTGCTGCTCCGACTCCAACCGAACCGGCTGAAAATGTAAAATCTTTATTCAGCAATGTTTATTCGAATGTTACTGTCGATACCTGGTCAGCCGGCTGGGATCAAGCAGATGTTGAAGACACTCAAGTTGCAGGCGATGATATGAAACTCTACACAAACCTGGTTTATTGCGGGATCGAGTTCACTTCCCAGACTATCGATGCAACAGAAATGGATTATTTCCATCTCGATGTCTGGACACCGGATAATACTTCTGCTCCCAATGTTTTCAAAGTAAAATTAGTAGATTTTGGTGCAGATGAAATTTACGGTGGAGGTGATGACAGCGAACACGAAGTCACTTTTGATGAAAATACAATGGAAACAAGTTCGTGGGTAAGTTTGGATATTCCCATGTCTGATTTCATAAATTTGGCAAGCACCGAACATCTGGCTCAATTGTTGCTATCAGGAGATCCGAATACGGTTTATGTGGATAATGTCTATTTTTATGAAGAAACAACTCAATTGGAAGCTCCTCAGAATATGACCATCTCAATCCTGTCAAACGAGGTGACGATTTCCTGGGATTCAGTACCCGGAGCAACATCATATATTGTTTATTCTTCCAACAATCCTTATTCTGGATTTTTAGAAGATACAAGCGGAACATTCACTAATGAAACTTGGTGTGCTCCAACTCCCGTTGAGCAAAAATTTTATTACGTAACTGCCTGCAATGCTGCACAAAATTAACGAAAACAAATTCCGAAAGGAGTAAAAAAATGAAAACGAAAGGAAAAAAAATGAAAACACAAAGAGAAAAAATGAAAAAAACAACTAAGTTGTTTGTTATTACTTTGTTCTTGCTCTCTATGAGTACTATTGCGTTTGCACAAAACGCACCAATTGATTTTGAACCAGGTGGATATGGAGCCGACTGGACATGGACGGTGTTTGAGAATGATACAAATCCACCGGTTGAGATCATCGCTAATCCCGATGTTTCTGCTCCAAATACATCAGCAACTGTGGCAAAATTCACTGCATTAGAGACAGGTCAGCCCTGGGCAGGATGTGAAACCTTGCACGGTTCTGATATTGGAACATTCAACCTGGACGAAACAAACTGTACTATTAAAATCATGGTCTACAAACCGGTAATTAGTGATGTCGGTATCAAACTAGTGAAACCTGATGGCTGGTCGATGGGAGAAATAAAAGTTGCAAATACGGTCATCAATGAATGGGAAGAGCTTACATTTGATTTTTCTAGTCAAATATCAGATGGATATGATCAAATAGTAATCTTCCCGGATTTTGATCTGGCAGGTAGAACTCAGGATAATACTTGTTATTTCGATAATATTACTTTTTCTGAGCAAATTATCCCTGAAGGTCCCACCGAACCTGCACCGACACCTACTCATAACCCAACTGATGTATTTTCCATTTACAGCGATGCATATACAGATCTTGCTAATACCAACTTTGATCCGAACTGGGGACAAGCTACTATTGTCACAGTAAATTATCAGGTGAGTGGGGATAACACCTTAAGATATCAATCACTCAACTATCAAGGTACAAACTTGGGCAGCCCTGATGGTGGTGTTCCACAGGATGTTTCTGAGTATGATTATCTGCATGTTGATTTTTGGACAGCAAATGCAACTGCATTGAACTTCTTTGTGCTAGATCAAACTGCTGGGGAAGTGTTTTACTCATTACCAATAACAACTGAAGAATGGATTGGTGTAGAAATTCCTTTAAGCTATTTC
>JADHVS010000192.1 GCA_016783865.1 Bacteroidales bacterium
ACGTTAATGATCAACAAATCAGAGTTATAACAATGAAACTAAACAGCAGGCCAAGGAAAAAGCTTAACTTTAAATCACCAGGAAGTATTTTTTTAAATAGTTTTGATTCAAAAGTTGCACTTGCCTCTTGAATTTTCCATAGATTCGTTCTCTTAGGATAGCTTTTATTAATCGAATAGATATTGTAACTTGCGATAATGGCGCAACCTTTTAATTATTAAAACCGTCATAAGCTTATATATTCAATCTAAACTGCTATGAAACTATTAAGATCCTTTCTCTGGCTGCTGGTTATTTTGCCGGCATTCATTTTCAGCTCCTGTGAAAAACAACCTGATGTTGAACAGGAAGGAACCCTCGAACTCGGGATAGTCCTTGACCAGCTTCAAGGGCAGCTTAAAAGTGCCCTGGAAGACAGCAGCAAAGTAGGGACACATTCTGTGGTCATCAGCATAGTAAATGCAGATGGTGAACTGGTGATGGACAATGAGCGCCTGGAATTGTATAATTTTGGAGGATACTGGGTGACTAAAGAGATTAAACTTAAAACAGGGATTTACGAACTGATCAAGTTTTTCGTCGTTGACCCTGAAGGCAATGTCCGGCTAGCTGCCCCTCTCGAAGGATCTCCCAAGGCATACCTGGTGAATCACCCGCTCCCCCTGCCCTTTGAGATCATGAAGGAACAGGTTACCCGGGTAGTGCCCGAAGTGCTCCTGGTGGTTGAAGATCCGCCCGAAGCATTTGGTTACGTAACCTTCAGTTATTCAGTGGTTAAAACCCTTGATTTTTTCATTGCTGTTTATATTGACGATCCCAGGATCATGGCTCCCACCAGGTGGACCGATGCCAAACTTACTGTCATCCTTGATTCTGTCTGGAGGCATTCATTCAAGCTTGAACCCCGGATCAACAAGGTTACTGTCCGGGATGGTTACTGGCAATACCTGCTGGTCGTCGAAAAAGAGGGATTTATGCCGGTTAAGATGAGGATATCGCGTGATGAGCTCTTCAAAACAAGCCCTGAAAATCCGTTACTGGTAGGTTTACCGATGGGTAATGTGCATCTCCTGGTGCTGCAGCCCGGCCCCGAGGAGGGTAAGGATGCCATGATCAGCATGTCACTCCCGGAAGAGAATTTTGGGGATTACCCGTATTTTCAGGCCATGGCAGATTTACCTTATTCCAGTGTTGAGCAGCATAAGCTGTCGCGCAGCCTGGTTGAATGGGACCTGAACCAGCTGCCCAAAAGTGCTGTCATCAAAAAGGCCATTTTAACACTTTACTATCCTTATAATATATACCCGGATACGATACCATTTTTCGATGCAGCCGGAAATCAACATACCGGAATTGATTCATCAGAAATTCCCTATGAGTTAAAATATGCCGCCGTTTTACAAAGGGTCATATCGCCCTGGGAGGAACATGAAGTAACATGGAAGAACCAGCCTGAAACAACAGAAAAGAACCAGGTATTTATTCCCCGCAAGTATTACATCCTGTACGATTATGATTGTGTGAATTGTTTTGTTCCTCCGGTTAAGGAAGTAATTGATATTACAGCATTGTTAACTGAAACAGACAACACCGGCCAGTATGGCTTGCTGATGAAACTGGTCAATGAGGATAATTTTGAAATGTTCAGGTTTGCGTCCAGCGACTTCAATTTACACATTTCCACTGATCCCGGATTGAATACACTCTGGCCAAAACTGGAGATTTATTATACGCTGCCTTTATAATATTCAGGATTCAATTGATATAAATCCCGGTGATATTACTTTGCCGGGATTTTTTTTGCATGTTTGCGCATATGGTCGAGCGGTGATCCGGATGTAGCCGACAAGGTGTGCCTGATGTATACCCATGCCGCCAAAAGGAACCATTGGTTTGAGGAGGTAATTTTGGTTGTGTGTGGCCCTTCGCAGATGACGCTGGCTGAGAATGAGGAACTCCAGAAAAAGGTAAGCGCTATGGCCGGGGATGGAGTCATCGTGGAGGCATGTATCGCCTGTTCAAACAAGCTTGGGGTCACGGATGAATTAAAAGCCCTGGACCTTGATGTCAAGGGAATGGGGGTTCCGTTGACCCATTACCTGAAACGGGGATATAAAATGCTGTACTTCTAGGGCTCTCATTAAAGGATATTAATTAAGTTTGTGTAAAAGCTGCAAACTTAATTATCTACATTATGAGATTCTTAATATTCATTCCTCTGTTCCTGATTTCCTGCCAGATCCGCACGCCGGATGCCAGTGAGAAAATCAAATTTTATGTAGGTGCCGCCGACAGGAACCTGGAAAATTCCATTGTGTTCTGTGAATTGGATTTGACAACCGGGGAATTGACGAAAGTTGACTCTTTTCCCGGCACTAAAAGTTCATCATACCTTGCCCTGTCGCCCGACAATAAATTTCTTTATGCCCTGAACAGCGAGACAGGACCTGACAATAAAACACAGCAGGTAACAAGCTTTTCTGTTAACCCGGAAACCGGTGCCTTGAAATTATTGAACAGCCAGTCCTCTGAAGGCAGCGGCGCATGCCATATATCCGTTCATCCCTCCGGGAAATATGTTTTTACCGCCAACTACAGCAGCGGCACCATAGCCGTGCATCCGGTGAACGAAGATGGCAGCCTGGCAGAGGCATCGGATGTTAAGCAGCATGAAGGTACCGGTCCCGATGAGGAAAGGCAGGAAGCCGCCCATGCCCATTTCATCTGTGCCGATCCGCAGGGTAACTATGTGCTGGCCGTTGACCTCGGCATCGACAAAGTAATGGATTACATTTTCGATGAGGCCACCGGGGAGTTAAACCCGAATCCGGAGCAGCGGTTTTTTGAAACATCCCCCGGTGCGGGCCCGCGCCACCTTGCGTTCCATCCTTCCGGAAATCACCTGTATCTTCTGAACGAACTGAATGGTACTTTAACGGCCTGCAGTTACGATCAGGACCGCGGAGTGATATCAGAAATAAACACCCTCATGAACCTTCCTGCCGATTTTTCAGGATTTAATAAATCGGCTGCCGTCAGGGTCCATCCTGAAGGGAAATTTGTTTATGCATCCAACCGGGGGGACCTCAACAGCATAACAGTCTTTAAAATAAGGGAAGACGGATCCATTGAGCAGGTACAGGTACAGGATCAGCACATCAACTGGCCGCGGGATTTCAATATTGATCCTTCGGGCACCTTCCTTCTGGCAGAGAACAAGCTGGGGAACAGCATAGTCGTTTTCCGGATCGACCCGGAGTCGGGAAAGCTGGTGGAAACAGGGAAGGAGATTCCTGTCAGGCAGCCGAGTTGTATTGTTTTCCTTGATAAATGACGGTATTCCCTATCTTATTTTTTACACCCTTATTTTCACTCTAACAACCTAGGAGATAGAATAATTTTGACTCATGTTTTGATTAATCGTAACTTAAGTCATTGATTCATAACCAAAATTGTTCAACCATGATTGTATGCAGTTTTTGGAAAGAAATCTTAATCTTCTCCCTGCTATTATGTTTGCTTGTAAGCAATGTCTACCCCCAGGCAGATAATGATTCCACCAAGGCAATCAGATTGACCTGTTTTTATTTCGGAGCCGGCGGTGGTCCGGCTTCTGAAGGAGGTCTCGGTGGTGAAGTAATACATTTATTTTCTCCAATATCATGGTTATGATGCGGTTAATTAAAAGCACCTGAATATTTATTAACCCCCCAGGTATATTCATTCTATATCTTCTGAATTCTATTATTTTTGATGCATGGAGAAAGTGGCCATATTATTTGGTTCGTCTACGGGAAATACAGAGTCGATAGCCCAAACATTGGCAGAAAAAATCGGTGAAAACATTGCTGAGGCCTTTAATGTATCTGACTTTTCTGTTTCCAGGCTAGCCGAATATAATAATTTGATCTTAGGGGTCTCCACCTTGGGGATTGGCGCCATACAGGATCACTGGAAAGACTTTCTCCCGAAACTTGCCAGGGCAGACTTAAATGGCAAAACCATCGCACTGTTTGGTCTGGGTGATACAGAATCTTATCCCGATACATTTGTGGATGGGATGGGGATTGTTTATGAAGCGATCAGGAAAAAAGGATGCACAATTATTGGCCAGGTAGATACTATTGGATATAGCTTTGAACATTCAGGAGCCGTTTACGAGGGAAAATTTATCGGGTTGCCCCTTGACGAAGATAACGAGAGCGAATTAACACCGTCCCGCATTGAGAATTGGCTTAATGAAATAACTGCCAAATTTATATAAACCTTAATCCGATTTGAAGGAAGTGGGGAATTTACCATTCCCTTTAAATACTTTTATTATGAAGAAAACAGCTGTCCTGCTAATTGTTTTGTTTTGGATAGTATCTCCGATTGTTGAAATTAACGGACAAGCAATTGAAAAGGTTGATTTCAGGAATTTAGTAAGTGCCCAAATGCTTTATAACTACGTCGATACATTAAGTTCGGACGAGTTTGAAGGAAGGCTGACCGGGCATATCGGATATGATAAATCAGCCGAATGGGTAATAGAGAAATTCAAAGAATGGGATGTTCAACCGCTTGGCGACGACGGAAATTACTTGCAACACTTCCCACATCCATATACTGAAATATTTCCCGGGTGTGAAGTTCTCATGCATGTCAATGGAGAAGAACCAAATAGCTACAATTATATAGAAGAATTCATCCCTGGTTCAACATCGGGGAATGGCGAAATAACAGACGAAGTGATCTATGTGGGATATGGTATTACTGCCCCGGAATTAGGTTATGATGACTATACTGATGTGGATGTCTCAGGAAAAATTGTGCTGATGGAAAGAGAAGTGCCTGTAAATACATCCCATGAGAATTTCCTGGATTGGAGACCTTATTCTTTTCATCAGTATAAATTGTTGAACGCAGTTGAGCATGGTGCAGCCGGGATGTTGTATAATTATCACATAGCAAATCCAAATAATGCTTATTCGGAAGGATTCATTTATTCTCATATCGGGAAAACTGTGATGGAGAATATTTTCGACCAGACCGGCGAACATCCTGACAGCATAGTAAAACAGATAAAAGAGAAATTACAGCCCCGGTCATTTAAAACAGAAAAAACCTTTACGATAAAAAACGAAACCAGGTATCATCCCGACGGCGTTGGCTCTAACGTAATTGGATTTATTAAAGGTACTGATCCGGTTTTGAAGAATGAATACATTTTTGTAGGCGGGCACCTGGATCACCTGGGAAGGTGTTATGAGATCATGCCCGGAGCGAATGACAATGCTTCAGGTGTAAGCGTTACGTTAGGTATAGCAGCGGCTCTCGCAAAATCTGAAATAAAACTTAAGAGATCGGTTGTTTTCATTTTAATGGGCGCCGAAGAGGCTGAATTGAGAGGCGTTCAGTATTTCCTGAAAAACCCGACGATCTCTTCCCGTGACAATATAAAGGGCTATATTAATATGGATGCCGTTGGTATTGGAAGCAAGATCCATGTTGGATTTGCAGAGAATTACCCTGTGTTTTATTCATACCTGGAAAACGCAAACCAATCTCTCAACTTTGATTTGTCGGGAAGTCATTCCTCTAACATCGGCAGGCCAAGATTGGATGCCGCTTTCTTTGATTGGTACGGGATCCCCGTTCTATCCATAAATACTCATGGAGAGAGCTCATCATCAGGCAATTATCAGTATCATACTCCATTTGATGATATTTCCAATATAGAGCCTGAGATCATGTTAAACCTTGCTGAATTATTGTTTCATTCTATTGTTGTGATGGCGAATGAGGATCAGTTAAACTTTAACAGTGGAGAAGTAAGGGAAGAATTCATAAAATGACCTGATTAATCCACGATTGTTTGATGGACAAAATCATTTATTGTGGGATGCTTGTTACTTATTTGTGAACAAAGGTTTGCTCACAAATTTCCACTAACCAATAAGGTTGTCTATATTTAAACCCGGTTCATCAACAAATAATTATTTAAGATCTCACTATGGCAAAACGGAAGGATATTGAAAAAGTATTGATCATTGGTTCCGGCCCGATCATCATTGGACAGGCCTGTGAATTCGATTATTCCGGCACACAGGCATGCAAGGCACTGCGGTCATTAGGCTATAAAATTGTGCTGGTCAATTCCAATCCGGCAACGATCATGACCGATCCGGGAATGGCAGACGTAACCTATATTGAACCATTGAATGAATATGCTTTGACTGAAATAATAAGAAAGGAAAGGCCCGATGCCCTCCTGCCCAACCTCGGGGGACAAACCGGACTGAATCTTTCTTCCCTGCTGGCCAGAAAGGGCATCCTGGATTATTATGGTGTTAAAATTATTGGTGTAAATATAGATGCGATTGAAAGAGGTGAAGACCGCACGGCATTTAAAGAAACAATGAACCGTCTGGGTATTGAAATGCCCCGGAGTGAAGCCGTGAACACGCTCAAAGATGCTGAGAAAGTTGCCGGATACCTCGGATATCCTGTGGTCATACGTCCGGCCTATACCATGGGAGGAACGGGTGGAGGATTGGTATACAATATCGAAGAACTACGCACTATTGTAAGCAGGGGATTATCGGCAAGTATCGTTAACCAGGTGCTGGTTGAAGAATCTGTTTTAGGATGGGAAGAACTCGAACTGGAAGTGGTCAGGGATGCAAAGAATCAGATGATCACCGTCTGTTTTATCGAAAATGTGGATGCTATGGGCGTACATACAGGCGATTCATTTTGTACGGCACCCATGTTAACCATCGAACCCGAATTGCAGGAAAAGTTACAGAAATATTCATACGATATTGTTGAGGCGATAGAGGTAATCGGGGGAACAAACATCCAGTTTGCACATGATCCGGAAACTGGTAGAGTTGTTGTGATCGAGATAAATCCGCGTACGTCCCGTTCTTCCGCCCTGGCTTCCAAGGCTACCGGGTTCCCTATTGCATTGGTGTCGTCACTTCTTGCTGGCGGCTTAACAATGGATGAGATCCCTTATTGGCGCGATGGTACGCTTGAAAAATATACACCATCAGGTGATTATGTCGTGGTCAAATTTGCCCGCTGGGCCTTTGAAAAGTTTGAGAACCTTGAAGATAAGCTGGGCACTCAAATGCAGGCTGTGGGTGAGGTGATGAGCATCGGTAAAAATTATAAGGAAGCCCTCCAGAAAGCTATCCGTTCGCTGGAAAACGGTCGATACGGACTCGGATTTGCCAAGGATTTTAACAGAAAATCCCTGGATGAGCTGATGACGATGTTGAAGCATGCTTCCAGCGAAAGGCAGTTCATCATGTATGAAGCCCTGCGGAAGGGTGCTGATATTGACGAGCTTTTCAAAAGGACACACATCAAAGCCTGGTTCATTTCTCAAATGAAGGAGCTGGTAGATCTTGAAGAAGAAGTATTAAAATATTCGTGGGATGAGTTACCTGATAAAATTTTTATTCAGGCCAAGAAGGACGGATTTGCTGACAAGTATATATCACAGCTGTTGAATGTTCCTGAAAAAAAAATCAGGGACAAGAGGATTTCACTTGGACTGGAGGAAGCATGGGAAGCGGTACCGGTAAGCGGGGTGGAAAATGCGGCGTATTATTACTCAACTTATAATGCCCCGGATACAGTTGAAGTGAGCGACCGGAAAAAAATAATGGTTCTGGGGGGTGGTCCCAACAGGATCGGGCAGGGTATTGAATTCGACTATTGCTGTGTACATGCTGCGATGGCCATTCGCGAGGCAGGATTTGAGTCGATTATGGTGAACTGTAACCCGGAAACGGTATCGACCGATTATGATACGTCCGATAAACTTTATTTTGAACCGCTGACTGTGGAGGATGTATTAAGTATTTACAACAAGGAAAAACCGGAAGGTGTGATTGTCCAGTTTGGCGGGCAGACCCCGCTGAATATTGCTGCTGAACTTGCACAGGCGGGGGTGAAGATCCTTGGTACTACTCCTGAGACGATTGACCTGGCAGAAGATCGCGACCGCTTTCGGCAGGTCATGACTAAACTGGATATACCTCAGCCTGAATCAGGTATGGCCAGCACTCTGGAAGAAGCCCTGGAGATTGCTGAAAGAATTGGGTATCCCTTAATGGTGAGGCCTTCCTATGTGTTGGGTGGCCGGGCCATGAAGATTATTCTCGATGAGGAAATGCTTGAGCAGTATGTGGCTCAAGCGGTGGATGTATCGCCCGACAGGCCATTGCTTATCGATATGTTCCTGGAAGACGCCATTGAGGCTGAAGCCGACGCCATTGCCGATGGCACTGATGTTTTTGTTCCTGCTGTGATGCAACACATTGAATATGCCGGGATTCATTCGGGAGATTCTGCCTGTGTGATCCCACCGGTAATTATTTCCGACAA
>JADHVS010000193.1 GCA_016783865.1 Bacteroidales bacterium
GCGGAGCCAAACAAACCTGTGAGTTCGGCGGAGCCAAACAAACCTGTGAGTTCGGCGGAGCCAAACAAACCTGTGAGTTCGGCGGAGCCAATGCGCTCGCAGGATTAAGATTAATATTTGCCAGTATAAGGTCAAAATCCCGATCTTTAAGATCAGAAATCTCGCCAACCAACAACCGGATACTTTCTGTATCTCTTCGAAAGCATCAAAACCTGATAAATACAGGTTGGCCAGAAGTACATCATTATTTTCTTCTGCACCTGCTTTTAAATGGCAATTTATCTTTACATACCTGTCCAAATCAAAATGAATTAACAATCGCTAAAAAGTCATCCGCCTTCAATGAGGCACCACCAATGAGTCCGCCGTCAACGTCTGGATTTGCAAATAATTCCCGGGCATTATCTGGCTTGCAACTGCCACCATATTGAATGGTTGTATTTTCAGCAATCTCCAAATTATACCTGTCGGTAATAAGCTTCCTGATAAAAGCATGCATTTCCTGTGCCTGATCTGGAGTAGCATTCAATCCGGTACCGATGGCCCAGACCGGCTCATAAGCGACTATGATTTTATCGAAATCATTTTCATCAAGCTTAAAAATTGTTTGTGCTAATTGATTCCGTACAACATCGAAATGGTTATTGGCTTCCCGCTCAGCCAATATCTCTCCACAACAAAAGATGGGTATCAAACTGTTCTCCAGAGCAAGTGCAACTTTTTTATAAAGTACCTCATTATCTTCCTTGAAATAGGTTCTGCGCTCTGAATGTCCTATGATCACATGAGTGGCACCGGTTGACTTGATCATGCCAGCAGCAACCTCTCCTGTATAGGCTCCATGAGCTTCTGATGCGCAATTCTGAGCAGAAAGTTTAACCCTGGATAATAGTTTGCTGATATCTGACAGATGTATATAAGGAGGTGCAATGATCACTTCCACATCTGATGGTTGTTGACTTACCAATTGCTCCACTGCTGAAGCCAGTTCCATTCCTTCTCTTAATGTTTTGTTCATTTTCCAGTTGCCTGCAACGATTCTTTTTCTCATCATTTCAAAATTTATAGTGTTTATCAATATCAAAAATATCAAAAAAACTGCCTTGCTGAGGCAAAAAAACATAATAGTTACGAGTTACGAGGTGCGAGGTTTTTGGATAACAGTTATAAATAAATAGCATTATACACAGAGATCAATTCTTTCATTAATATTTCGACATAAGCTAAGATTATTGACTCTCCTCGCAGCAAGCTACGGGGAAACGAGTTTCTGAGTTCGGCGAAGCCAAACAAACCTGTGAGTTCGGCGAAGCCAAACAAACCTGTGAGTTCGGCGAAGCCAAACAAACCTGTGAGTTCGGCGGAGCCAAACAAACCTGTGAGTTCGGCGGAGCCAATACGCTCGCAGGATTCAACCTGGCAACTCGTACCTGGCAACTCGTACCTTCTTCCTCACTTTCTTACCCTCGGGTCAATGATGGCGTATGTAAAATCTACTAAAATATTGATTATGACAAAAATGATAGAAATAAATACTACCGAACCAAGGACCAGCGGGAAATCATAATTGTTCAATGCATTAACGATCAAAAATCCCAATCCTTTCCATCCAAAAATATATTCCACAAAAATAACACCGGCCATCAACGAGGCAAACCAACCGCTAATCGCTGTGATAACAGGATTAAGTGCATTCCTGAGGGCATGCCTGTAGATTATCCCTGAATAGGAGAGCCCCTTCGACCAGGCTGTTCGGATGTAATCCTGAGAAAGAACATCCAGCAATGAGTTCCTCGATAATTGCATGATGACAGAAAGGGGTCTTATAGCCAGTGTCAGGGAAGGGAGGATCAGGTTTTTCAGTACCAGGCGAACGCCCCCTCCAAGATCATCCACCTCATATAAATTTCCGGTTAAATTCAGACCAGTAAAATCTGAAAGCAAATAGGCAAAAATCCATCCAATGATTATGGCAGCAAAGAAGGAGGGCAATGACATTCCCAGAGCTGAAAAGAAGAGAGCCAGACGGTCAAACAAGCTATCCTTCCATATGGCTGCAAAAATACCGGTTAATATGCCCAGGATCGTTCCCAGCAGGATAGAAACAAAGGCCAGAATCAATGAGTTTGGTAAGGCATCAAGGATTATTCGGGTTACGCTTTTTCGTGACTGGAATGACTTTCCCATGTATGGCGCTTTAATAATGACTGCCCATGCATCCACTTTTCCAACAAGGATTTTTGGAGAGTCATATTTTCCGGGCTCCAGATAAAAAAGATTGTTCTCCCTGTCAAAGGTGTGATATGAAATTGGAGAAAGATTATTCAAATAACCCAGGTATTGCTTGATTACCGGTTCATTAAGCCCCAGTTCATCGCGTATAGCCTCTACTGTGGCCTCATCGGCACGCTGCCCCACCATCATCCTGGCCGGATCACCCGGGAGTATATTGAAAATCAGGAAGACAATGGTGACGACGCCCCAAACTACCAGGAGACTATAGAGTAATTTTCGGATAATATAACTGATCAAGGCTTATAAATTCTTCACCTTACCTGGTCGGACGCAAATAACGGATAAGGAGAAAGATAAACAACAATGAAACGGACATGAAAAAGACTAAATTTCTTTCTTTCGATTTTCTTTCCTGGTTCAACGCATTGGCCAGAAATTGTTCATCCGGATTCTGGAATTCAGGCAAGTCATTGGCATGCCATTTATTCAGAACCACTCCATTCTTTAACAACATTAATCCGGGATTTGAACGGATAATCGTTTTCAGGGTAATCTCATCTGTTGTATATATTTCATATACCAGGCCCAGTGAGGCTGATATTTCTTCCACCTCATCCCGTGAAGAGGAGCTGATACAATAGAATGAACAATTGCGGGATGAGCAATACAATGCCAGGTCGTTGGCTTTCATGAGTACCTCAGGATCGGCTTTCGCAAGATTATTTGAAACCAGAAGCATAGTGTATTCCTGATCGGAGAGAATCATGTCAGTAAGGTCAAATCCTTCCTGGTCCGCAATAGTAAAATCATGAATGGGTGGTTCATAACCTTTGGAAACCAGAACGTGTTTAGTGTCTATAAAAGTCCAGGTGCTGTCATCCCACGGAAAATCATCTTCTGTGAATTCTTCCACGTTGCCATCCTTCTCATAATACAGGAAAGCCTGGTATTCATCGTGTGGCATACCTTCGGGTACGGTCATTTTGTCGGGAATATAGGTTCCGATATGATAAGGCCGGAAATCCAGCAGAGGAAGATGCCTCAAACTATAGACCTGCAAGCTAAGTATTAATATAGTAAACAGGGCCAGGTATGTCCACTCCTGATAATCCCTGTAAACCGGCAATATCTTATTTCTCCTGAGAAAAATAACAGTAACAAAAGGCAACAAAATGAGATTCTTGAAAAAGGTTTGCCAGTTGGTCATTATAATGGCATCGCCAAAACAGCCACAATCAGTTACCGGATTTGCCAGGGCCAGGTAAAATGTCAATACCGTGAACAATGCCATAAACAGGGTTAACGCCCAGGCTCCTAACCGGATACGGTATCCGGTTAGTATGGAAATACCAACCAGCAACTCAAAGGCCGATAATACCAAAGCTAATGGAAGTGACATAACCTCCAGAGAAGGTAAGTTAAATGCGTAAAAATAATCTGTGAATTTATAGGTGGAACCGAGAGGATCTACCGCCTTAACAAATCCAGAAAAAATAAAAACTATTCCTGTTAATATCCTGCTAAAACCACTAAGAATTTTCATACTCAACTTAAAATATTATTATTCTGATAATTATAAAAAAATAAACGAATAAAAATGCCCGGATATCATGTTAAATTCAGAACATTTCTGATCCTGGCAAAGATTTCATCCGGCGCAAGCATTTCGTGATTCTCCTTAAAACAATCTATCTTAACGAAGTTACTGTCTTCCGCACACAATTCAAGATACACTTCCCTGACCTTCTGTTGAAAATCGAGATCATCCTCATGGATATCCTGCTTTCCATTCAGGTAATCCCTGTCGTTTCCCATCCTGTCATTAGTTAACTTTTCCTGAGTAAAACCAAACGGCACATCCAGAAAAATGCTTTTATCAGGTTGGGGGATCTGATTATATTCATATTCAAGATGCCTTATCCACTTGCTTAGCTTGTCACGGTCCGGTGCTGATTCCAACTTGGCACACTGATATGCAATATTTGAATTGACATAACGATCAAGCAATACAAAATATCCTTCATCCAGCCACTTTTTTATGGTATGCTGCGCTTCATTCCTGTCACCGGCAAAGATGAGTGCCACAAGATAGGGATGAACAGTAGACATTTCTCCAAACTCTCCTCGTAAGAACCGGGCTATCAGTTCACCATAAATGGGAGATTCTGTCCTGGGAAAATGGAGGAATTGATAAGGTATATTTTTCCCCTTCAGGTGCTTGAGTAACAATTTGATCTGAGTCGACTTACCGGAGCCATCCAGCCCTTCAATAACAATGAAACGCATTTGGGAAGTAATGATTACATTTGTTTACACATCTGATCCGTTCAAATGTCTTTTAAAGATACATTTTTTTCAAAAAACAATAGTCTGAATTGTCGCGGTAAACTTTTGGATCTGTCACAACCCAGGATCATGGGAATCCTCAATATTACTCCCGACTCCTTTTATGATGGTGGCAGATACTTGTCTGATAATGAAATCATTACCCAGGCTGAACGGATGCTTGACGAAGGTGCTGACATCCTTGACATTGGTGGAATATCAACCCGGCCCGGAGCCAAAATTTTAAATGAAAAGGAAGAAATTGATCGACTGAGGCCGGTATTAAGGCTTATCCGCACGAAATTTCCTGATGCTATATTGTCGGTCGATACATTCAGATCGGCTATAGCACGGTTTGCAGTTACAGAATACGGTGTTGATATGATCAACGATATTTCAGGCGGGGAAATGGATCGGGACATGTTTCAAGAATTGGCTGGACTTCAGGTTCCCTATATCATCATGCATATGAGAGGAGATCCGGAAACCATGCAATCGCTTACGGATTATGATGATTTAGTCGGGGAAATGACTGCGTATTTTTCAGAAAAGGTAAAACAGTTAACCGAATTAGGTATTAAGGACATTGTAATTGATCCGGGATTTGGTTTTTCAAAAACTATTGATCAGAATTACTTTTTACTAAAACATCTGCATCACTTTCAAATATTTGAATTACCGGTTATGGCTGGCGTGTCGCGGAAATCGATGATTTATAAAACGTTAGAAGCAACACCAGATGATGCTTTAAATGGCACTACAGTTCTGCACACCATAGCTTTGCTTCAGGGTGCTAATTTGTTACGTGTACATGATGTTAAGGAAGCCATTGAGGCCATCAGTCTGGTTGAAAAATATCAACAGGCAATGTGATCTCAATACAACCTGAAAATACTAACTTTGAGGGCATTATCATGATGGTTGATCTTTTCATAAAAATCCGGATACTTGATATCATAGATATCCTGCTGATGGCTTATCTGATGTATCAGGTGTTTTTGCTTATCCGGGGTACTGTGGCCATGAACATTTTTATTGGGCTTCTTTCGGTCTATCTGCTCTGGATCATCGTAAAGGCACTCGATATGCAGTTGTTGGGGACCATCCTGGGACAGTTTATCGGTGTTGGTGTGATTGCGCTCATCATTGTATTTCAACAGGAGATCCGTAGGTTTTTAATCTTTTTAGGCAATCAATACTTCAGTCGAAACCGACTAACACTCGAAAAAATATTACCACTGCTTGCTGATCAAAAACGTGTGAAGATCAAATCGATCATTAAGGCCTGCATTAATATGGCCAAATCAAAGACCGGAGCGCTCATTGTGATCACCAGGAAAACTGATATGTCTGTTTTTGCTGAAACGGGTGATATTCTCAATGCAGATACATCAAGCAGGTTAATTGAAAGTATTTTCAATAAAAACGGTCCACTCCATGATGGCGCCATGATCATTATCAATGATAAGATCCTGGCAGCCAGATGTATCCTACCGGTGTCGGAAAGTCTGAGCCTGCCTCCAAGCTATGGCTTGCGACATAGGGCAGCACTCGGGATGACAGAGAATACCGATTCATTGGTTATAATAGTATCAGAGCAAACCGGAGACATCAGCCTGGCTGAAAATGGCAAGCTTATTACAGATGTAGATCCAAAAAAACTTATAAGCCGGCTGGAAGAAGAGTTTTTGTGATCTGCACCCCTCCGGAGAATTGAAGCTCCTCGTCCCGAGTGGCGGGGAATGTCCGGGTAGAGCGGTTCGTTACCTCCCCGCTCCCCCACAGATCCGGACGAGCGGATTTCCCGCATCCGGTTCCTCGGTACTTAGTTTCGCAGTGATGGACCATAAGAGTGATGAATAGAGGGTTTAATAAGAGGAACCCAAGTATTAACTATCTGGGTAAATCTGTCCCATTCCAATACAGGTTTCCCTCCTCTGCGATTTAGCCATTTAAAGAGACTGCGACAGATAAGTTCATAAAACCGGGAGATACCCCTAAAGTTAAAGGTATATCCGTAGTATGAATAATGTCCACGCAGTTTCACATTTATGGCTGAAATCAATTCATTGAGCTTCATATGACGATTCTGCTTGATAAACTCACTGAGACTCACGACAGCTTTAGTCATGCTTTTCGAGCTGGTCTTGCGTTTTAGAACCTTGCTCCCATTACGGCTCTTACCAAGATAATGAGTAAAACCCAGGAAGTCAAAGCTCCTGCCTGTACCACCCCTTTTGCTGTTCAGGTCTATCAATTTCGTCTTTTCAGGATGTAATGTCAGTTCGTATTTGGCGAACCTTTTCGGTAGAACTTCCATTACCCTTTCTGCGTCTGACTTATCTGTAAATCCCAGAATGAAATCATCGGCATACCTTACTATGAAACTCTTTCCCTTTAACAATGGCTGGATTTGTTCCGAAAACCACTCATCCAGCACATAGTGGAGATAGATATTACTCAGAATCGGTGATATGACCGATCCCTGCTGAGTCCCATGGTCCGGGTAGCTAATATTGCCCGATTCCATGGTTCCAGCCTTGAGCCATTTATCTATCATCCGTCTTATCACTCCATCCTTCACCCGTTTGTCAAGGAATTCCCGGAGAATTCCGTGATTGATGCTCCCAAAGTAGTTCTTAATGTCCGCATCTATAATATAGTGCATCTTCTCAAAACTTACTTTTTGAAACATAAACTCAATCGCCTGGTGTTGTGAGCGTCCCGGTCTGAAGCCATATGAAAAAGGTTTAAAATCTTCCTCATAAATCGGCTCTATGACCTTACGAACACTAGCTTGCAGAACCTTATCCTCAATAGTGGGAATGCCTAACGGGCGCTGGCTGTGCTTGTCCTTTCGTATATACACCCGGCGTATAGCCGGGGCTCTATACCGACCGGATTTGAACTCTTCCAAAAGACTATTCCGCCTTTCAGGGAATTCCAATCCATATTGCAGCCATGTCTTCCCATCAATTCCCCCTGCACTCTTCTTGTTAAGCTGATCGTAACTCTCCTGTAACAAGGGTGCATCTATAAAGTTATAAAGACTATGCAAGGCTTCTCCTTTGAACTTCCTTGCTCTTTCGGCTATCTGTAGTTCTACTGTTGACATCCTTTTCATGTAACTGATACATTAATGTTTCTAAACTACAGGTCTAAATACCGGCATCCTCCTTCCCTACTAACCGGCTTTCAGCGGTCCTGATTTCCCGGCTTTCAATCGGTAATATGGGGATGCTAAGACTGCCTTCGTCCATTTCCTTCACTTTCCCTTCGGTTTCCCTCGGTACAGATACCACTACGCTTGTCGCTTATTCTTAACGTTACTTCAGGGGCAACAAGTTCCCCGGGTAACCCGGTCTTTTGGTCACGCGGTTGACCGTGTGCCGCGTTCCTTCGTGTGGAGACGTTAGGCTCTCCCGTGTTCCCGTGTCTCCCTATTCTGCCTCTGATATGTTCTCCGACCCCGACCGGACCGCCACAGCTTGCCTATATCGCTGCTTTGGTATTGTCCCATCCCAAGCGATGGATAAGACTCCGGTATTGGTATCCCTTTCGAGGCTCAATATCATACCTTAAACAGTCACTGTCTACGCTTCGTGCCAACCTCTCGGTTGACTACGCAAGACACGCTTCCGGTGGGTAGCTAGCCCTTGCCGGACAGGATTGGTTACCTGCAGGGAAACTAAGAGGTGTTTCAAAACTTATTATATTTGTTCGCCAGTCAATCCCCACCTCACGGGTTTGCACGGCGCAACGCTCGCAGGATTCA
>JADHVS010000194.1 GCA_016783865.1 Bacteroidales bacterium
TTTCGAATTCCTCCGGTTCATTGGAAGGAGTGATATCGAAGGCAATGCCAAAGTTTTCCAATTCTCTTGTGACAAAATGAAAAGTACCTCCATATAATCCTTTCTGGAAAATCGCATGATCACCTTTTTTCAGGAAGGTGAAAAGGGTGGTGGAAATAGCCGCCATTCCCGAACTGAATACCAGTCCGGCTTCCCCCTGTTCAAGTTTAGCCAGTTTGTTACTAAGTGAATCTATATTGGGTGTATTGAAGTACCTCGGATAGCGTACCTCATCCAGTTCAAGGTACTCAAAGGATGTGGAAGTATGGATGGGTGTGTTTACACCACGAAAGACTTTATCTACCTGCGTTCCCGCATGAACACAGGCGGTGTTTTTTGATTTCTGGGACATGTATATGCATTTGGTAAATCAGCGGTTAAAATAATATATTTTAAGGAACAATGCATAAAGTCTCCAGCGTTTGGTTACATAAACTTTTTTTCTTTTTCCCTTTATTGCCCTGTAAATCTGCGCAGCTGCTTTTTCCGGTGAAGCAACCCAGAATAAGGTATCTCCCTTGGCCATGTCGGTAGCCACAAAACCGGGCCTCACATCTGTAATTGTTATGGGAAGTTTTTGTTTTTTTGATTTAATGCGCAATCCTTCCAGGTAGTTCATCTGGTATGATTTGGAAGCATTATAGCCCGGTGCACCCGGATTGCCTCTCAAGGCTGCAATGGAGGTTATCCCGACGATATGTCCCCTGCCTTGCTGCTGAAAATACCTGTAAACAAAAGTGATTATATCTGTAAATGCGGTAACATTGGTTTCGATAGTCCGGAATTCCGGTTCAAGATCGAGTTCTTCATTAATATAACCTATCCCGGAACTCATAACAAGCAGATCCAAACCTCCCAGCTCCTTAATAATCTCATTCAGGTTTTTTGATGTTTTGGACATATCACGTATATCAAAAACCCTGTAAATATACTTTTCAGGATTTTCCTGCTGTAGCTCTTTCAGAAGGTTTTCCCTTCTTCCTGTTATGCCTACCTGGTAATTTTTGTTGACAAGAATTCGTGAGACAGCCCTGCCAATGCCAGAGGAAGCTCCTATGATTATAGCTTTTTTATAGACAGGTACGTCTGGATTAAAGAGGTCTGGTTCCATAATTTAATGGTTCTTGGTTCCTGGTTGGTGTGGGTTTTGAGTGTGGGTGTGTTATCAATTGCCGTCTGTTTTAGCTGATTGATCCAATTATAACCGTGCATCACCCCGCAAAAGTTCCATCCTACAAGTTACAAGTTATTTCTATAATATGAAACACCCACCACCCACACTCACACCAACCTGCAACTTGCAACTTGCAACTTGCAACCTTTTAGTTATATTAGAGAATTTCAATTAAATAATCATGCCAGATCAAATTGAACCAGTCAAAACTAAGCTCCCCGGCTTCACTATCCGCCATGCAGAGGAAAAAGATGTTCCACTGATCCTTGAATTTATAAGGCAACTTGCTATCTATGAGAAACTGCTGAACGAAGTGGTGGCCACAGAAGAAGATTTTCGGCGCTGTCTGTTCGGTAAAAAAAGATATGCTGAAACAGTCATCGGTTATGAAGGAGATGTGCCGGTGGGATACGCACTCTTCTTTAACAGCTTTTCGACATTTCTAGGGAAACCTGGTATTTACCTCGAGGACCTGTTTGTCAATCCTGAATACCGGGGGAAAGGATACGGGAAAGCCCTGCTGACTTACCTGGCAAGACTGGCCGTCGAAAGAAACTGCGGCAGGTTGGAATGGGCTGTACTCGATTGGAATGAACCATCAATAAAATTTTATGAATCACTCGGTGCAAAGCTGATGAAGGAATGGATCATTAACCGGGTCGATGGGACCAGCCTTGAGGAACTTGCAGAACAGTTCTGAAACACCTCCTGGGCATTCACTTGTCAACATAACTCTTTGATAGCCCCGCTAAACATTGGATGGATTTGCCCCTAATATTTCATCCACCGGTTCCAACAACTCAACCTTTCTGCCTTCCGGATCAAGAACCCAAGCAAATTTTTTGTATTCATATTCTTCCGGTTCACCTTTTACCTGAACACCTTCGGCTTTCAATTCCACTAACAGGGCACCCAGGTTTTCCACCCTGTAATTGATCATGAACTCATTTTTGCCTGGATCATAATAATTCGTTGTTTCATCCATCGGGCTCCAGATGGTATAACAGGTTTTTTCCTTATCAGCATGATCCCGCCAGGCAAAGACAGATCCAAATTCTTCAGATTGGATCCCAAGGTGCTTTGTATACCAGTCTTTTAGCTTTTTAGGATCCTTACTCTTGTAGAAAATACCACCCCAGACCAGTTACTCTTTTCATAAAATTGCAGGTTAAATATTTACCATGCTAATTTAGACAAATTTTAAATAACTTGTATTTAATTGATAAATAAATATTTATAGGACCTAATTATTAAATTAACTATTATTTACGTAGGTCAACTGCAAAAACAGTTGAATAACTTGAAAAATAGTTTTATGTTTGTATTGACATTGGCAGTCTGAAAATTTCAAGTCCCGGTATATTGAATACTGCGAGAGAATTCACAACGGGTACTCCGGGCGGGGTTAACGAGCGCAAAAAATTTATAATAAAGGATCGAAGATTGGCTTAGCCGAACTCAGGAAGTCATTTCCTCGCCGCAACCGGCAAGGAGTTCAAATATTCATTGCAGAACAGTTGTGGCAAACAGTAGTGTTACGAAAACATAAAATACTTTCTCATATGAAAAAGCTTACCAAAGCAGAAGAAGATGTGATGCATATTTTATGGGAATTGGAAAGAGGCCTTGTAAGAGATGTAATCGAAAAGTTTCCTGATCCTAAGCCGCCTTACAATACGGTATCAACTGTAATCCGGGTTCTCGAGAAAAAAGGTTTTGTCGATCACAAGGCATATGGCACTACATATGAGTATTATCCGTTAATTAATAAAGAGGATTATGCCAAAGTTCATTTCAATGACTTTATGAAAAACTATTTCAATAATTCCTTTCCGCAGATGGCTGCCTTTTTTGCAAGGGAGAACAACCTGGACATGAAGGACCTTGAGGACATATTGAAAATGACCGAAGAAGAGATAAAAAAATCAAAATAGAATAGAGATGAATGAATGGATCATGTACCTGGTAAAATCCGGATTAGCACTATGGCTTTTCTATGGAATTTACTGGTTGTTCCTGAGAAAGGAAACATATTTCTCTGTGAACAGGTTCGTATTGCTCGGCTCCGTTGTATTGTCATTTCTTCTTCCACTGGTTCCGTTTAGTGATTGGATCCAGCTTGGTGAAAAGCAGGACATGGTTTCTGGTATCTTCATTAACCTGGAAACTGCCCTGGCATCATCCGGCATGCCAGCTCCGGCATATGCCACTCAACCAGGCTTCCTGGCACACTGGAGCAACTGGCTTTTGTTAGGTTATATGGCAGGTATGCTGATGCTTCTTGGTCGTTTGGTCTGGCAATGGGTTCAAATTATTAAAATGCGAAGCCGAAGCCAGCTTTCAATCAAAGATGGAATGAAACTGGCATTGGTAAAAACTGAAATATCTCCTTTTTCATGGTTTAACTTCATTTTTATAAATCACTCACTTCCACCCGAGGAGGATCTTATGAAAATTGTAAAACATGAAAAGGCACACTATAATAAATTTCATTATATCGATCTGCTTGTCATCGGACTGGCCGGATTAATTCAATGGTTTAATCCTGTTATGTGGTTCTTTGACAGGTCGATACGTGAAATACATGAATTCGAAGCCGACCGGGAGGTATTGCGCTGGAATCCCAATGTGGGACGATATCAGGCTTTATTGGTTAATCAGATTACCGGACTTGAAATCTTCAGACTTGCCAATGGGTTCAGTAAATCATTAACTAAAAAAAGAATGATCATGATGACAAAAGCTAAATCAACAATGAAAGCACAATTAAAAGTGCTTGCTCTTTTACCCGCTATGGTATTAATATCGTTGGCATTTTCACAAAAATCCGGAAACTTTCCGAGCACTATTATTGATGGCAACATTGTTAGCGGTAAAGTGATTCTGGAATCTACAAGTGAACCTTTGCCAGGCGTTCATGTCATAGTTAAGGGCACAACCAATGGCACTATGACTGGGATGGACGGAACTTTTGAGATCGAAGTTTCAGACAATAAGGCCAAATTGGTATTTTCTTTTGTGGGATTGGAAACTGTTATTGCTGGAGTTAAGTCTGGCAATATGGTTATAAAGATGTCCCCAAGCGATTATCAGATTGATATGGACAGGGAATGTTATATGATCGCAGAAGAGAAAGAGCTTCCACCTGAGGAAGGTTTTTGGGTAGTTGAGGATCTTCCGGCTTATCCACACGGTACGGATGGCATAAAAAAATACCTGCAAAAAAATATGCAGTATCCCGATGATGCCAAAAAGGAAGGTATTGAGGGTATTGTCCATGTATCGTTTGTTGTAAGCGGAAAAGGCGAAGTGAAAGAAGCAAAAGTGGTGAAGGGTGTTCACGAAAGCCTTGATAAAGAAGCTCTCAGGCTGGTATATATGATGACCGAATGGACTCCGGGAAAGCAACATGGAAAAGCAGTCCAGGTAAGGTTGACACTTCCCGTTGCGTTTAAATTATCGAACTAGAAATTATTCTTAATTATGTTTTTAAGTCATCCCTTTCTGCCTGTCCGCATGGATAAGTGGGAGGGATTGCACTTTTTTATACCATATCATCCGGGCCCTGTTCCGCTTTTAACTTTGGCCTGGATAAGATCAGGGGTCAATTGCCCTGTCACCCTCACCAGTTGACACGAAATATCACTTTCCGGGAGTCGAAAATTTAATCCTATGTTAAATGGAAAAGTAGCCGTCATTGCGTAAATTAGTAGCCGCAGACTAAGGATTAAACACAAACAAAGTAACCGACAAACCAACAAACCCATGTACTTAAAGAGAGTTTTAGCTTGCCTTCTGGGCGGGGTTCTGGCCGCTGTTATCTGTGTTATCGGAGGACAGATCATCTTTGGTTTTGCCGGGGTAGATGCAGCAATCCTGGCATCTTCCATAGCCAACCGGATACTGATCGGTTTTGTTATCGGGATAAGTGGCTGGAAAATTCAATATCTCCTGCATGGTGCCATGCTGGGATTCATAATCTCAATAACCGTGTCGATAGGATTTATAGGCAGTAATAACCTTGGATTTGTCCTGTATACAACCGCGGGAATATTATATGGAGTAATGATAGAGTTACTGTCCACTAAAATTTTCAAAGCTCCAATGAAATAAAACCTGTAACCAATTCCCAAATCCCACAACTCACACACGCTGTTCACCTTTCACCAATCACTGTTCACTGCTTTGCCCACACCCTCGACTCACGATTCACGACTCACGATTCACGATTTCTTCCCAGTCATACTTTCAATATCAATTCTCAACACAGCAGTCTCCCGCAGACTATTCTTCTCAAACACATGCTCCCCCTGCCCGGTATGTTGCTCCATCAATACGTTCAAACCGTCTGATTTCTCCTCTTCAGTCTGCAGCAGGGATATTCTTCCATAACCAACCACACTCCTGTATTTCATGGTAAAATCGCTGCAGGTCTTTTCGCCTTTGACCAACTCATCATCCACTATAACCTGAAAGCACACCTTTGGATATTTCGCAATCATATCCATTTTCTTTCCCTCCTTCGCCGAATGGAAATAAATGCATCCATCCCGGTATCCATAATTAACCGTTATCAGATACGGCTCTGTACCGTCCGTAAATGCAATACTGCACAAAATCCCCTCCTGCAAAATCCCCTCAATCTCCTTCGGATCCAATATTTCTTTATCATTTCTTCTCATTAATCTCAGGTTATTTCGATCGACTTATTATTCATTCATTAATTTTAAATTTTCCAAAATTTAATCCCTTGGCCCCTCATCCCCTCGATTCACGGTTAAAAATCGATATCGATTTTTAACCACTCTTCCAGGGTTTCAATAACCAGGTCCTTTTCATCCAAATCCGAAATCCTGACACTATGATCGGCACCGGGCTGAACCACCCTGATCGCATTGGTCTCACCGGTCAGCTCAATCATACCGGCCGACCATGGATCGATCCCTCCATATATATATATTATATTGTCACCTTCGGTCTGTAACCAGTTATATACATCATTGATGGCCGTCGCATCATATGTGGGGCTTACATCCGATACGACAAAGAACTCAGCCCCCGGATCCGGAGCATAGATAAGTAAATCTTCAATGTGCTCCGTTATGTATGAAGGGTACCCGATCTCAGCCAGAGCCTGGTAATAATACGGCTCATAATACAACATATAAGGATCGGAGAAGAAATTGATCCAGGTAACATCCCTGAGGTGTGCAAACATTTCATCATAACTTGACCCTTCGCCTGGAATAGTACTGCAGTCATGATTATGAAACTGCCAGAATGCAAAATGATATTCCACCACACAGTACTCAAAAGCTTCATCCGGATCACTGGTCATGGTCAAATTATTGTCCGGGAAATATTGTTCAAACCGCACCTGCAGACTGTCTCTGTTCTCCAAAACCATCCGCTCAAAATCCTCCAGTTTCTCCCGGCACTCTTCCGTTCCCACCTGGTTCATAAAGGGAATAAACCGTTCATCCTTAGTGCCAAAAACAAATGGAGCCACGTAGGCAACAGTGGCATCCACATCATCAGGGTAGAACCTTTTATGGATACATACTGTCTGGCCACTCTTGCTGGCACCAGAGCTGATCCATAATCCCTCATAGATATCATCCAGCAGGTCAACGATATGATGATGATCTGCCGCGGCCTGTTCTACAGTAAGATACTGCCAGTCGTACGGATCCGGTATTGATCCTTCGAAAAACCGGTAGGTAACAGTAACCAGATTGCATTGCAGGATCTCGGCAAGCTCCTGGCGTGACCCCTCCGATACGGCGTATCCCGAAGGACCAAATACCATGGGAAGTGACTCATCCACATGGTGAAGGTAGACCTCCTGGGTAAAGGATGGACTGGACGGGTTGAACTGGTCAAGATGCTGTGTGATATCCAGTCGGAAGGCCTGGGTATGAAAATAGGGAGGGGTGATTTCCGTAACCTCCACGCCGGAGAGGTCCTGTAATTTCTGAAGCAGGGTTCGTGTATCCTCCGGCTCATCCTTCTTGCACGTGCCGGTAACCAGTAATAATAATACACAGAAATAAGGAATATACGTAAGACGTAATTTCATGTTATCAGGATTTTTACAAATATAGGATTAATCATGGTGGCTGGTACCTGCTACCAACACCTGGCAAACAGCACCTGACAATTAGAAACATTGCACCAGGGCCGATCTCCACCAGGAGTAATATTTATTTTCAAGCAATTCGATGGAGGGCATCTGGAAGAAAAGGTAGTTTTCCCGTTCACCAACGAAGAATCCGTCACTGATGATCCGGTAAGGAAGCTCACCATTAGCCGATCTCAAAACCGTCTTTGTTAATCGTTCTTTGGATCCTTTTAGCCTGGCAAGACAATCTCTCAGGTGGTCCGGATTGGGATAGGGAAGATTATGTATGGGTGCATAAGAATCTTTTGCCAGCAAACCCAGTTGCAATTCAACAAAAAAAATCTTGGGTGCGGATACCGGTTTGGTGGTATCGGTTAAAAACTGAATGAACTCAGGAGGAGTAAGCCTGCTGGCAACCCGCGTGGATATGGGAATAAATTGCTGATACAATCTTACCATATCCGGATCTTTTAATTTATATTCCACACTTTCCAGCTCCAGCACTTTTCCATCATCGGTAACCAGGTACAGACTTTTTATTGCTTCCATGGGTATTTTTTCTAACACTCTGTAGATGGAAAGATATACAGATCGTTTGGGTTCACCATTCTCGTAAGGGACCAGTTTCTTTTCGATGTAATCCCACGGAAGGTCAACCAGTTTTTCTTCATCCAGGTCAAAAAATATGTTTTGACCACGTGTACGTTTTTTTGCGCCAACAGCCAGGTAATTTCCAAATGCCTCGGAAGACAGGTGCGAGGTAATCAGCGCCTCAGGTGTGGCAGATAAGTAAAAATATTTCTTCATAGCATTGAATTTTAAAGATCCTTTCTCAAGATACTATATTTTTTCAGGACAAGCCTGAAAAAAAACTGCTTCGCAGGATGTTACATTAAGTTCCAGAATGTAACTTTACTGAATGAAGACAAAGGATAGCTTAACAATGCATTATGCACCACTATTAGATGGAACA
>JADHVS010000195.1 GCA_016783865.1 Bacteroidales bacterium
TAATTTCGCCTTTTCAAATTTTAATTTAAGTTCCAGGTTTTCTCCAACTCTGAATACTGATTCAAAATCTTTTATTCGATTTAATCTGACTAAAATCCTTATCAGGCTTTCAACCGTTGTCGATTTCCCCGATTCTATCAGGCTGATAGTAGAAACACTTAATCCGACTTCTTCACTCATTTCTTTTTGAGTAAGGTTGTGTTGAAGCCTTATTTTTTTAAGCCTTTTGCCTATTTCTTTTAATATTTCCTGCTCTGTTAGAAACAACCAATTATCCATTAAGTCTGATTTAAATATTAAAATATAAGTAATTAAATAAATAATTTATAAGGAACTATTAATATTTAATAAGTTAATTCAAAGATAATGAAAGAATTTTAATTAATAAAATAGTAATAGTTAAATACGATTTTGGTATTCTACTATTAATCTATAATAAATTTAGGGAGTATTTTGATAATCAGCATTAACAACTGCTTAACTTAACTCAGTGTCCTGATTAATGAGGAAAGAACATTTCTTTGAGAAATACATTCACAGTTACTTTGTCATTTGAACCTGGCAGTCCTGAGATATAATTAAGAAAACAAATTAATGATTAATTATGGAGAATCGGCCCGACAGAAGCACTTCCTTATTCTGAAAAGAATAAATGTAAATCCCCGGCACAAATTGCTTTGGAATATCCAGCTGTTTTTCGCCATTCAGTCTAAATGCGCCCACCAGAGATCCATTGGTACTATAAATCCTGAATTCAGAATCGGAAGTATTCAAATCCATTAAATCCACTACCACGAGATCATATTTTTCTCTAATAGCAATAGAATTTTTCTCAGATATTCTGTTGTTTACACCATCCGGAATAACGGTAACCTGGCAACTGCCGGAGGCTTTGCATCCGGCTGAGTCAGTCAATGTTAATTCATAAGTTGTTGTTGTCACCGGACTTGCCCAGGGATTTTCAATGGTTGAATCGGACAGGCTTTCAAAAGGTGTCCAGTTATAGTTATAAGGAAGTATACCCCCGTCAATGCAGTGATGAAGTTGAACACTGTCGCCTGCGGCTATTGTCTCTCTGCATTCTCCCAGGCAGAATATAAAGTCAGAGAAAATAACCGATACTGAATCCACATCGATGGAATCATTGCTGTCGGTCAACTGGAGATGGAACGTAATCGTATCGTTAATCCCTTTGAATGATGGATTGGCAACTGTTGTGTCATTAAGAAACAACGAAGCGTAAAAAATATGGCTCCTGACCTGAATTTCACACGACCAGGAATAGGAGTATGGGGGTGTTCCACCCCGGGCCGTCGGATTTCCGCCAAGCGTTACCTCATACAGGTTTGAAGAACAAAAAATGGTATCATTCCCGGCATCGGCAACCAAAGGGAAACCGCCCGGAGGTGCAATAGTGAAATTATCGCTCACATCTTCATAATCATCACCCACATTGTCCTGCACGATCCTGATTTTACCCTGCACTGTTATAATATCTGGTACTATCCACCGGTAACTCATTATCTCCACTGATATATCAACCTGTATGGTGTCCCAGGCTGATCCGCCATCACTTGAAAAATAAAGATCCCAATTCTGTGTATCATGGCTAACTATTTCTTCCCACCTTATCAGTACAGTATCACCCGGATTAAAAGTTTCACCTCCGGTTGGATGCAACAATCCAACATGAGCATGTGTTTGATATGCTATGGTCACCTGTACCAGTAGTATGAATGCAATTTTTTTCATTGCAAACGAAAGTCAGATATGCTTATAGATATTCAATTAATCAATAATTGTAATGGATTTTATTCGTGTCGGTTCTTCTGAACTGAATTCATAATACTCGATTACAATATCATTCTGATTCAGGCTGTCGTTGCCAAACAACATTCTTAAATCACAGTTTACCCCGTTCTGGATTGAAGTAAATACCTGCGACCTCTCAGAAAAGTTATAGTCGGAAATCACCCAGTTTACCGGGCTGCTGACTGAATAGAACCACAGTCCATTTTTCATGATAATCTTCAATGATCCGTTTTCCGGAAGGTTGGCTGCGAAACTGTAATCCTGATCCGGGCGGAAGGTGTCTTTTTCCAGGCAAAGAATGTTTTCACCATAATTTCCTGTTACCGGATATTCTATTAAACCTTCAATCTTAAAATCTGAACTATCAAGGAAATGTTGAATGTATTCCTCAAAATCCGGAATTGAGTACTCCATTCCGATATCATTATAATGACTTTCTATGTTTTCGCGTATAGCTGATAAATTCAATGATTGTGCATGACTGATTAAATCACTTTGAACAGCCGGATCATCAAGCACCCCATCTGAAGAAATATCTGTAATGAAATTGGCCATGAGAAGTGACAGATCCGCTGTCGATCTGTACCCTTGAAAGATTACAGATATTGCCAGCAATATTGAATTTCCCTCCCCTGCCCGGGAAATATCAAGATTCTCGGATTCTGTATCATCCGGTTTATCCATCTCAAAGATTTCAAGGATCTCCCGGAGTGCCTGGCTTTTTGCTTCCCAAAAAGATTTGCCTTCAGACAGTAAATATTCAACCCTTGCTTTTTCCAGATGTGAAAGGATATTAATGTTCAGGCTGTTTTTGTCCGACAGGTCTGAAAGGGCATATAAAGTCAATTGTGAAGAAGAATTATCACCCGTTATTTCATCGAAATAATATCCATTTGCATTAATCAGCACATACTGGCTGATGAACTCGATATAATCAATTTCATATGATCCCTGATTGTTTTCAATGTTCGAGGTAATATTCCTGCCTGTCTGATTGAAATCTGAATTCAGTTCAGATAATAATATTGAGGTACCATTATTAAACGGTCCTTTCTGGGCAAAACCTGTAATTTTTTCTTTGCTGATCGGGGTAATATCTGATTTATCATCATCCTTGGTGCAGTTAAACAGGCACAGGAGGATGATCACTGGCATAATGTAATTACAAATCTTCAGTTTCATCTTAAAAAGTTTATAATGAAGTTAAAACCTGAGAATAACTGTAAGTGAGAGTATATGCAAGTTACTAAATATCTATCAATACTATATCGAAAGAATGTTCCGCCGTGTGAGGACCAAGGTGATTGAAAGATCCTGAAAAAACAGACTCCCTGGGAATCCACATCCCTCACCGGTGATTTCTGTTTTAACCCTCCGGAGGAATAAGCAGAGAGCATGGGGCATGTGGGATATGGATTCCCGCCTTTGCGGGAATGATACACCATATCAGTTGTCTCCAAAGGCACTTTTCCAGGCCTCATTCCCTCCCACAACAGGTAAGGTTAGCAGAGTCCCGTCCAGGTCTATAGTTAATTCAGTTCCGGATTCGGGATGGATCGTAAATTGTTTATCGCTTGAAAAAATCATCAGCCCGATCTGCTGCCCTTTATGTATGATCTGGTCATCGGGGATTAAATCAAACGATACTTCATAAAACTTACCTGGTTCTAATGGTTCACTTTCAGTTAAGGATTTGTAGTTCTGGGGATCGGCCCAGCCGCGGGTAATGATATTGTCCGTTTTCGGTGTCTTCCTTCCTCCTTCCCAGGGCAATGAAATCATCCAGACCGAAAGATTAGCTGCCGGTTTACTGCTGGCAAGTCTGATCGTGATGCGCGGGACACCAGAAATATGAACATTATCAGTTAATGGTTCGGTTGCATAAATAAGCCGGTGTTCCTGGCCTTTTCCTTTGGCCATCTTTTTTCCTGAGAAAGAATAATCATCCACCAGGGATTCCGTCCCCTGGCTTTCCGGTTTTTCTGAAACCAGTTGTCCCTGTTCCGGATTGCCGGCCTTCATATAAAGCGTAACATCGTATGCTTCCGGATTCGGATAGCCCTCGTATGGTGTTGGATTACTTCTCGGATCATATTCGCGGACTATCCATGCCCTGGGATCATCCTCCACACCATTTTCTACTCCATGTAAATAATGCGTGAACCACCTGTTCATCATGCCCAGGGGCGGCGGGCCGCCGTGACCGTACTGGTGGTAGTAGATCTGTACAGGCAAGCCTTTCTCCTTTGCGGCTTTATAAAACCGGTAGCTGTGCTCCGGCATCACGTTCCAGTCATTGAAACCATGCGACATGAGCATGGCTGCTTTCATGGGCCCAATATCGTTCAGGAGATCCCGGCTGTCCCAGAACTCATTGTAATCCCCGGTGATCCTGTCCATACCTGCTGCCAGCTCCCCGTTGCGGATAACGGAATCACTATAGGCCCTCTTTTCTTCGAAACCGCTGTGAATAAAATCGTAAAGCACATCCATGTCTTCCCCGAGGTAGCCGCCGGGCGACCTCACCAGGCCGTTCGACCTGTAGTAGTGATAATATGAAGTTCCCGGAGAAACAGGGATTATCGCTTCAAGTCCGTCTACCCCGGTAGTTGCAGCCGCCACTGCCAGCGTACCATTATATGAGGTTCCGGTCATCCCTACCTTCCCCGAGCACCAGTAGGCCTCTACTTTCTCATTTCCATCGTGTGCGGTATACCCGTGCGCCCTGCCGCATAACCAGTCGATGACCGCCTTTTGCGCCAGGGATTCATTGTCCCCGCCACAGGTGGGCGATCCGTCCGACATCCCCGTCCCGGGAGACGAAGAATGCACGACAATATATCCCCGCGGGATCCAGGTCCTGGTTTGTGATCCTGATAATTCAGGCCTTTTCTCCCTGTGCCTTATATGCGGTTGTTTTCTTTCCTTTTCAGGCAATTCCCCTAATTCATGTTCAACATCCCAGCCTTCGAAAAGCTTCCACCAGGCAACGCCGGCATAATAGGGACTCGATTCATAGATCACTGGCAGTTTCAGGCCTTCGGTTTCGGTCTGGTAAGGCCGGGTAACCGAGGTATGCATCCTGTCCGGTTTGCCGTCTCCGTCTGTATCGAATTCCGTTTCCACCCAGAGATCATGAGTGATCCATAGTTTATGATCACTGAATCCGGGGACTATCTGGGCTTCCCCGTTCTCAAAAACAGGAACCGTTTTTTCGTCAGTAGTGACTTCGCTTTGCTGTGCGTTAACACTGAAGGGTATAACTAATAAAATCACAAAACAGAAGGTGAGTTTTTTCATTTTGCTGTGATTTGCTGAATGTTAATCAAAGACGTTCTCAAAGTTAATAATTTGTTGAATCCTGCGAGCGCATTGTCTTCGCCTTTCGCCAGACCAGGTTTATATCTTCAGGGAGGTCATTCTCAGGTGCCTTGCAGGAGGAAATAATGAACAGGCATAACATAACAATGACCAATGGGAATGGTGAACCGGATATTTTCATTTTTATACTCTTAATACAGCAACAAGTTAAGAATTTATATTTTTATATCCATGTATAAAGAGATCCGGGCCAAAAGCCTGCTGAGAAAACAAAAAAAAGTTGATTCCTGGTTTTTATCCAGGTATGGGATGAACCTGTACCGGGGATGTGAGCATAATTGCACCTATTGTGACGGAAGGGCGGAAAGGTATTATGTGGAAGGGGAATTTGGGAAGGAGGTAAGCGTTAAGGTCAATGCACCTGAAATCATCGACCGCGAACTTAACCCGCAACGAAAAAGAAAACCGCTCAGGAAGGGGATCATTGTCCTGGGCGGGGGAGTGGGTGACAGTTACCAGCCTGCAGAAGAAAAGTACAGGATTAGCAGGAAAGTCCTTCATATAATTAAAAAATACCGGTTCCCGGTGCATATACTTACCAAGTCTGCCCGGGTGCTCGACGACCTGGAATTGCTGAAAGAGATGAATGAGCAGTCGGGCGTGCTGGTCAGTTTCAGCCTTTCGACCGCCGATGATGACCTGGCGTCAAGATTTGAGCCCTGTGCCTCGCCACCTTCCGAGCGGCTTGCTGCCCTGAAAACCTTACGCAGTGCAGGCATAACATCCGGCGTTTTCCTGATGCCGGTTATTCCGTTTCTATCCGATACCCCGTCCATGGTCGACCACAGCCTTGAAAAAGCTAAAGAAGCCGGAGCCAAATATGCTCTTTTTGGCGGGATGACGCTAAAGGAGGGTCGTCAACAGGATTTTTTTTATGAAGAATTGATAAAATATTTCCCGGAAATCATTTCCTATTATCAGCAGATTTACAGCGGGGATCAGTGGGGAAATGCATCGAAAGAATATTATGAAACGGCCCACCAGGTGTTTCGCGACATGAATGCAGTGCACAAGCTTCCAAAGAGGATCCCGTTGCATTTTGCCAGGGAGTGGCTGCCAATGGAAGACCAGGTGGTTATACTGCTGGAGCAGCTGCATTACCTGAACCGGCTGAAGGGGTTAAAATCAACATTCGGATCGGCGGCTTACCGGATCAGCGAGCGGATAGAACACAATATTGAACTGGATTATAAAACCATTGATGGGGTCGGGAAGGTTACGGGTAACTATATTCGTGAATGGATCCAATATGGGCGTTGCAGATATTATGAGCAGCTTCTCGTAGAATGAAGAAATGACTAGAATGACTAGAATGACTAGAATGAGCTAGAATGACTAGAATTGGAGAGTGGGTGTGGGTGTAGAGTAATTATCAGTATTCGATTTCCAGTGTAGTAATCTCATCCCCTGCCTGCATGGAGATCCTGGTTAATCCATCCGTTTCCATAAGCCATACATTATCGTACCTGGGCTGAAAGGGTGGAAAGGTGTCATCCACGACATCCCATTTATCACCCGATTTGAGGATAAAGTAACCGTTCCCGATATACTCACCGGCAAATGAGACCATGTCAAATTCTGGCGGATAGACATATTCCCCGTAACTATAGGTAGCCACCAGCCCAAATTTGCTATCTTTTTCTATCCTGAAGTAATTATTCGAACATGATCCCGTGAGCCAGTCAATATCGTCATAAATTATTTTGGTTTCGTATGTCTCGCAATCGCCGGCTCCCCATTTTTTCCCTTTTCTCATTTTATATACTATCCCATCGCTGTGCGAGGCAAGCAGCTTTATTTCATCATATTTGACCGGAATATACTTTTCCGGTCCATACCAGGTATTATATATGCCGTATTTGCCTTTGTTTTCCAGGATATACATTTGCATGTCGTTGTACACCGGTTCACCTGGCGGTGTAAGGGGATACAGGGTGTCAAATTCCAGGTACTCACTTTCAAATCCATTTTCAAAGGGAAATACAAGAGAATATTTCCCCTTTTTCTTTACCATTACCGAATTATTGTCAAATGGAGCCAGAAAAGTATATACCGGTTTAACAACCATATAGAGATCCCAGGGATCGATGATGCCCATTTTCCCCTTATCCACCACAACCATATGTTCAAATTGCTGTAACCGGTAAACGGTATCGCCCGGGAAAGTGAGTGAATAACTGTCATCGGGCAGGGAAACAGTGATCACCCCATCTTTTTTGATCACTTTCAGATCCGGATCCGGGATAATTTGTTCCTGGGCCTGAATTTGAACAAAACAGAAAAACACAATAATAATATACAGGAGATGTTTCATCGGTTTAAAATTATGAATTGACATTTGAATATAATAAATATATGAATGAGCACAAGATTTATTTCTATTCCAATTAAAAAAATAATTAATAAATAAATAGAAAATATATAGGGGTAAAAATATAAAACAATATATATATTTGCAGCAAGTGAAAATAAAATAGGGGTAAGTGAAAAAACAAACTAAAAATGAAAAGTATAACACAAAGAGGTTTTGTTCTTGTCCTGGTGTTATTGATTGCCGGAACCGGAACAATTTTCGCGTCAGATGGAAACGGGGTGGATACGGGAATTACTTCTATGTATTTTCCATGTTCCAGGGAAAATTTGCCATTATTACACCGGCACTTATCGCCGGCGCCTTTGCCGAGCGGGTCACCTTCAAGGGATATGTTGTTTTCATAGCCCTATGGCGCCCTGATCCTTGGAGTAGCCGCATCAGTACTATGCTACCTGGCCATTATTCTTAAGAACAAACTTGGATATGATGAAAGTCTTGATGCATTTGGTATTCATGGTGTCGGTGGTATTACAGGGGCAATTTTACTTACTTTTCTTATCAGGGACAGCTGGATGGAAGAAGCCGCAATCGCAGCCGGAGGAACGTGGAGCTTAATGCAACAGCTTGGAGTACAGGTAGTCGCCGTCCTTATTGCAGTGGCCTATGCAGCAGCGGTTACCCTGGTCATTCTATTCCTGGTGAATAAATTGATAGGACTTAAAGCAACAAACAGCAGTGAAATGCAGGGCCTCGATTTTGCATACCACGGGGAGCATGGATATGGTCT
>JADHVS010000196.1 GCA_016783865.1 Bacteroidales bacterium
TTCTGCATCGGAAAGTAATTCTCCTTCTCTTCTTTTCTAACTACCTGTTATTGTTGATAATTCGTTAATTATTCTTCTCTTATTTGTTGCTAAACCACTTCGACGTGAGATGGTCATTTTACTCGGCATATCTACTGAGTGCCCCACTTAGCAATCATAAAAAACAAACAAAGTGTTTTTATTTGTAAATTTACAAGTGATTCGAAAACCATGAAACTATCCGGACAATTATTCATCTTCACCATTGAAGGACAACGATTTGGCTTGGATCTTGAAGTTGTTCAACGTATTGAAAGAGCTGCTGAAATAACCAAAGTTCCTGAATCGCCGGCATTAATTTCCGGCATCATTGATTATCATGGAAAGATTGTACCTGTTTTCGACCTTAGAAAGAAACTCAAACTCCCTGATAAGGAACTTTCAGCTGAAATGCGCTTCCTTCTTATCAGGACTGAAAGCAAGCATCTGATTATTGTAGCCGATGTTGTTGAAGGGGTGATCAATGTTCCTGCCGAAGTAATTATGCCTGGAACAGAAATTGATAAGGATCTTATTCAAGCTGCTATCGTCAGACTTGCGGATGGGGTTATTTTCATTTACGACGTGGAGAAATTCCTTTCTGCAGAGGAAGAAACGGAATTGAAAAAAGTTTTGGGCAATTATAAGCGGCAATCCCCATCACCATGATCGACGAAGGAACACGAAAGGCAATTGCTGTGTTAGTCTCCAGGAAAGCAGGGCTGAATTTTCCTGCTTCCAGCTGGGGCGATCTTGAAAGAGGCATACGGAATGCATGTGAGGAATTGCGAATTAAAAATACCGGGCTGTTCATTCAGCGTCTGCTCGAAAGGGAACCTGATGCAAACCTGCTTGAAGTTCTGATCAATCACCTGACTATTGGTGAGACTTACTTCTATCGTGAAAAACCAGTCCTTGATGTATTCACTGAGAAATTATTACCGGATTTGATAAAGCAACACGGGCAGGAAGATAAAATGTTGAATATCTGGAGCGCCGGTTGCTGTAGCGGGGAGGAACCATATACAATTGCAATAATCCTTAAAGAGGTCATTCAGGATATCAGTGATTGGAAGATCAGAATACTGGCTACAGATATCAATAAGGTTTTCCTTGATAAAGCCATCAAAGGTAAGTACTCAGCATGGTCGTTCAGGGAAACTCCTGTAAACATTCGAAAAAAATACTTCACCTCTGAGGGGAATAGTTTTTTAATTCATCCTGAAATCCGAAGAATGGTGAATTTTATTCATCTGAACCTGATCGATGGAAACGTTTCTATGCACGGAATTTATCCTGAACAAATAAATGTAATTTTCTGCAGAAACGTGATGATGTATTTTACTCCTGAAAGCATTGGTAAAACCTATAATTTGTTTTACAATGTATTAAATCCCGGAGGATGGTTGGTTACAAGCCCCGTTGAAGTCCCCACTGAAGCCCCTGCCCCATTTAGTTTAATCAGGCTGGAGCAGATGACATTATTGCGCAAGACAACCGCTCCACAGCGGGCTGATACCGAATTTGCTATCCCCATTCTGAAAGAAGATCAAAAACCGGCTATATTCAAAGTCCATAAACCTGTTCGGAAGACCATTCATGAGGAAATTCGGGATACATCCACGAGAGCAAAAATGCAAAAGCTCTGTCCAAATGATCCCGTTTCGCTTGCCAGGCAGGCATTTCAACGGAAATCATACGACGAAGTCATTCGTTTGCTTGGAAATACCGTGAGTTCTGACACTTCTCCCGATATACTGTCGCTGCTGATCAAAGCTCATGCAAACCTGGGTAAAATAATTGAGGCTAAAAACTTGTGTATTAAACTTCTGGAACAAAATACTAATAATCCATTTTTTTATTATCTTGAAGCGTCGATCCTTCTTGAACTTCAGGAGGATCGACCGGCCGAGAAAGCACTCCGGAAAGCCTTGTATCTGGATCCTGAAATGATACTATCACATTTTTTAATGGGAAACCTGATGCGGCGGAAAGGTCAACTTAAGTTGGCTTACAAACACTATCGTAACATTCTGAAAATCATCAGGGACCTTCCGGATGATACGGATTTGCCAGAATCTGACGGAATCACTGCCGGATACATCAGGGAGACTGTTCAATCATTACTTCAATAACTCTATGCCATGACAAGAATTAAAACCGATCAGGAAGTACTAAGGGAAAGAGTTCAGAAGCTTTCACAATTACTAACCGATACTCATGAAAGTTCAGAACAAACACTGCACGTGGTCGGATTTTATCTTGCTCCGGAACAATACTGTATCGAAACGGCATTTTTAAAGGAGGTTCTCATGTTAAAAGATCTTACTTCTGTTCCTGGTGTGCCTTTATTTATACAGGGTATCATTAATATCAGGGGGCAGGTAATGTCATTGATGAACCTTCGACAATTTCTGGATCTCAAGGAAACCGGTATCTCGGAACAAAATAAAATCATGATAGTACACCATAAGGGGTTGGAAATCGGGATTCTTGTTGACCGCATCAGTGGTATATTCTCAATCAATACATCCTCAATTGACCCTGCTCCGCTTAATCTCTCCGGTCAGGGGGCAGAATTTGTGAGAGGAGTAACCCGGGAAGGTGTTATCGTTTTGGATTGTGCGGCATTACTTGAAAGTAACAAAATTCTAATCCAGGATATCAAAAATCAATAACTTATAAAATCAGGGAGGATAAACTATGAGTTCACGAATCCATTTCAGTACGCGGTTTAAGCTGATAGCAGGTTTTAGCGTAATCATATTGTTGATGATAGCAGGCCTGCTGATTGTGGTTAACAGTTTTAATACAGTACTAACGCAAAATAAACAGGCCACCGCCCGTGAATCAGTCATCCCGGCATTGACTGCAATTACAGCGTATCAAAACCGTGCAAGGGAGCTTGTTTTAGAAATGATACTGAGTAAAAAAGCAATTGATCAGACCCGGCTGAAAAACCAGATACTTGAGGAAAATTCTGAAATAAATGACCTAATCAAGATCCTTCAGGATTATTATAAGAATTCTCCTTCGGATATGCAGCAACTTGATAAAATGCAGGAGTTGATAAATAGTTACCGGGCCAATAGAATCCGGCAATTCCAATCGATTGAAAATGGAAAGGCTGATGAGGCGGCCGCCCTGGAAAGTGGTGTTCAGTTAGAGACTTATGAGAAAACAAGAGCGATTATCAACGGATTTGAGAAGAAAGAAGCAACACTTGCACAACAACTCAGTATAGATGCCACCAATAATGCTCACCATACCAAAACCTGGGTACTTGGAATTGGAATCAGCACTATTTTCATTAGTATTATTACGGTTTTAGTCATGTTCCGGATGCTTAGAAAGATCATCAGGGAAATTACCGGAGGCATTATTGTGTTAGGTGATACAACTAAAAATATTCTTTCTAACTTAACAGAAGTTTCCACGGGTGCAGCCGAGACTTCTACTGCAATTGCAGAGACGACCACGACGATTGAAGAGGTCAGGCAGACAGCCCAATTATCGAGTGAAAAAGCTAACCTTGTATCAGAAACCAGTCAGAAAGCAGCAAACATCGCTTTAAAGGGAAAACAAGCTGTACTTGAGACCATTGAAGGGATGAAGAAGATCAGCCAACAGATGATGCTGATCACCGAAAGTGTAATTAAATTAGCGGAACAAAGCAGGACTATCGCTGAAATCACTACTACCGTTAGTGACATTGCTGACCAATCAAACCTTCTGGCTGTCAATGCAGCCATTGAAGCTGCAAAAGCGGGAGAACAGGGTCGTGGTTTTGCAGTTGTTGCCCAGGAAATCCGAAGTCTTTCTGAACAATCAAAACAGTCGACTTCACAGGTTAAAGAAATTCTCAACGACATTCAGAAATCGGTAAATCTTGCGGTTCAGGCTACAGAAAACGGGAACATTGTGGTTGAAACCGGCAGTATCCTTTCTGCCCAAAGCGGAGAAGTAATACAACTTATGACCGATTCGGTGACTGAAGCAGCTCAGGCCGCTATTCAGATTTCTGCTTCAAGTCAGCAACAGAAAGGGGGAATGGAACAGTTAGTGCCTGCAATGGAAAATATAAAACTTGCCAGTGAACAAAGTGTTATCGGAAATAAACAAATACAACAAGCAGTTCAATCGCTTGACGAACTTGGTAAAAACCTGAAAAAGCTAATTGATCATTATAAGGTTTAATCTCCTGTTATGGATAAAAAGCAGGAAAAATTTATGCAGGAACTGCTCGCGGACTTTAAAATTGAAGCCGCTGAGCATCTTCAAGTCTTTATTAATGGGCTATTGGAACTCGAGAAAAATATCCAGCCTGCAGACGCAGCCCTTGTGGTGGAAGAGATTTTCCGCGAGATACATAGCTCCAAAGGAGCTGCAAGGGCGGTTAACCAGGCCGAATTCGAAAGACTTTGCCAGAGCCTTGAATCCGCTCTTGCTTCATTGAAAGCGGGAAGGCTTACTATCACTCCACCCCTCCTCGACCTGTTGCATAATGCCGGCAATATGCTTGGGACGATGCTGTTGGATCTCGCATCCGGAACCAGATCATATAAGGGTGAAGATATGCTGAATATGGTTTGCCGGCTTGCTGATCTTGCACAAGGTAAACTTCAATTTACAGCGAATCCAAGCCGGAATGACCAAAATCAATTCCAGGAGAAATCGTCTGCAGCTTCAAATTCATCCGGTTTAGAGAATAAACGGATAACGTTGCCCGAAATACAAAACCAGCAGGAAACAGTGAGGATATCTAAAGAGAAACTTACTTCACTGATGATCCAGGCTGAAGAATTTATTGCCGCAAAATCCATGTTCCATTACTTTTCATTAGAGTTATCAAAAATAACCACACTCTATTATCACTTATGGAAACTCTCTGAAAACAAGATGAAAGAAATGAGCCCCGAAAGTGTCACTGACCCACTGGTATGGGACAATTTTGGTAAGTGGTACAGGGAAACTGCAAGAGAGCTGCATGAACATATCTCCAGATTGAACAGGCTGTTTGGACAACATCAACATAATAGCTCAAGGATGATTGACGATATGCTGTTGGGCATACGTAAAACTCTATTAATTCCGTTTTCGACAGTGCTTGATATCATTCCAAAAATGGTAAGGGACCTCTCGAAAGACAGTGGTAAAGAAGTCCAACTGAACCTCCATGGGAGCACTACGGAAATTGACCGGAGGATACTCGAAGAGATTAAAGATCCTCTTATTCATATTATCCGTAACTGTATCGATCATGGTATTGAGAATCCTGCTGAAAGATTAAAACTGAACAAACCCAGGCAAGGGCATCTTGAAATTTGTGTAAACAGGACCCATAATCAAGAAATTCAGGTTGACATCAAAGATGATGGCGCAGGTATTAACCCCGATCAAGTAGTCAGGTCGGCCATCAATGAAGGAATTATAACTGAAGAAGCTGCCCAAGAATTACCCGTCACCGAAGCCTTACAACTTGTATTCCATTCGGGTGTGTCTACCAGCCAAATGATCACCGATATTTCAGGAAGAGGGCTCGGACTGGCCATAGTCTTCGACAAAATTACAAGGCTTGGAGGCAAGGTAAGTATAAAATCTGATCCGGGTATTGGAACCAGTTTTACGTTAATGCTTCCTCTTGCTCTTGCTACTTTTCGTGGTGTGCTCATCAGGTTGGGAGAAAACTTCATTATGGTCCCTATTAACAGCGTGGAAAGAGTAACCAGGATAAGTAAAACCGATATCCATACTGTCGAAAGCAAGGAAACATTGCTATTTGAAAACCATAATATCGCTTTGGTAAGGATGTCGGATGCACTGGGATTTATATCCAGGAAAACCAAAGGTAGGGCGAACTATTATTATGTTATCATTTTTGCATCCGGGAAGAAAAAAATCGCCTTTATTGTTGACGAAATAGTAGGCGAACAGGAAGGAATTATCAAACCTCTTGGAGGGCAGCTCCTGAATGTCAGGCATGTCAGTGGCGCAACAGTATTGGGCGATGGTAAAGTGGTACCGGTCATCGACGCATTTGAGCTTCTTGATTCCATTTCACGCGCAGGAAAAGCTCCTTCGAAAAGTATTTCCGAAACATCAGCGCCAGAATCGTCAGCAGAAGTAAGAATCCTGGTTGTTGAAGACTCCCTCACTTCGCGTTCATTGTTAAGGAACCTGCTGGAAGCTGCTGGCTATGAAGTGACTACGGCTATAGATGGTTGGGAAGCATATACTTTTCTTAAACAAGGAGGTTTCGATCTTGTAGTTTCGGATATAGAAATGCCACGTATGAATGGATTTGAACTCACTGCAAAAATCCGGAGTGAACCGGAGATGGCTTCAATCCCGGTTGTGCTTGTCACCTGCCTGGAATCTGCAGAAGACAAGCAAAGAGGCCTTGAAGCCGGTGCCAATGCTTACATTGTGAAAAGCTCCTTTGAAGGCAGCAATCTGGTTTCCACGGTCCAACGATTAATATAACGTGAGATCCGACCTGATAAATATCGTGATCGTTGATGACTCACCTCTATTCAGGAAGTTTCTACTTCATATTATGGAAACTGTCCAGGGAATTAATGTTTCCGGAACAGCCTCAAATGGTTTGGAAGCCATTAATGTGATCCAAAAGCATAAGCCCCATGTTGTTCTCATGGATATCAATATGCCCGGGATGGATGGCTTTGAAGCGACATCTCAGATCATGAATCTTATCCCCACGCCCGTAATCATTATAAGCGGAGAATATACTTCTGACGAAGTTGCAAAAACTTTCCGGGCCCTTGAAGTCGGTGCAGTAGATATATTACCTAAACCTCCCGGTATAAACTCCCCGGACCATCAGAAAGAGGTGGAAAAACTGATTAACCACATCCGGCTGATGTCGGAAATTAAGGTAGTCAGAAGGAACCCTTTCAACAAAAAACCACCGGGTATTACTCCAAAGAACACAACCGGCCCGGGCAACTTATCTATTCCCCCTTTACTGAAAAACCACCCCGACGTCATTGGTATAGGAGCTTCGGCCGGAGGCCCTATGGCGATTCAAAAACTATTAAAAGGGTTGAGTGGCGATTTCTTAATCCCCATTGTCATTGTTCAGCATATTGAACCTGTATTCGCTGAAGGATTCGCCCAATGGCTGGGACTTACCACCGGCAAAAAAGTATTGTTGGCAATACATGATATGGAACTTAAGCCCGGCATGATCGTTCTTCCTCCCGGCGATGTTCATATGGGTTTCCAGAATACCAGTATCCTTGAAATCGTCAAAAGCCCTTCTGACCGTGGGTTGAGGTTATCGATACAGCATCTGTTTACAAGTATTGCACATACCTATGGCCCGAATTCGATTGGAATAATTCTCACAGGAATGGGGACAGACGGGGTACAAGGCTTAAAATTAATGAAAGAGAAAGGGGCTGTTACTATTGCCCAGGACACAATAAGTTCCATGATACACGGAATGCCCGGAGAAGCCATTAAAACAGGAGCGGCAACATATAAATTCTCCATCGAACAAATGATTAATTATCTGAACGAAATTAACCACCAAAGAACTATTCTATGAATTCATTTCTTAACCCGCGCCATGGGATGAATTATGTCCTTATTGTTGAAGACAGCCCTGTTCAGGCAAAGAGGCTCAGGTTCCTTCTTGAAGAAAACGGTTTCGAAGTTGGCGTCTCCGCCAACGGAGAACAGGCGCTTGAATCCCTGGTACAAAAGAAACCGGTGATTATTATAAGTGATATTGTTATGCCCGGAATGAACGGATATGAGTTATGTTCAAGGATTAAAGCCGACAGGGAGGTAAATAATATTCCGGTGATCCTGCTGACCTCCCTCCGGGATCCACTCGATATAATCAAAGGCTTACAGTCAGGCGCTGACAATTTTATTACTAAGCCGTATGATGATGAATACCTGTTATCACGCATTTATTATCTACTCGCAAATCGTAATCTTCTTAAATCAGGAAGCGCTGAAATGGTTATCGAAATCATTTTCAGGGGAGAAAGGTATTCTATAAATTCCGAAAAAAAACAAATCCTTGACCTGCTGCTTTCTGTTTACGAAGCGGCAGTTCAAAGAAATGATGAACTTGTCAAAGCCCAGGCGGAGTTGCAGAAACTGAATGAAGATCTGGCAACTGCCAATGACGAACTTGAATCCTTTGCACATACGGTTTCTCATGATCTGCGGTCGCCCCTGAATATAATACTTGGTTATATCCAGCTGATCACGCAAGAAAAAGCCCCAATCCTCGATGA
>JADHVS010000197.1 GCA_016783865.1 Bacteroidales bacterium
AAGAGTTCCCGACTTGACTGCCTCATTGATATTCTGTGTACCTGTGGGTACCACAAAGATCTTCAGATTGTATTTGGTATCCCGTGGAGCTCCGACTGGACGGATCCACACGACATTGAGCATCTGCGGTGTAGTTGCCGGTATCTTCTCTCCGCATTCGGGTTGAACTATAATAGCCGGCTCTATGTCGCTGATTGTAAACGCATTGCTACACCCTTGTGGATCTTCGTCAGAAAGGGGTTCCTTGGTCATGTAGTCGAACGCCTGAATACAGATCGTCCAATCTCCTTCCGGAAGACCAGGCCCAAAAAGGATTTCATCTTTAGTGATACCCTGAAAAACCAGATGGTCTGGACTGAAAACCTGTCCTATATTATCAATGTTGAGCCGAAAAGGAATCTTCGGCTGAAGGACGACCGGTTGAGGCATTATAAACTTCGGATCCGTAAAGACCCTGATCTTCCCCCCGTCGGAAACTTTCCCGTGAAGATATACAGTTTGCACTGTGGAGGAGGTATTTACCAAGGTCGCCATGAGTTTATTAGGCTGTGTTATGTAGTCATTGATCTTCGAGGTGTAAGGGGGCGACACCGCGATGGTTATTTTTACAGGAAAAGACTGCCCTTGAGCAAGTGGAATGATTAAGCTGCTCAATATTACAAGCAACCATGTTTTTATCCGACAAACTTTGGTGTCGGATGACGTGTACCTATTGGTAAAAAATTGAACCATAGCTTAAATCTCCTTATGTTTTTGTGAACTTTATTCTAACTGTTAATTAATGCATACTAATAGACATAAAAAAGTTGGGCAGGATCGGCCATCGGGCCAGGGGGTTGTGGATCATTTTTTTGTAAAATATGGAGAACACATCCTGCTGGTGTCCAAGGTTGACCAGCAGCAAGTCCAATCCTGTAATACGCTCCCGCTTGAAAAGTTTGCTGGAAAGAGTTATAATACTGACATAGGTCAAAATCTGATTTACCACCATATGTGGATATTTGCGAGGGTTCTAGCCACCCCCCATATTCAGTGTAGCCATTTCCGTTAGCCCATTGATCACAGCGTTGAATTGATATATAGTACTTGCCTGCCTCTGGAGGACAAGTAACACTTCCAGAAAAATTTAGTTTAATTGGAGTTGCTGCACAAATTGATACATGGTCATTAAAATCACCATTAATTGAACAAATTGCTTTAGGAGGAGGGCCACAACTGCAATAATAGACATTCACCGTATTTAGAAGACAATTTTTCCAAAACAAACTCCAACTGTTGTCATCTGTTCCATGCTTTGTTTTCCATCTAAGTCTGGCAGTATATGTATAGCCTGGGAACACCATCACATCAGGAATTGTAATCCGATAAGGTGTATATTGTTCAAATTGATTAATTACTTTGTCTGGTGAATCCCCCATACCCAAGAACCCTGTGTTAAAAGGAATATTGCCAGAGGAAGGCGATGCCGACATTTCAACATAGAGTTTAACTGGCCAACCTTCTTCATTCAATTTAGCACCGTAGATATCAATTATCCAAGTAACCTGATGATATGGACATGTTGGAAAGACACCATGAACCCTACAACCTTGAATGAGTTCATCATACCCTAAAGCCCCATAACCAGATAGTGTAATCCCACTATTCATCGATGAATGTCCACAGGGCCCAGGTGGATTTTGCCCATTCAATATTCCGGAAAAAACCAGACAAATGATAAATATTAAAATGTGTGTTCTCATATTAATTTGTTTTACATATTATTATTTTCATCTTAGTTAATATGCAGATCGGGTCAATTGTGATTGCGAACTTAAAGCTGCTCCATCGAACTCTCTTTCAGTAGTGAGGTGGAATAAAAACTCCGAAGGTGTTTCGCTTGAGTTTTTACAAGCCATCATCACTTTTATAAGTTCAGTTCGATGAGCATATATTATATAAGATGATATTGCAATGCGATAGCCAGGCCGCCCTGAGAAATGACCGTATTCATCAATCTTCCCTTTACAGGATGGGTCATAGTATTCCAGGTAATCTTTTAAGGTTACCTGCCCGGTTTTAATAAAGTTATCGGGTAACTGGTCAAAAGGTCCATCATACCAATTATTCAGATCAACATTCTCTTTTTTAACCCCAAACAGTACCTTACGATGATATATGGTATCATTAAAAAAGGCAAATTCGGTCCGTTTCCCTATCAGGATATCCTTGTTATATATTAGAAAATTCTCAGGCACATCGTTCTCTTCATTCAATACCCAAAAAAGGTGATTAAATTCAGTGTTATATACTAAGTAAAATTTCAATCCCGATTCGTCAAAGCTTGGTCCAACATATACCTCCTGAGGCATCAGATTGGTTTCAGTGGGAGGAGTAAATCCCAGATCATTTAATTTCACCAAAACTGATCTGTTCTTGAACGTAATGATATACCGGAAGTCAGTTACTTTAGAAATAATTATTCCATGTTGCTGGGATAATGTCATTACGACATCTGTACCAGATGAATCTTTGTCATTATAAATTGATGCGGCTTCATAACTGAAGTTCAGTAGTCCCTGATCGCGTGTATCGGCAAATAAAGCCAGGTTTCCTTTTAGCTTATTCCCTGAATCGTTAAATTCAAAGTAATAATAATTTTCAGTTGGGTAAATTGTAATCTCAGAAGACAGATTATCAAATACATATTCAAATACCTTAAGTGGATCCTTCAGATCAATCGTTTGATTTAATGCATCAATTACATGTTCATTGAAGACAATATCATTCTTGACCTCTTGTCCAAAAACAGCACAAGTACAGCTCCATGCCACAATCACGACTCCAATTATTCTAGCAATAAATCTCATTTAATTATTGTCTATTTGTCTTTTTTTTTCGCATGATTTCCAAACTGAATGGTACTTAGAATATTTTCTTTTATGTCCAGACCATTCTGTTGAACTTGAGTAAGTTTCCAGATCCATCAACGTACATTTACTGTATTCTATCTCCGCCAAATTGGATTCCAGCTTTAAATCATTTACAACTGTCAGAATGGGATTGCCTTTTGAATCAGGAGTTACCTGTACAACAATATTATTCAGAGATGAGTCCGTTTTACAGGTTATCAGTAGAGGTATTGGGGTCCCACTTCCCCCTAATGAATTACCTCTTTTATCCATGGCGCTGGCCCACACCAGATGGATTCTTGATTTCCACCAGCTGTGCATAGTTCGTCCCAGTCCCAAAACCAAGTCTTTATGGTTCGTATCAACAACTGAAGTACTCAATTCCAATCCCCCTTCACAGCAATACATGTTTAATTTTCCTCCAGCAGTTACATCTATATTTGCACTGGAATAAGAGAATTGATATTTATTCCCATTCTCAAGTAAAATATTCACATCAAAGGGTTCTCTTACGTTGAGTTGGACATCCGAAATATTGAAATCCCCATTTTGATCTAATTCCGTATTCGCTAACGTTTTTTCTGCAGTTACAATGGTCATGAAAGCCTTCGACAAGTTTTGCTGAGATTCAGGATCAGAGGGCTTAATACTTCCCAAAAAAGTTGCCTTAATTTCCGGTTTCTCCAAGTCCCTGAATTCAGATTTATTATCTTCAAATACCCATATCTTCCTGCCGGTTTTAGAATCTATTGGAACTAATACCCTGTCTTTATAATCTCCCTTCAATACATGAAGGTTTGCATTCATCTTACTGAGATAATCCAGATCCAATTCCTTCATAAGTAAGTTTCCGGTAGTTATATCATACTTGCCAAAACTTGATTTATCCTTTTGATGGATAACTTTCGAAAGCTCATATTCTTTTTTCTCATCGGCACTAATTACCAGGAATTTATGGCCATTTAACATGCAAGAAAAAGTGGAATCCATTTCTTCATGCATCATTGTTGTATCAACATATTGTGTAAGAGTTGTATCTACTCGAAGTGTGGGAATCGTATCTTTCCGGTAAGCAAACCAGACAAATTTGCTCATACCATTATTAACGATTGTGAATTTATTGGCACGACTGCTCCCTGTAACTAGTATTACGTAGTCTTTCCCTTCTTCTAGTGAGGCATCGCCCGGACCAATAAAACAGGAAGGCGCATCCGTGTATTTTTCAATAAATATTGGTAAAATGGACACATTAGGGACTTCGTTGAAATTTCTGTCTCCCGGGAGAATGTCGAAGATTTTCACGTTATAAGTAGCATCCGGGACTCCTATTAAAGGAATCCAGGAAATACTTATAAATTGTGGCATGACTGCCTTCACGATTTGTCCATCAACAGGATTGATTATTTCCGGCGGCTGAGGGTTTCTGATGGGAAAGATATTACTGCATCCCTGATCTGGATTGGAAAGGGGCAAACCGGTCGTATATTCAAGAGCCCAGAGGCATACATAATAATCTCCTTCTTTCAACCCATCTCTTGCGAGTTGATTTTTATCGGTGCCTTTATATACAATTCGGTTGGCATCAAATATCTGGTCGAGGATATCCAGGTTAACCTTCAATGATTCGTAGGGTTTCAGAACCAACGCCGGGGACATCCTGAAGCTCTGGTCCGTGTAAATATCGATGGTATTGCCATCTGTGAACCTACCCTGCATATAAAAAGTTTGTTCGGCATCAGAAATATTGTTAACCATCGCCATGATCTTTCCAGGCGTGTTTTTATATTCTTCGATCCTTGAGGAATACTGAGGCAACACCGCTACAGAAATCGTTATTGGATAGAAAGTTTGTCCGCGAATAAGTGATATGAAAAACAAACTGATGAAAAAGATCAGTAGTTTTTTGTGGTTAACAATTCGTATTGCCTTCCGTACTTGATCAAGCTTAAAATGTGTAGACATACCCTAGATCTCCTTTTATTTCATTGAATGATTTACTTAACGAACCTGGATCATTATAATTTCCAGTAAAATAGACGTTTAACTTAATCGCATGATGCTTGTGCACCCTGTAATTACCAGTCAGGTTTGAGTTCAATACCCATCCTTTATCTGAATCTGATACGGAACGGATCAAAGAATTATTCCAGCTAAGGGAGAGCTTGTCCTTAAAGAACAATTTCGACACACCAAGTGTTCCTCCTGTACCGGTGTTTGTAGACGGGCACGTACTGAAAGAGGTATATGTCAATCCAAATGTGAATGTCCACTTGGTTTTTATAAGCCCCAGCGAATAATTCAGTTGCCCGATATGGGAAACGAAGTATGTAAGAGAGGAGGTAAATTGATTCTGATCATAAAACATCGACATGTTATACATCAGGAATATCATATGGCTTTTTTCCGTATTCATAAACATCAGGCGTGGCATCACCGATAAATTATGCATGGCCTGATGGACTTTTGTCGTATCGTTCAGCGGCAACCTCCCGGCGCTCTGACTTGTGCCGTAGTTTCCATAATTTAAGTCCACTCCGAATTTGTAAGATGGGTTGAAAGAGACGTTTACGTTTCCTATCGTACGCAGGGATGTGGCTAGTTTGCCTCCCTTGAGATTATCCCGCTGTAAGCCGATACTTCCGCTTAATGTAAGCTTTCGTTTAAACAGGCTGATATAGGGGCTGAGAGTCAGGTTTTCCACATCATTGCTGAAAAAATAAGCGCCCATGGAACGGTATTTCGGGTCAATACGCCGGTATTCCAATTTCAGAGACCATGATTTAGATTTGTACTGTAAAAAGGAGCGTATCGCCATATAATATTCTGACGATTGGTTGATCACCAAAAATTTATTCAGGCTTAACAAGATGGAAGCGCTGGTGCTGTCGAGCAATGGTTGCGCCGCCATGTCGGTGGTATAGAGACTGAATGCCGCTTCTGTTTCCCAGGTCAATTTTTTGAAAAACGTAAACCGGCTGTGGAATCCAGCCACTACGTTTTGTTCAGGAAAACGGTAGGCACCGGAATCAGGCCGCTCAAGCGAAGAGCTGTCATCGCGAATACGAAGAAACAGCAAGTCAAAGAAATTCTTTTCTGTACCGACTCCAAGCTTGACTGCAAATCCTTTTCTTTTAAATCGGGGTAACGAATCCGTTTCAAAAACGGGACTTGTTGTGGTCTTCCGGTCAAACCGACCGTATACAAATCCAAACCGAAAAATACTGGGATTCAGTTCAATCCCGGCACCTAGAAAAGTATGACCAGCCAGGGTGAACTCCGAAAACGTGACATTCCTATAGCCCCCGTGCAGTGTAATCCATTTCCATCGTGGACTTAATCCAAATTGGTTAAATGGTTGGGCATAGCTTCGCTGTTTATCGGAAAACACAAAGGAAAAGGGAAGCTCTATCCCGTAAATGGTGGCTGTAGCGTTGGCTGAAATCATATAGGAAAAGGGGAGTTGCCTTGCAGGGATCCCATCCACGGCATAAGCCATGAGATTCAAGCCGATTGATCCATGAAACGTAAAAGGTTTCTGTTTGCCAATATTTCCAATATCCTGGGAAAAGCATTCTACTGAAGCAAAAACCAGCATAATAATCAACAATTTTTTGGTACGCATTGGCAATGATTTTCAAAATTGAGGTAATATTAAAACAACTAACAAGGGAAAACTATGTGAATGAGTGAACGGTATAGTTTATTGAATGAAAGGTAGTTTATGGAGGGGGAGCGGTGGCTTGTCCCGATTAATATGAAAGTTGCAGGATTGTATTTTTTTTTCAGAATGCGAAGAAGAGGTTAGTTTTCTTTTGTTATTCTGTTTGATTGTTTGATAACATAAAACAAAGTAAACCAACAACATGACAATAATGATTTATTACAAAAAAAATGATTTTATGGATTGGTTTTATTACAAATATTTGTAATTTTGGGGCAGGTTTTATTACAATACAATGTTTAAACGAAACATAAACAGCTGGTTAGAAAAATGGGCTACCAACCCCAACCGGAAGCCCCTCGTATTACGGGGTGCCAGACAAGTTGGGAAAACAACTGCAGTAAAGCAATTTGCCCGGCAATATGATACATTTTTGTTTTTAAACCTGGAGAAGGAAGAACACCGTAAGCTGTTTGAACCGGGACCTTCATTTTCGGATCTGCTTATGGCTATCTACCTGATTAACGGTCAAACCAGGGACAATTCGCGCACGCTGCTGTTTATTGATGAGGTGCAAAACTCACCGCAGGCAGTAGCCATGCTGCGATACTTTTATGAAGAGGCCCCACAGATGCACGTAATCGCTGCCGGATCGCTGCTGGAAAGCCTGATGGATAAAAACATCTCTTTTCCGGTAGGCAGGGTTGAATATGTGGCACTACGCCCCTGTGCATTTAACGAGTTTCTTGATGCAATAGCAGAACCCCAATTGGCCGCCTGTATTGAAAAAGGAGAAGTGCCGGAAATACTGCATGAAAAAATGCTGGGACTTTTTAATAAATACACGCTGATAGGCGGAATGCCCGAGGTTGTTGCCAATTACGCAGCAAGTAAAGACCTTGTTGCACTCAGGACAGTATACGACACCCTGTTAACCGGTTACCGCGACGATACAGAAAAATATGCGCGTAACAATACACAAAGGCAGGTGCTGCGGCATATTCTTCAATCGGGGTTTTCATACAATTGTGAGCGCATAAAATACGAGCGATTCGGGTCATCTGATTATCGCTCGCGGGAGATAGGCGAAGCCTTTCGATCACTTGAAAAAACCATGTTGCTGGAATTGGTGTGGCCCATTACCGGATTCACACCACCAATGATATCTGATATAAAAAAATCGCCCCGGCTGATGTGGCTTGACAGCGGATTAGTGAATTATGCTGCCGGAGTCCAGAAAGAAGTGTTTGGCGCTATAGATATCAGCAATATCTGGCGGGGCAAAGTAGCCGAGCAAATTGTTGGGCAGGAGATGATTGCGGGAGAAACAAGCGTAATAAAAACACGAAATTTTTGGGTACGCGAAGCAAAAAATTCAAATGCCGAAGTGGATTTCGTGATGCAGCATAATAGCATCATTATTCCAATAGAAGTGAAATCAGGAGCCAATACACGCCTGCGATCCCTGCACCTGTTTATGGAAAAAGCCCCTCATGATATTGCCATCCGCGTATGGTCGCAACCATTGAAAATTGATGATTTGCAAACGGATTCTGGTAAAAAATTCCGCCTGATAAGCATACCATTTTACTTAGCCGGGCAGATAACAAAGGTGATTGATATGTACTATACGCCAGCCGAAGTTAAACCACCCCATTGAGCCAACGGTA
>JADHVS010000198.1 GCA_016783865.1 Bacteroidales bacterium
ATACATTGACTCTCCTCGCAGCAAGCTGCGAGGAATCATCGATCCTTTATATAAATTTTTAATTGCGCTCGCTAACCCCGCAGCAAGCTACGGGGAATGCGCTCGCAGGATTCAAAAATTATGATCAGGTGGATAAAAGATAGCATTGGAATAAAAAACCTCCTTATACTGGTTACAGTTATTTTGGTAATTGCAGGTCTTCTTGCTGGACCATCCCTTTATAAATCGATTAAACGGAATCAATACAAAGGTCATATTGAAGCAAGAGTTCTGAATATTGTGGACAAAAAAGCTTCATTTCAACACTATAATGGAACAAATGTCAAAACTATTGGGTATGATATTTCCTATACATATTTTATAGATGGGGATAACTATACAAGAACTGAGTTTACAAAGTCCGGTTCAGACGTGAAACTTTTATATGATAACTATTCTTCCGGGCAGAATTGCGAGGTTGTAGTAAAGTATTCTCTTGAGGCCCCTTCCGAAAGCTTTATTTCGAGTTTTACCAAAGAAGAGAACTAATAAGTTTGTCGAATTAGGTGTCCCCAGGGAATATATAGAACCACTTAAGTCACTTTGATTTACTAATATCCCTAAAATTAAGACAGTAGAGAAGCCCGGCAAGCTTGCAATGACCTGAATGGTTATAATAAAAAAATAAGCTTGGGCTGGCCGGGTTGAGTCCGGAGGCAGTTGCTGAGTGGATTAAAGATTAGCAGATTAATATTTGATTACCTAAGCCTCAATCATCCGATTGGGGCTTTTTTGTCACTTGATTGTCACAGTGAAAATTGATTCCATAATATTATTGGAGTTTGGTAATATAACCAAGTTGGACTAAATTTATATATCCAAACCAAAACTATGTCTGATAAATCCAACAATCCATTCCAATTCTGGGAGGAATTAAAGCGCAGGAAGGTTATCCGTGTTATTATTGGTTATGCAGCGGCGGCTTATTTGATTCTTGAGTTAGTGTCAATAATTGCTGAACCATTAGGATTGCCAGGTTGGACTATAAACCTTGTTTTAGTACTACTTTGTGTGGGATTTATTATTGCAATCTTTCTTTCCTGGATTTTTGATTTCACGTCTGAAGGGATCAAAAAAACAGAATCAGCCAAGGTTGCTATGGCGAAGGAAGTACAGACTAAACCCGATAAAAGAAAATTGAAAGTTAGTGATATAGTAATTGCTGTGCTGGTTGTATTTGTTGTGATATTGGCTTACCCAAAGATATTCAATAATGATAGATTAGAGGGGATTCGAAATCCGGAAGGAAAGATTTCCATTGCAGTTATGCCTTTTGATAATCTATCTGGTGATTCCCTTTATAATGTTTGGCAGGGTGGTTTTCAGAATCTTCTTATTACAACTCTATCAAACTCCGAGGAGCTCCTAGTCCGACAGTATCAAACGATGTCTACTTTACTTGACAAGAAAAATGTTGCCACTTACGCTTCTCTCACGCCATCAATTGCCAGTGATCTCGCTTTAAGCCTTGAGACAAGGACATTTATACTTGGTAAAATACTGAAAGCCGGAAATAAGATCCGGGTAAACGCGCAACTGGTGAATTCTGAAACAGAAGAAATATTTAAAACGTTCAAGGTAGAAGGATATACAGAGGATGATATATTTGTCATGGCCGACTCCTTGTCTGGTCTGATAAAGAACTATCTTGAAATTAAAAAACTTGCTGAAAAGCATTCTTCATCTATTATTGGTAGCCCTTCTTTTACAAATTCTGCTGAGGCTTTTCAATATTATATTCACGGATGGGATTCTTTTATGGGATTAGACTTTCAAACAGCCACTGAATCACTTTCTAAAGCCATAGAAATAGATTCAAATTTTTTATCGGCATTTACAACCCTGTCATATGTTTATATGGTTAGTGGAAATGATAAACTAGCAAAGCACTGGTGTAATTTGGCTTATAAAAAGAGAGATGATTTCTCATTGAAAGGAAAACTATTAATAGACCAACTCAACGCATATTATTTTGGGACCCCAAATGAAGAAATCAAATATCTTAGACAGATACTGGAAATTGATGAACTGAATTCTACTTATTGGTTCTTACTTGGCTTTGCATATTACCTAAAGCTTCAGAATTATGAAGATGCTGTAATTAATTTTGAAAAAGCCCTCGAAATAAATAAAAAATGGGGAACCAACTTTCGCAATCCCTGGATATATTGGTATTTGGGAGATTCGTACCATCAAGTTAATGAACATAAAAAAGAAAAAGAAATCTATAAATTGGGATTAAGCGTGTTTCCTCAGGAAACACGTATCATACAACAACAGGCCATTTGTGCTCTTTCACAAGGAGATACAGAGGCGGCGAATGATTTTATAGCGAAATACAAATCAATTAGTAAAAATAAAAACCAGTGGCCCGAGTCAAGAATACTTTCAGGGATAGGAACTATATATACTGAAGCAAATATAATTGCTAAAGCAGAAATTTGTTTTCGTCAAGCCCTTACATTAGATCCCGTGAATCCCTCAAGAATACATGATCTGGCCTGGTTCCTGATAGATAATGATATTAATATAGATGAAGGAATGGACCTTGTTCAAAAAGCTTTGAAAGAAAGGCCTGATGACTGGTACTACTTAGACACCAAAGGATGGGGTCTATATAAACAAGGCAGGTATGAAGAATCACTAAAGGTTCTCAATGACTCCTGGGAATTGAGACCTTTCTTTGACCATACCGGTTTTCTACATATCCAGGAAGTCGAAAAAGCTCTTGCCAAACAAGAGAGTGAGCAGTGAACAGGAATATTTGGATATTGGGGTGCCAAAAGAATGGGTACCGGTGTTGCAGAAGTTAGGGTATACTACCATTGAGAAACTTAAAGCAGTTGAAAAGCCGGGCAAGCTGCACCAGGAGATGATGGGACTCAGGAAGAAAAATAAACTTGAGATCGCAACGGTAAGTGCTGAGGATGTTACGAATTGGCTTAAAACTGAATAGTCCAGTATATTAACTTTCGCAATATATGTACCTGAGACAATTATCTCAGGATTTTTATCACCTGTTTGTCACTGAAAATTTCCAATCTAGTGAGTCTTTCCCATAATCACATCCTGGGCTTGTGCAAAAATACTGGTGGACTATGCTGATAAAAGGTGGCTTTGTGGTCTGTTTTGTCACGATTGTGTCACTTGCGGATTTATTGTTTAATGTAAACCATTAATTATAAACTAAACGCAAGGCAAGATCTCATTTATACCAGAAATGCGACGCACCACTCCACCTGTGAATCCATCTAACCATGAAACTTTTGGAGTAATCATTCTAATCATTCCCCTAAATACTTGACATTCTACCAATATCGTCTTAATTTAGTTTACGATTTTTACTTTTCTAAGCTATAAACTCTTATTGTAATTAATTGAGTGCTATGGGAAAAAACCCTATTTCCAGAAGAAACTTCATGAAATCTTCAGCAGCAGGTATGGCCGGAATGATTTGTCAGCCTTCAAAGAACATAGATCGTCATATTGGTCAAGAAACGAGAACTCTTGTATACCGCACTCTTGGAAAAACAAACATTAAAGTCCCAGTGATCGGAATGGGAATTCTGTCTTCTGGCAGCCCTGCTTTAATCAGGGCAGCACTTGACGCAGGGATTACTCACTTTGACTCTACTGCTGCTCTCCAACAGCAAGTGCGGAATGAGGAAATGATAGGAAAGGTTATGAAAGATCGATCACGGGAATCATTCATCTATGGTACCAAAATCCATCTTCCGCAGGACTATCAAACGGGCCTGTACAAAGAAACCGCGACCGAGGAGGAATTTACAAGAAAGCTTGATGAGGCGCTGCGAAATCTACAAATGGATTATGTGGACATCGTGTACCACCATATGGTTTCCCGTAAGGAGTCTGCCTTCCATGAACCTGTAATGAAAGCTATGGAAAAAGCTAAAAGCGCCGGAAAGGCGAGATTTTTGGGATTGACCACTCACAGCAATGTTCCAGAGGCGATTCATGCTGCAGTAGATTCAAACTTTTATGAGATCGTTATGGCATCCTATAATCCCAGGCAAAAAAATCTAACAGAGGTTAAAAATGCAATTGCAAGAGCGGCCGATGCAGGACTGGGAGTGGTCGCCATTAAAGTGATCAGGGGAGATGTAGAAAAAGGACAGGAACCGGTGAATCCCAAAGCCTCATTAAAATGGGTACTCCAGGATATGAATGTCCATGCGACAATCCCTGGCTTCGGTAGTTTTGAAGAAATGGAAATCGACCTTTCCGTAATGGAAGACCTAAGTTTGACTGTTGCTGAACTCAACGATTTAAAGAAAGACACTTCTTATTCGGGTTTGTTTTGCCAGGGATGTAACCAGTGTTTAAAGAACTGCAGCGCTGGACTTCCTATTCCTGACTTAATGCGGGCATATATGTACACATACGGCTACAAACAACCAGTTCTCGCTCACAATCTGCTCACCTCCCTGGAGCTGCCTCAAGAGGTTTGTAATGATTGTAATTCCTGCAAGGTTGAATGCCAAAATGGTTGGAAGGTTGATGAAAAAATTCTTGATATCATAAGACTAAAGGAAATACCGTTAGATTTTATTGTATGAATTTTTTCTGAATGATCCCTCAACCATATTTCTGGCATACTCTCTCCATCACCTCTTGCCCAATTTCCTTTGAATGATTATCAATATTCTCCCAAGCGGGAAATGGGGTGTTAGCTCAGTTGGTTCAGTCCGCCAACTGGCAGATGACAGGCATGATGTCACAAATTTGTCCCTGACCTCAACCCGAAACTAACTAATCCCCTCCTACCTATCAATATTCCCATCCCAACTCGGTTGTTTCCCGCAAATGAGATTAATCGGTGATCAGGGATCGGTGAGCGGTGAACAGGAATACATCGATATTGGTGTTCCGAAAGAGTGGGTGCCGGTGTTGCAGAAGTTAGGTTATACTACGATTGAAAAGTTAAAGGCAGTTGAAAAACCGGGCAAACTTGCCAACGACCTGAATGGGTATAATAAAAAGAATAAACTCGGGTTAGCGGGTTTGAGTCCGGAAGTTGTTGGTAAGTGGATTTTGTTCTCAGGAAGCTCAGGAACCTGAGGATCTCATAATTATGGGTCCTGTTTTCCTGTCATTCATAACTTGCATAAATCTGCCCAATCCAGCTTTCTTTTGTAATAAACGGAAAGAATTTGCCCCATTGTTCAAAATCCGTTAATACGTCAGATTCCTTAATTTCCTGTAAGTTTTTCCCGGCATTCATTTCAGCCCTCACAAGATCTATAGTGATTTTAAGCATGCTGATGTAATCTTTCAGGTCGGACATATTTGTTTCTTTCCCATGTCCGGAAAACAACCTGGTGTCTTGCGGTAACATTCTCAGTATCGCTTCAAGGTTTTTAACTACTGTTTGAGCTTTTGAGCCTAGTCCAATGATTACCAGAGGGAAAGATTCTGATAAATACAGATCCCCCAAATAGGCTATCTTAAGGTCAGGGACATAAACAATGATATCACATTGAGAATGCCCACCTGGAAAGGGAATGCAGATTACCTTATTCCCTGAGAAATCAAATGTATATTCTTCATCAATAGTAATAATTTCAAATCCTTCTGATGTAAGCTCATCTTTGCACTCCAGATGACCTATTATTTTTAATCCTTTGCCAAAGGCTTTATTTCCACCAGTATGATCTCCATGAAGATGTGAATTAATTATAATGCTGACATCCTTACCAATGAATTGAACGGCATCCACAAGATCATCAGCTGCATCCTTGAATCCTGTATCAAACAGGAGTATTCCATTTTCACCTGTAATGGCTAATATATTGACTGTGAATCGCGTAGTTTCTTTTAAGAGAAACAGGTTTTCATCAAGTTTCGTGATTTCAACATTATCATTTGTGAATATCGCCTGGCCGGATTGATTTCCTTTGCTGAATGTGTTGTTCTTTCACATTGTTCGGTGCTCGATATCCCTTTCACTATTTGTCTATAACAAATTCTATTTCATCCTTATGACTTGTGTTTGATAATTAGTTGATATATATTTAAATATCCAAACTCAACCTATGCCTGAAAAAATCAGTGATCCTAGAATTGGTATCTATCATTTCAGATCCGTTTGGATTGCCTGTCTGGACATTGAAGCTTGTTGTTATCCTGCTTTGCATTGATTTAATTATTACAATTATTCTTTTATGGATCTATGCTATCACACCGGAAGTTGTTCAAAGATCCTCAGGAAGTTAAATTTAAAAACTAAACCATATGATGAAACCATTTAAAAGTTCCTTATTGATGGTAATGCTGTTTGGCCTGTCACTCATAACATATTCACAGACCGGAGTGATCAGGATCAATCAGATGGGTTATTACCCTGATGCCAATAAATTTGCTGTAGTGGTCTATAGCGATGTAAACAATTTTGAGGTTGTAAATACGGCAGACAGCACCGTTGTATTTACAGGAAATATGACTCCCCGGATGTACTGGCCAGATGCGGGCGACAGCATAAAACTCTGCGATTTTTCCGGGCTTACCCAAACAGGGATCTATAAAATCCATATTCCCGGGTTCGGGGAATCCTATCCTTTTGAAATTTCAGATACCGTATGGCGCAAGGCAGCTTACGCTTCATTAAAATCATTCTATTACCAGCGTTGTTCATATGAGCTTGAAGAAGATTACGCGGGATTATGGGCCAGGGCTGCAGGACATCCTGATACGGCATGTTTTTTTTATTCTTCAACAGGAAAGACCGGGAAAATATCATCACCGGGAGGCTGGTACGATGCCGGTGACTTCGGGAAATATGTGATCAATGCAGGTATTTCAGTTGCTACCATGCTCTCCTTCCATGAGAATTTTAAAGATTTTTTCGCTGACAGCACCATTCATATTCCTGAATCGGGCAATGGAAAAAACGATCTGCTGGATGAGGTAAAATTTGAGTTGGACTGGCTGAAGACCATGCAGGATGAAGATGGGGGTGTATTTGTCAAATTGACCACCCTGTGGTTCGTGGGATTCATCATGCCTTCTGCAGCCACGGCGGATCGATATGTAATCGGGAAATCAACGGCCTCGGCACTTGATTTTGCGGCCATGATGGCCATGGCCGGCAGGATCTACAAGGACTATGATTCTGCATATGCAGCCGACTGTATCATGCGTGCAACAGAGGCCTGGAAATGGGCAAAGGCAAATCCGGCGATATATTTTAAGAATCCTTCGGATGTTTCAACCGGCGAATATGGCGATGGAAATGTTTCCGATGAATTTATATGGGCTGCAGCCGAGCTCTATATAACCACTGATAGTTCTGAATATAAAACCTTCCTGGAAGGAAAGAGCAGTTCATTAAAATATCAATATGCCCCCGGATGGCCAAATGTGCAGCCACTTGCATCCCTTTCACTGGCAACCCGGACAAACGGTTTGTCTGAAGCCCTTGTTACAACCATAAAGAATTCGGTTATTTCAACTGCCGACAACTGGCTGAACCAGATATCCTCAAGCCCATGCCGGATACCCCAGTTTGGATACTGGTGGGGATCGAACAGCGGGATTGCAAACATGGGTGTCGGATTGCTATATGCATATATCATCACAAATGATGAAAAATACATCAAAGGAGCTGCCGAATGTGCCGATTATCTCCTGGGGAAAAATGCAACGGGTTATTCCTTTGTGTCTTCATATGGCTACAAAACCCCGGTAAATTTTCATCACCGGGCTTCGGGCTCCGATGGGATAACCCAGCCGGTTCCGGGCTTTGTGGCAGGCGGGCCAAATAAAGACAAGCAGGACGGTGAGAAGTATCCATTCATCAATCCTGCTAAATCCTATACTGATGTAACAGGCAGCTATGCATCGAACGAGGTCTGCATTAACTGGAATTCACCACTTACAGCATTACTGGCCGGTGTGGATGCCGTTCTGGGTGACAGCTCGGAAGTTGATTTTGAAGTACAAACCAGTGCAAATAATCCTCCGGTCATTAAACTTATTTCTCCGACTTACGGTTTTAATGCTG
>JADHVS010000031.1 GCA_016783865.1 Bacteroidales bacterium
AAGGCAGAAGGGATCAAAATAGCAGCTATTTTGCGTGCGGAAGGAGATGCACAAGCGATTCAACTGGTAAACGAAGCCGCTGAAAAGTACTTCATTGGCAACGCCCAGTTACTCCGCCGGATCCAGATGCTTGAGGTGGCGCTGCAGGACAATGCCAAGATCATCGTGCCAGAAGGCTCTGATCTTGTGAACGTACTCGGAGAGATGGCCGGGGTGATCCCACTGAAAAGTAAAAAAACTGAAGAGTAAACCGGCCCGGAGAAGGTTATTCCTTCATTTTCTTTGCGATCACATCCAGTAAATGATCTTTCGTCTGTTTGATGATCACAGCAGACTCCTCTTTGAACTTTCCCAGCTCATTGGAGATCAATGAATAGCCCTTCTGCAGCTCTGTTTTGAACTTCTCTACCTCCGCATGAGCCTCTTTATGCATGGTATCATGGGCAATTTTCTCCTCCTGTTGATATTGTTCCAGTTTCTTTACCTTCTCTTCCATCTCTTTCGAAAAGGCATCAAACCGGTTTTCCAGTCCGCTGAAAGATGAGTTGATTTGTTCTTTGATGGCTGACTGATCTTTGGCGCAAGAGATTGTGAGGTCGTCAACCTGTTTGTGACTTTTCTCGATCTCCTCTTCCAGGGATTTCTGCTGAGCTAGTGTGCGATTCCTCAACACGATCAACCAGATCAAAAGGATCAGGAAGAATAGGAAAAGCCCGGCTGGGATCAGAATAGCGATGAGGGTGCCTGATTTCCTCTGGGTTACCAACCGGCTGTCCAGATCAGACTGATAGCTTTGAAGCTGGTTCAGGGAATCCTGTTGGGCCATCATATCTTCTTTGTGAAGCGCGAGAAGATGAGCCAAACTGTCAATGGATGCAGCCTGTAGGTACAGTTTGTCCTGTAAATCCTTGTTGGCTTTGTTGGTTCTGTAAATGGATTCCAGGAGGCGTGCTTTTTCAACCTGGAAATCCTGTTCGGTCAGGTACTCAACATCCTGACTTGTGGCATGCCACGGGAGGATAAGAATCACTCCACAAAATAAAATAAATTTTTTCATGATAAATATTTTAGCGGCATAAATATAGGACTTAATTTGTTGGAAGTCAATTTTTAGATCAAAATTTACAAAAACTTCTTCTTTTATGTACATTAACGTTGTAAAACTTTAATTATGAAAAAGCTATTTCTGTTCCTTCCTGGGAACTATGATCCGGCTACCCACACCCGGGCGTGATCATCAACCATCCTGGCCGGTGGCTGGGAAGCAGGCTTTTCAACGACCATAAATTTCCTGGCACAGTGGGCTTTAGATCTGTTATTTGGATTACGTAAAAAAATTGAAAAGACGATAAAATTCAGAGTGATAAATCTGCGTTTATAGTAAAGTGACTAACACATTCACCAGGTATGTTTGCCTCCTACCTGGAAACCACGTTTTCTACGGACGAAGAACGGGTTAAAGCACTCTATATCTGGCTTGCCAAAGAGATCGATTATACTGTGCGAAAAGTGAACTCTCCGATTCGCATTGAGAGCCTGAGCGAACTGGTAAATGCCACGCTCAACACCCACAGGGCCGTTTGTCAGGGGAATTTTCAGGAAAAAACTACTTCTGCTACCGCGATAGCATTGAAGTTTACTTCAATCAACCGATCCGAGGAAAAGCAACTTCATTAATTCTAAAATCGAAAATCGAAAATCGTAATTGATTCCGTGACCCGCCAGGGACTCGAACCCTGGACCCCAGCCTTAAAAGGGCTATGCTCTACCAACTGAGCTAGCGAGTCATCCTCTGATTCAGGCTGCAAAAATACAACTCCTGATTCTAATTTCAAAATCCGGAGTTCCATATCCTATATCTTACATCCTTTATCCAGGTGTTTAGATATAAGATGTAGGATATAAGAAATAAAACTTGAGATCAGAAGATTAAGGTCGTATCTCCCAATCCTTCCCGGATAATCACCGGCTCGTTACTGGTGCAGTCGACCACGGTGGAAGGGATGAGCCCTCCGTGACCCGAATCGACTACAATATCTACCAGGTTGCTGAATTTCTCGAGGATCTCTTCGGGATCGGTAAGGTAGTCGATGATCTCATCTTCGTGGTGAAGAGAGGTAGTTATGATGGGATTCCCCAGGTGTTCAACAATCTCAACAGGAACCCGGTGATCAGGGATCCGGATCCCAACGTTTTTCTTCTTGCTCTGAAAGAACCGGGGAACGTTGTTGCTGGCGTTGAGGATAAACGTATATGGTCCGGGCAATACCCTTTTCATGATCCGGAAAATGTGGTTGTTGATGGGACTGGTGTAATCAGAAAGCTGGCTTAACGAACTGCAAATCAACGAGAAATTAGCTTTATCGAGTTTCACCCCTTTGATCCTGGCTACACGCTCCACTGCACGGATCTTTGTGATATCACATCCCAGCGCATAGACCGTATCGGTAGGGTAGATGATCACACCACCATCAAGAAGACACTCAATAACAATCTTCAAATGCCGCTCACCAGGATTATCCGGATGTACCCTTAAAAGCATTTACGATTAATTCGATTTACGATTTACGATTAAAAAAGGGCAAGCCATTATATCGCACCGCTCGACCATCGTACCCTTGCTTCCTTCCGAACCTGGGGGAGTTGGACAGGAGCTGGTCGTATAAGACTTACCCGCTGCAAAGGTAGAAAATTTACCAGCTCTATTCTATCTCGAATAGGTTTTTTTCGTATGTTTGCTTGAACGATTATAAAAACAGACAAACATGGAAGAAAAAACCAAATCAGTGGCCATGAATGGCATCACCTACGGTATCATTACTGGTGTTGTAATGATTCTTTTCGATCTAATCCTGTATCTCTTCAACTTGCATCTGGATGCCAATGTAACCTGGATCGTATATGTCATCCTGATTGGAGGGATGATCTGGGGTACATTGGATTACCGCAAGAAGGTATTGAGCGGTTTCATGTCCTACGGGAAGGCATTCTCAACCAGTATTTTGATTGCCCTCTTTGCAACCATCCTTGTGGCAGTATATACCTTTTTATTCTTTCAGGTAATCGCTCCTGATGCTGTTCAGGATGTCATAGAGCTTAGCCGCCAGAGTGCTTTGGAAAGAAATCCTGAAATGACTGATGAACAGCTGGAACAGGCGATGCAGATGACCTCTTTCGCTATGACCCCGATCGGGATGGCAATCATGGGAATGGTATCCCAGTTTATTATTGGTGTGATCCTCTCCCTGATCACCTCCATCTTCCTTAAAAAAGAGGATACATCAATAACCTCGTCGACCATTTAACTGAGACTGAATGGAGATATCCGTTGTTGTTCCATTACTGAATGAAGCCGAATCCCTTCCTGAACTCTCCGATTGGATAGACCGTGTGATGAAGGAGCATGGGTGGATCTATGAGTTGATATACGTCGATGATGGAAGCCGGGATGACTCATGGCCGGTGATAACCCGGCTGGCCGAAAGCAATCCTGCCGTAAAGGGCATTAAATTTCGACGGAATTATGGCAAAGCTGCGGCTCTGAACTGTGGTTTTGCTGCTACCCAGGGCAAGGTGGTGATCACCATGGATGCCGATCTTCAGGATAGCCCTGATGAAATTCCGGAGCTCCACAGGATGATCGTGGAAGAGGGTTATGACCTGGTATCCGGATGGAAAAAGAAACGACGTGATCCGGTCTCCAAAACCATCCCGACCCGCTTTTTTAACTGGACCACCCGGAGGATGTCACGAATCCCGTTGCATGATTTCAACTGCGGGCTGAAAGCCTACCGCAGCGATGTGGTGAAAAGCATCGAGGTGTTCGGAGAGATGCACCGGTATATTCCGGTGATTGTCAGATGGGCAGGATTTACAAAAATCGGTGAAAAGGTGGTGCAGCACCAGAGGCGTAAGTTTGGGAAAACAAAGTATGGTCCCGACCGTTTTTTCAAAGGCTACCTTGATCTGCTCACCATTACGTTTACCTCCCGCTTTGGAAAACGCCCGATGCATTTTTTCGGCTTATGGGGAACGCTGCTTTTCCTGGTTGGGTTCGGCATGGCTGGTTACCTGGCTTATGAACGGATCTTCTTTGAAGGATATAAAATGACGGAGCGGCCACTATTTTATTTTGGTCTGCTGGCCATGATCCTTGGCACCCAACTTTTTGTGGCAGGCTTTCTTGGAGAGTTGATCTCCCGGAGCGCTCACGACCGCAACGCCTACCTGATCGAGACGAAAAAAAACCTCGATTGAGGACAAACCTGAATGAATGGAAATAGTGATCATAGGCTCGGCTTATCCGCTCCGGGGAGGACTGGCCGCCTATAACGAACGACTGGCCGATGAATACCAACGGCAGGGGATGGAGGTGGTTATCTATTCCTTCACTCTTCAATATCCATCTATTCTCTTTCCGGGCAAATCACAGTATTCCGATGAACCGGCTCCTGAAAAACTGGTGATTCATACCCGGATCAATTCCATCAACCCTCTGAACTGGATCAGGATCGGAAATGAGATCAGGAAGCTGAAGCCCGACCTTGTTGTTGTGAAGTTCTGGATGCCGTTTATGGCGCCCTGCCTTGGAACAATCTGCCGCATCATCCACAGAAATAAGCATACAAGAATCATCAGCATCATCGATAATATCATCCCGCATGAGAAGAGACCGGGCGACAGAATGCTGGCATCCTACTTTGTCAGGTCAGTGGATGGATTCGTCGCCATGTCGGGATCCGTAGTAAAGGAATTGGAGCAGTTTGATCAGCAAAAACCGAAAATATTTGCCCCGCATCCGCTCTACGATCATTTTGGTGATCCATTACCGAAACAGGAAGCCATGCAGAGAATCGGTCTTGATCCGGCATGGCAATACATCCTCTTTTTTGGTTTCATCCGCGATTACAAAGGACTTGACCTGTTGCTGAAAGCCTTTGCCAATCCGGGGATACGTGAATTGAACGTGAAGTTGCTGGTAGCCGGAGAGTTCTACTGTGACCCTTCACCATACCGGAAGATCATCGAGGAACATGGCCTGGATGATCTGGTGATCATGAGCAACGACTTTATCCCTGACTCCAAGGTGCGGGACTATTTCTGCGCCGCTGATCTGGTGGTGCAACCCTATAAAAGCGCCACCCAGAGTGGAGTCACCCAGATTGCTTATCATTTCAACAAACCAATGATCATCACCGATGTGGGAGGATTGTCAGAGATAGTCCCTGACGGCAAAGCAGGATATGTGGTAGCTCCTGATCCGCAACAGATTGCGGATGCAATCATACGGTTTTACCGCGAAAATAAAGAACAGGAGTTCGCAAAACATGTAGCGATTGAGAAAGAAAAATATAGCTGGAGGAAAATGCTGGAGGCTATTGAAACGTTATACGTAGGATGTAAGATGTAAGATGAATGCCCCCCAGCCCCCTAAAGGGGGAGTAAGTCCCCTTCAGGGGATTTAGGGGTAAAAATGATCCAATGACTAATGACCAAATAATCCGAAGTAAAGCCCCTCTCCGCCTGGGTCTTGCCGGGGGAGGAACGGATGTGGCACCGTTTTCCGACCTGTACGGCGGAGCTATCCTGAATGCCACCATCAGCATGTATGCCATGGCAACCATCAAACCCAGGAAAGACGCGAAAATCATTCTCAACATCCTGGATAAACAGGAGCTGCTCGAGTTTGATGCCACGGATCATTTACCCCTGGATGGCCGGCTGGACCTGATCAAGGGAATCTACAACCGGGTTGTTCGTGATTTTACGCAGAAACCTCTCTCGTTTGAACTATCGACCTATGTGGATGCACCTCCTGGTTCAGGACTGGGGAGCTCTTCTACATTGGTGGTAGCCATCCTGGGAGCCTTTGCAGAATGGCTGAATCTTCCACTTGGTGAGTATGACATGGCTCATCTGGCCTTTGAAATCGAACGGGTAGACCTGAATATGTCCGGGGGGAAACAGGATCAATATGCTGCAACTTTCGGAGGGGTAAACTTCATGGAGTTTTTCAAGGATGATAAAGTGATTGTTAATCCATTGAGAATCAGAGAGAAATACCTGGATGAACTGGCGCATAACCTCATCCTGTATCATACCGAAACAAGCCGCTTATCCAGTGCCATCATCGAAGAACAAAGGAAAAATGTGATGGCGGGGAATGAACGATCCCTCGAGGCGATGCACAAACTGAAAGAGCAATCGGTCATGATGAAAGAGGCCATGCTGAAGGGTGACCTTGACCGGATAGGGGAGATCCTCGATTTTGGATGGCAGTATAAAAAGAAAATGGCAGAAGGGATCTCCAATCCCATGCTTGATGAAATCTATGATTCGGCGATGAAAAACGGTGCACTCGGCGGAAAAGTGTCGGGAGCTGGAGGAGGCGGATTCATGTTCTTCTACTGCCCCGGTAATACCCGCTCCAAGGTGATCGAAGCCCTGAAGCAATTTGGCGGGCAAACGAAGCGGTACGAGTTTACAGCAAAAGGATTAACGACCTGGACAATTTAAGTGGTGCAATGGTGCAGTGGTGCAGTGGTGAGGCATGGATAACAATAAGTATAACTGTCATTGCGAGGAACGTAATGACGAAGCAAACAGAAAAAATCAACTATGACGTTTCTTGAATTAGCGAAAAAGCGGTACTCTGTGAGGAGTTACCTCGACAAACCGGTGGAGGAGGAGAAACTCAAGTATATTCTTGAATGTGGGAGAATTGCTCCTTCGGCAGCCAACTATCAGCCCTGGCAGATTTTTGTGGTCAGGGATGCCGGATTACGGAAAAAACTGGCTTCCACTTACAGCCGGGATTGGTTTACCCAGGCACCGCTCATCCTTGTTTTCTGCGGTGACCATTCGATTGGCTGGAAGCGAAGCGATGGCAAAGACCATACAGATATCGATGTCTCCATCATCATCGATCACATCACGCTTGCTGCAGCAGAACAGGATCTAGGAACCTGCTGGATTTGCAACTTCGATGTTTTAGCTTGTTCCGGGATCCTGGACCTCCCACCTAACCTGGAACCCATCGCCTACCTTTCACTCGGATATCCTGCAAAGGAACCGGAAGATCTAACCCGCCATCTGAATCGCAAACCACTCCATGAAATTGTAACTGATTTATGATCCGGGTAACTTTATCTTGTATCTCGTATCTCGTATCTCGTATCCATTAACCAAAACCTGTATTTTTGTAAGAAATTAATCCACTATGCGAATTTCAGAATCAATCAGAGAGAGTATTGAGGTCAAACAAAAGATACTCTCCGATAGCGTCCTGCTGGATCGCATCCAGGAGGTAGCCCAGCATTGCATAGAATCTTTCTGCAACGGGAACAAAGTGCTCTTTTGCGGAAATGGGGGAAGTGCTGCCGATGCACAACACCTCGCCGCAGAGTTTTCCGGCAGGTTTTATTATGACCGGCCTCCCTTGCCATCGGAAGCTCTGCATGTCAATACCTCTTACCTGACAGCAGTTGCCAACGATTACTCTTACGATGAGGTCTACGCACGAATCATCAGGGGCAGTGGCAAAGAGGGGGATGTCCTCTTCGGGATCTCAACTTCCGGAAACTCGCGCAACATCATCAAGGCCTTCGAAACTGCGAATAAGATGGGAATGATGACGGTTGCACTTACCGGCAATTCGGGAGGCAAGATGAAGGATCACTGTGATTACCTGATCAATGTTCCCTCTTCCGATACCCCACGTATCCAGGAGTCGCATATCATGATTGGCCACATCATTTGCGAACTCGTAGAATCTGCAATGTTCCCGAAGGAATAAACATATTGCAATATAAACTGCCAACTGCCGACTGCCAACTGCCAACTACCGACTGAAACTATGGAAGCAATCATATTAGCCGGGGGATTCGGGACACGGCTTCAAAAGGTCGTACATGACCTGCCGAAGTCGATGGCTAAGATCAATGGAAGGCCATTTCTGGAGTATCTTTTGGATTTTCTTAAGGCGGGTGGCGTCACTCATGTGGTGATCTCTGTGGGTTACAAACGGGAAGTGATCATGGATTACTTTGGAACAATGTACCGGAATCTTCGGATTGATTATGCGGTGGAAGAGGAACCAATGGGAACAGGTGGAGGGATCCGGCTGGCATTATGGAAAATAGATGGCTTACGGGCATTTACCATGAACGGGGACAGCCTTTTCCGGGTAGATCTGGACCGGATGATGGAGGTTCACCTCGGGAAAAGGGCCGACATTACCATTGCTTTGAGGGAACTCCGGGAGACAGGAAGGTACGGGCGGGTAACGATGAACAGAAACCGCCGGATTGTTGGGTTCTCAGAAAAAAAGCAGAATGCGGGGAAGGGATACATCAACGGAGGTCTCTATATCATTGAGAAAACGTTTTTAATGGAACCAGAGTTCCGGGGCCGCTTTTCGATCGAAAAAGATTGTTTTGAGCAGCATTACGCAACATCCAGGATGTACGGATTCCCTTCCGGGGGATATTTTCTTGATATCGGGATCCCGGAAACCTTCAAACAGGCACAGGATGAATTTAAGCGATTTAATGATTGATAAAAAGTGGACGTTGTTCCTGGATCGCGATGGGGTGCTTAACCGCCGGATCGTGGATGGCTATGTAACACAATGGAAGGAGTTTTCATGGTTGCCCGGTGTCATGGAAGCCCTCAAGATCCTATCCGGAATCTTCGGTCAGATAATCGTGGTGAGCAACCAACAGGGAATTGGCAAAGGGATCATGACGGAAGAAGAATTGATGGTGATTCATACGAGCCTTCAGAAAGAGGTAAGGCAGCAAGGTGGCCGGATTGATGCCATCTATTTCTCTCCTCACCTGGAGAAGGAAGGATCATTCATGCGGAAACCCAATGTTGGCATGGGATTGAAAGCACGGAAAGAGTGTCCGGCAATCCGCTTCCGACAGGCTGTAATGGCTGGAGACACCCTCTCCGACATGATTTTCGGCCGCAGGCTGGGAATGAAAACCGTCTTTCTTTCGGAGAATAAGTCCTACCTGAAAAAAGGCCATAAACTCATCGACTTCTCCTTCCCCGATCTATTGACTTTTGCCAAATCAGTCCGCAGTCCACAGTCCGCAGTCCTCAGTCCGCAGTCCTCAGAAAATTCACCATTACCACCACCTCCACTATCCTCATCACCCTCACCACCCTCACTATCCCCACCACCCCCACCACCCTCACCACCCTCACTATCCATTTCATGACTCCTTCCCTGATTCTTACGATATTTCTCGCTTACACAGCACTTCTTTTCCTCATCACCTGGATCACGGCCCGCCGCGCTACCAACCGTGCTTTTTTCATCGGGAATAAAGAGTCGCCATGGGTCGTCGTAGCATACGGGATGATCGGCGCTTCCCTCTCCGGAGTCACATTCATGTCGGTGCCCGGCTGGGTGGGAGACACCCAGTTCTCCTATATGATGGTGGTGTTCGGATACCTGATAGGGTACGCGGTCATTGCCACGGTACTTTTGCCGCTCTATTACAAACTAAACCTCACCTCTATATACTCTTACCTGGAGAGCCGCTTTGGCTTTTGGTCATACAAAACAGGGGCTTTCTATTTTATACTCTCCAGGGTAATCGGCGCTTCATTTCGTATGTTTTTGGTGGTGAATGTGTTGCAGATTTTCGTGTTCAATGCCTGGGGAATCCCGTTTTGGGTCACCACCCTGATCTTCATCACCCTTATCCTGCTATACACCTTCAAAGGAGGGATCAAGACCATCATCTGGACCGACACCGTTCAGACTACGTTTATGCTCTTTGCCCTGGTGTTATCGATTTACCTGATCACCAAAAGTTTGGGGTTGAGTTTCGGAGATATGACGAACACTGTTCTTGATAACGAATACTCGAAAATATTCTTTGGAGAGTGGAGTGACAGACGGTACTTCCTGAAAGGCATATTGAGCGGAGCTTTCATCGCTATTGTGATGACTGGTCTCGACCAGGAGATGATGCAGAAAAATCTGAGTTGCAGGTCGCTGAAAGCTGCTCAGAAGAACATGTTTTCCTTCTCGATTGTATTGATGTTTGTAAATTTTCTCTTCCTTTTTCTGGGTGCCTCGCTCTATCTTTTTGCTAGTTACAAAGGGTTGGACCTGCCAGCTCGTTCGGATGATCTCTTCCCGGTCATCGCTATTCAGCACCTGGGACCTCTGGCCGGGATTGTCTTTATCATCGGACTCATTTCTGCAGCCTATCCAAGCGCAGATGGCGCATTAACCTCCCTTACCACATCATTCAGTATCGATTTTCTTGGAATGAACAAAGAGAGCTCGCTAACGGAGAAGCAGAAAGAGAAGATCCGCTACCTGGTTCACATCGCTTTTGCGATCATTCTATTGGTTGTTATCGTCGTTTTCAGAGCCATCAACGACCGGGCTGTGATCGATAAACTCTTTACCGTAGCCGGATACACCTATGGGCCTCTGCTGGGCCTCTATGCGTTTGGACTCTTTACCAGGCGTGGGGTAAAAGACCGCTTTGTTCCTCTGGTAGCCATTCTTTCACCACTCATCTGCTACCTTCTAAGCACCTATTCCATTGAATTATTATTTGGTTATAAGTTTGGCTTTGAGCTCTTAATTTTAAATGGATTAATTACATTTGCAGGCATATATATTATCTCGCATCGCACATCGCGAATTGCGAATGGATAAGAATAACCACATTTAATAGAATCACACTATGGACAATATACGCTTTATAGCTCTGCAGGCTGCTATGTGCCGGGAACGAAAGTCGGTGACCTTTCCTGACAGAAGAGCTTCTGAATATTTTGGAGAGCTTACTTTCAACAAAGCTGCCATGCGGGAGTACCTGACAGAGGAGGCTTTCCAGCAGGTGATGAACGCGATAGAAAAAGGGATTAAGATAGACCGCAGGATTGCCGATCAGGTAGCGGCAGGGATGAAATCATGGGCCATCAATAACGGGGCTTCTCACTATGCACACTGGTTTTTACCTTTGACAGGAGCTACCGCAGAAAAACATGACGCATTCATTGATCCTGTGGAAGGAGGGAAAGGGATTGAAAAGTTCCGGGGGATTGAGCTAACTCAACAGGAGCCTGATGCTTCCAGCTTTCCGAGCGGAGGCATTCGAAGCACATTCGAAGCCAGGGGTTATACTGCCTGGGATCCGACCTCCCCGGCTTTCATCATGGACCGTACGCTCTGTATCCCGACCGTATTCGTATCCTACACCGGTGAAGCCCTTGATTTCAAGACCCCATTACTAAAGACACTGTATGCTGTCGACAAAGCGGCTGTGGATGTCTGTCACTATTTCGACAAGGAGGTTTCAAAGGTATTTGCTACCCTCGGATGGGAACAGGAATACTTCCTGGTAGATGAGGCCCTGTTTCAGGCAAGGCCTGATCTGATGCTTACAGGAAGAACCCTGTTTGGGCACTCCTCCGCCAAAGATCAGCAGCTTGAAGATCATTATTTCGGCACAATTCCACAACGGGTCATGGCTTTCATGCAGGAGTTTGAACTGGAAGCACACCGTCTTGGCGTTCCGGTGAAAACCCGGCACAATGAGGTTGCTCCCAACCAGTTTGAATGTGCTCCTGTATTTGAGGAGGCCAACCTCTCGGTTGATCATAACCAGCTTCTGATGCACCTGCTGGATAAAGTGGCCAAACGTCATGATTTTACCGTGCTTCTTCATGAGAAGCCATATGCCGGCGTGAATGGCTCTGGAAAACATAACAACTGGTCCTTGATGACCAATACCGGAGAAAACCTGCTCTCTCCCGGAAAAACACCAAAGAGCAACCTGAGGTTCCTTACCTTCCTGGTGAATACCATCATGGCGGTTCATGAACACGCTGACCTGATCAGGGCCATCATCGCCTCTCCCGGGAACGATCACCGCCTGGGATCCAACGAAGCGCCGCCGGCTATTATCTCCGCCTTCATTGGCGCACAGCTTACACAGTTACTGAATATCATCGAGAAGAGTGATAAAAAGATCCGGATCAGTACCGATGGCGACACCGGCTTGCTGAAGAACTTTCCTAAGATTCCCGAAATATTACTTGATAATACGGACCGGAACAGGACATCCCCGTTTGCCTTTACAGGAAATAAATTTGAATTCAGGGCTGTCGGCTCCTCCCAGACCTGCGCCCCGGCCATGGTAACCATCAACCTGATTGTAGCCGATCAGCTTAGAAAATTCAAAGTGGAAGTGGATAAGCTGATCGGACAAAAAATGAGAAAGGATGATGCGATCTTTCAGGTATTGAAACAGTATATCATTGAATCGAAACGCATCCGCTTTGAAGGAAATAATTACGGTGAAGAGTGGGTGAATGAGGCTGCCAAACGAAAACTGTCGAACCATAAAACCACGCCAGAGGCTATCAAAGCCCTGATCTCGCCTAAATCCGTGAAGCTCTTTACCGAGAACCAGGTGCTCTCGGAAAGGGAACTGGAAGCCCGGTATGAGATCAGGTTGGAACATTACACCAAGAAAATACAGATCGAATCCAGGGTACTCGGCGATCTTTCAACCAACCATATCATTCCGATCGCAATCAAATATCAGAATACATTGATCGACAATGTGAAAGGATTGAAACAGGTGCTTGATTATCAAACATATGGTAAGCTGTCACACAACCAGATGGAGACCATCACCGAAATCTCAGAACATGTTGATAAAATCAAGACTTACGTACACACTATGATTGAAGCCAGGAAGGTGGCCAATATAATAGAGGATGCGGAGGCTAAAGCGGATGCTTATAGCCATGAGGTTTACCCCTATTTTGAGAAGATCCGGTATCATGTCGATAAGCTCGAGATGCTGGTAGATGATGAATTATGGCCTCTTCCGAAATACCGGGAACTGTTGTTTATGCGTTAATAAAATAAACGTTGAAATCATGAAGCGTACCACGATTTATCAGGGAGGGATATCCCTTCTCTGTATATTTATGACCATTCTGGCTCAAGCCCAGATCAGTGTTTACCATATTGATCAGACCACGGTACCCAGGACACAACAAGGCATCTTCTACGCACTCCCGCGAACAGTGGTAAATGTCGAAGTGGTCATCGACCGGATCGAAAACTACAAAGGGCCCTATGCCGAATATGCATTACGTTACCTTGGATTACAGAATGTGGTCATGGCCAACACTGTTGAATACAGGATCAGTGGGATCAGGATCACCACTTCGGCAGAACCTGATCCTGGACAATACTACTTTGTTGAGCTGGGAGAAAAGATTTCCAAGACCGAAAAAGCTGGATTGCTCATCCTCAATGAATCCGGACTGATCCTTGGAACACTTCCGGATGCTGTGGATACAACAGAACAGATCATACGTATTTACAAGGATAAGGATGGAACCATCCTCACGGAGAAGGATGTTTTCCCTGAGATCTTTAAGTATTATGCTGATGTTAGTGTTTTTGAGAAAGTTGATACCATCATACGGAAGGTCAGTATCGATACCCTCACACTTGAACGTCAGATCCTGAAACGTACGATGGTGGAGAAGTCCCCGGAGCAGAAAGCAAGGGAAGCTGCCGATTTCATTTCCAAGATCAAGGATAACCGGTTCAACCTGTTAACCGGCTACCAGGAGGTGAGTTATAACCAGGAAACCCTGGAGTACATGGATACCCAGTTGAAACTGCTGGAAAAGGAGTATATGAAGCTCTTTACCGGGATCAGTATCCAGAAGACATATACCTATGATTATAAGTACATCCCGTTAGCCAATCAGATCAATACGGAGATCCCGATCTTCAAGTTTTTACCGAGCCGGGGTGTCATGGAGCTGGATGAAATGGGAGGACGGGTAGTGACCATAAAAGTTCAACGGGTTGGGAATACGAACCAGGTGGCCAGTTACCTGAACAGGGCGCTGGAAAAGACCAAAACACAGGGATTTTATTACCGGATTCCGGAACTGGCCAGAGTCAGTGTAAAACAACCTGATGGCTCATTGAAAGAGACCCAGTGTCTCATCAGCCAGCTGGGTGTTGTTACCTACCTGCCTGCTTCAAAATGGAAGGTGAACTTCCATGAGGAGACTGGCGGAATCAAAAAGGTGGTTATTGACTGATGTCACGGTGACGGTTACAATGCTTTCCGGATTCTGACCAGGGTTTCAATCACACTCTCCAGCAAATCCAGCTTGAGCATGTTGGCGCCGTCGGATCGGGCGTTTGCCGGACTCGGATGCGTCTCAAGGAAAATGCCATCAGCTCCGGCTGCAATGGCAGCCCGTGCAAGGGTTGCGATGAGATCAGGCCGTCCTCCCGTTATCCCACTGGTTTGATTGGGTTGTTGAAGCGCGTGAGTAACGTCTACAACAACCGGAACATCAAACTTTTGCATCTCAGGGATGTTGCGAAAATCCACCACGAGATCATGGTACCCGAACATCGTACCCCGCTCGGTCAGAATCACTTGCTCATTTCCGGTTTGGTAGATCTTTTCAACAGCAAATTTCATGGAGCCGGCAGAAACAAACTGGCCCTTTTTAATGTTGACAGGTTTTCCGGTCTTTCCTGCAGCAACCAGCAAATCAGTCTGCCTGCAGAGAAAAGCCGGGATTTGGAGGATATCTACATATCCGGCCGCAATCTCCGTCTCCTGTTCAGTGTGGATGTCGGTTAGCACAGGGATATTCAGTGAATCTCCTGTTTTCCGGATCACTTTCAGGGCTTTTTCGTCTCCAATGCCTGAGAATGAGTCAGCGCGTGAACGGTTTGCCTTTTTATAGGAAGCCTTGAAAATGAACGGGATCTGGTATTTGTCACAGATCTGTAGGATCCTCTCTGCAATCTGCAGGGGCATGGTATTGTCTTCTACCACGCAGGGACCGGCTATCAACAGGAAGTTGCCACTGTCGGCAAAACTTATTTTTGGGATCTCTTGTAAAACCATATGATATAATAATCAATAATCAAGTTCCAATTTCTATTTCCTCTATCCCATAACTTACATCCTATATCTTATATCCTATATCCTATATCCAGATCTCTAATACCTGTACTTCTTCTTCCATAACGCTTTCAAGCGGGCACGTAGTTCATTTTCCCTCGGATTATTCTGCGGATCGTAAAACGTTGTCCCGGAAAGCTTCTCAGGTAAAAACTCCAGATCCACAAAGTTCTGATCATAATCGTGGGCATATTTATAATCTTTCCCGTAGCCGATATTTTTCATCAGTTGGGTTGGGGCATTCCGGATGTGAAGCGGAACAGGAAGGTCTCCATGCGTTTTGAATGTTTTAGCAGCTTTCCGGATAGCCAGGTAGGAGGCATTGCTTTTGATGCTGCAGGCCAGGTAGATGGCAGTTTGCGACAGGATCAGGTCGCATTCGGGATAGCCAATCACGTCGATGGCCTGAAAACAGGAGGTAGCCAGCAACAGGGCATTGGGATTGGCATTCCCGATATCTTCAGACGCCAGGATCACCATCCGCCGGGCAATGAACTTGGGGTCTTCTCCGGCCTCAACCATGCGGGCAAGCCAGTAAACCGCCGCATTGGGATCACTCCCCCGGATTGATTTGATGAAGGCAGAGATAACGTCGTAATGCATCTCGCCCCCTTTGTCGTAGATGGCGAGGTTTTGTTGGATGATCCCCAGGGTAAGTTCATTGGTGATCACCACCTCCGGATCTTTCCTGGAGGCTGTGGCTGTCACCAACTCCAATGCATTCAGCAGTTTCCGTGCATCTCCACCGGAAATCCGTAACAGGGCCTCCTGCTCTTCAATCCGGATAGTGATCCCCAGTGATTTTTCGAGGCGCTCTTTGCCCAGGTTCATCAGCCGGATAAGTTCCTCCTCCTCCAGCCCTTTGAGAATATAGATCTGACACCGGGACAGCAGGGGAGAGATCACCTCGAAAGAGGGATTCTCTGTGGTAGCCCCGATGAATGTCACTACCCCTTTTTCCACCGCACCAAGGAGGGCATCCTGCTGGGATTTACTGAACCGGTGGATCTCGTCAATGAACAGGAAGGGACTCTCTCCACTTTTGGTAGCACTGGAAATGATCTCTCGAACATCTTTCACACCCGAACTGACAGCACTTAGGGTATAAAAAGTCCGGTTTAACTGCTTGGAAATGATATAGGCCAGTGTGGTTTTACCCACTCCCGGAGGTCCCCACAGAATCATTGAGGGGACATTTCCCGATTCAATTACTTTTCGCAGGATAGCATCTTTCCCAACCAGATGTGCCTGGCCCAGATATTCGTCCAGGTTTGCCGGTCTCAACTGCTCTGCCAAGGGAATTAACATACCAGAGTACTTCACATGTTCGCATCAAAAATACTTATTTTCACTGACTTTCCCGGAAGTTATTATCCAAACAAACACCCGGATCATTGGCAGATCATTAAAAATTGTTGAAAAAATATATTACTAATAATCAGTAAGTTATATATAAATGTTAAAAAATGTTAAAAATAGTCTCCCGAAAATTTGGAGTGAATCCCCTCGATAGAGTACTTTTGCTTCGAATTCCAAAAATCAATAACAGATGAAAAAAATTGCAATCGTATTAGTAGTTGGTGCTGTAGCCTTTCTTTCGGCTTGCGGCCCCACAGCAAAAGAATTGGAAGAAAAACGAATCTCTGACTCCATCCGTGTTGCTGATTCATTAGCAATGGTGCAGGCAGAGCAGCAAAGAATTGCTGACTCCATCGCACAGGCTCAGGCTGAGGAAGCTCACGCTGACTCTGTAGCCCAGGGTTTTATTAAGTAATCCAACCAACTAAAAAAAGAGGCTGTCCGAATGGGCAGCCTCTTTTTTTGGAAAGCAGATCTATCAATCGATAAACACCTTCTTCACCACTTCTCCGGTCAGCGCAGAAACCCTTATAAAATAAATTCCACTTTTGTAAGATGCTGTGATCACCCGTGTCGCGTTTGTTTGTTCAACAACCTGGCCCAGTTGGTTGTAGATTCTGATATCCTGGACTGGTGATGGGGAGGTGATGATGAGTTGTCCGTTGTTGTATGAAATCAAAATTCCGCTGTTTGAGGCTTCCGGAACACCTGTTATCACATCCAGTGTGGCTGGCACCTCCACAACAGGAGTTACCGGATCGTTGCTGGCTATGAGAATATCGGCGGTATACGTGTCATTCGGCAGCCCGGCTGAGTTGAACGTCACATCCAGTTTGATGGAGTCGTTTGGTGCAACGGTTCCTGAGGTTGGTGTGACCGAAAGCCACATGGGGGCGTCTGTATAGACAATGTCCGTGTTGAAATCCAGGTCAGCATCTCCAAGGTTATAGATCGTAAGAATCTCCACGTAGGTTTCATCGATCTGCAGTGCTACAATAAACTCCAGAGGGTTCCAGTCAATCTGAGGGGCGGGCGGAGGAGGCCCCCAGATTTCAAAGGGCATACCCTGCTGAAAGCCGGAACCACCATCCTGTGCCGGATTCCAGTTACCACTGGATGAGGTATATTGAACGGCATTTCCTGTCTCATACTGTCCGGGAATTGTAATGGGCGGGCCCCAGGGACCGGAACTTCCAGTGCCATCGATTTGCCAGTCTGCCCAATAGGTTCCTTCACTCAGGGACAGTCCGGTGGTTGTACAGGCATTCCTCATGATCGGACGGTTTGTAGCCATCAGGTCACTACCCCGATAACAGTTTGACCAATAGGTATCGGTCATGATGTTTGTGGTCTCATCACCCCAGATAACAGTAGCTCCTGCAGTGCCTGGTTCACCATCCCATATCCGCATGTTAACAGCAGTAATGGTTGAAGTAGTAGTAGAACCGGTTTGATAAGCAAATACAATGATGGAATCGATGTCCCAACCGCTTGGGGGAACGTCAAAATCATCCGCTAACCGGTTGTTTGCCGAAACCTGTACCCCGAAACCCAATGTTGTGTTGGGAGGATTCTCAAGCTGACTATAATCAGATCCCCCGGGGCCTCCGCCCGGATGGGTAACAAATGGCCCGTTATCCCAGAGAATGCCTCTTGAATCTGTTGGTGGGAGAGGGGCCGGTGTCACTCCGGAGGGAAGGAAGGATATCTCCGTTGCTATTTCAGCAGCGGTTGGATTAACTTGTGCCGAGGCACTGGACATGATGAATAATGCAACCAGCACCATCATTCCGATGGGTAAAACTCTTTTCATAAGCAATGTTTTTTTGGTTAATATCTTACGAATATAAATAAAATATAGGTGTTAAGGCAAAAAATATGGATAAAAAAATACGGGTAACCGTCGAACCCTGCTCATTACACGTTATCCGATGAGATTTTCAGGATTTGGCTGAATACCATGCCTCATCCTCCGGCTTTTTTAAGCACACATCCATCTCCGGAAGACAGATTGGAGAAATGCGTTTTTAACACATAGTTAACATCATGTCAACGTGAGGAGCTAACGATCAACCGGTGAAATTCCGTCCGATCAGGCAATGCCACTTGAACCATATACACTCCTGAGGGCAATGTTGTAACATCAACCGATAGTTGTCCATGTACTATTCTTTCAAGTACCTGTTGTCCCAAGCCTGAATAGATAACGATATTGAGTGGCTCCTTCACCATGGCCCGAAAGGTTACGGTTGAGGTGGCAGGATTCGGGTATAGCCGCAAAGCCATAAAATCTCTTTTCGGATCTTCCATGCCTACCGGATCGTATGGAACAGAAAGGGAAACAAGAGAGGCCAGATTAGCCTGAATAAAGGTCGAGGCCATCTCCGGACAATTGACACTGGGACCAACCAGGTCCTGGCTGGTATGGATATAAGGGCTGTAGTTCGGGACATCCTCAAACGGGAAGATGCCCATGTACCCATTGTTGTTGAATGAAGTATGGTCGCTGTCGCCGCCGGAAAGCTGTGCGTCAAATACCTCGAAGTCAGGAAGATAGATGGCGACTACTCCTTTGTAGAAATTCACCAGTTCGGCTGCTGATGGCGGGGCAATCATATCGGTATGGATTGGGTCGCTCTGGTGCCTGTACCCGATCATGTCGAAATTAAAATAACCCAGGATATCCATCCCCTGGGTCTGTGCCCGGGAAGCATAGTATTCACTTCCAATCAATCCTTCCTCTTCAGCTGAGAAGGCGCAAAAGACAATGCTTTTGTCGAATTCATACTGACTCAGGATCCGGGCAAGTTCAAGGACTGCAGCAGTACCCGAAGCGTTATCGTCGGCGCCGGGCGCAGTTGGGCCCCATGCGAACGAATCATAATGCGCCCCAACAACGATGTATTCGTCCGGGTTGACTGTCCCGGGTAACGTGGCAATGACATTATCGCTGGAGGATCCTCCCCAATAAGGGAAATCCTGCAACTCAACCTCCAGTTCAGGGTACTCCTCAAATTTCGCTTTGATCCAATCCTGAGCTTCAAACGCCTGGGGCGACTGGCAATACCGTGTGCCATACCCTTCCAGGTGGCGCATGGTAGGCATGAACTCTCCGGTATCAACCAATGCGATCATATCATTGATGATTGGAAAGGTATCGATCACATACCTGGAGTTTTCAACAGCTTCTGGTTTCCAGGAGCTTGCCGGGGAGATCTTTACAACACCGCCATGTACCAGGGATTTTGGTCCCGATTGCGAGATGAAGGGCACCTCCACAATCGCTTTGCCGGCATCTGAGTAAAGCAGATTATACTGACCTGTCAGCTGGTTCAACGCTTCCCGGGTGTTATCTTCCGGAAACCAAACCAGAAAATAGCGGGCTTCGGAGCTCCATGGATCGTGTTTCAGGGTGAGTGCACCGGCTGGAATCTCATGTGAGGCCGTGGCAATGATAAAATCAGCACCGGTGTGGTGAATAGAAACCAATCCCGTTGCATACAGCGTTTCGATTTCGTGGGTGTTGGTATAGCTTTGAAGAATTAATTGCTGGCCGAATCCTGTGACAGAGATAAACAGTCCAAGCAGAAGTGCATATTTTTTCATCTGTATTTTTTTTGCAAGGATACTAAAAATATAGACACGCCTGACACGGGAAGGTTATCTGGGAGGAGGAAAGACGTAGGATGTGGGACGTGGGACGTATGACGTATGACGTTGGAGGTATCAACATGGAATATCCATTATTAACATTCACGGATGGTATAAACGGTGTTTGTATGGATATTTCATAATTTGGTTTTGTTTGAACAAATGTAGGAGACTATGATAATTAAGCGTACCTTTGTGCCATAATTTAAATTCATATCATGAACAAAGGAACAGTTAAATTTTTTAATGATTCGAGAGGATTCGGATTTATTAAAGACGCAAATTCACCAAAAGAGTATTTTGTGCATTCAAATGGACTAAAAGACAGTATCAGGGAGAATGACGAAGTAACGTTTGATTTGGAAGAAGGCAAAAAAGGATTAAATGCGGTAAATGTTAAACTAGCATAGTTATAATATTATAACCATTTAATATTTTTAGGTCCCGCCATTGGCGGGACTTTTTTTGTGGTCCTGACTGCCGCTAATGTCAATCTGAACGTTGTTTACATTGCTATTGTATTCACTTCATATCCACTTTTGATAACAGTCGAAATCATTTTAAACCGCTCATTTGCTTTCACAACATTGGAGGTATGGGCAGGTATTATGATGGCCTGTCCCATTTGAAGTATGTTTGATTTTTCATCAATCACCACTTCTGCCTTGCCTTCAATAATTTGAAGGAAGGTGTCGAAAGGAGAGGCCTTCTCTGCTAAAGCTTCACCTGTGTCAATGGCCACAACACTGATATTTCCAGTTGTTTTTCGGATTATCGTCTTGGTTACCACCGAATTAGGAACATACTCAATGATTTCAATAAGGATATGCGTTTTCGATTTTTCAACTTCGATAGTTTGCATGTGTTTATTTTTTTAATCCGTAAACCTTTTGATAATGATAGCCAAAAACGGTATAAGTAATGGCGTCAACAATCGATCCGGGTCGATTGAAAAGGGTCCATATGATTAATTTCCAATATTCGCCTCTTCCTTTGTTCAGAACGCCTATGACCATAACTGATTTAATGAATGCCATGAGAAGCGGAAAGTCGATTTTTGTCTGCCTGCGATATTGTGAGTTATAATTTAACAACGACTGTCGTAATCTTTTATAATATGGCTTGGTTTTATAAATATGATGAATTATTTTTTTATACCCATCTAATAGTTCATTGTAGTTCATTTTGGGGATAAAATTCATGGATAAATCGGTGTTACTTCCGGTGGCTTCTGTTGTTAACCTGTTTTCTGCTTCCAATTGTTCGTACAATTTGGTATTTTTAGGTGCATTTAATAAGCCAACCATAGCCGAAACAATCCCACTTTGCTGAATAAAGTCAATTTGACGTTGAAAAACAGTCGGGGTATCGCTGTCGAAACCAACGATGAATCCTCCTGAGACCTGCAACCCGGCCTTTTGTATTTTTTTGACGCTTGCTAATAGGTCCCGGTTGTTATTCTGTACTTTGTTGCAATAGTGAAGGGACTTTTCTTCAGGGGTTTCGATGCCTATAAAAGTAGAGTTAAACCCTGTTTCTACCAACAATGACATCAATTTATCATCATCAGCAAGATTAATGGTTGTTTCTATATTAAACGTAAATGGATATTTATGCAACTGCATCCATTCTTTCATCGCTGGCAGTAAATTATTTTTTATTTCGCTTTTATTCCCGATAAAATTATCATCAACAATAGATACCGGCCCGCGCCATTTGATTTTATGGAACAATACGTCCAGTTCATTAATAATTTGTGCAGTATCCTTCATCCTGACTTGATGCCCTAATAGTGCAGTTATTTCACAAAAATTGCACGCAAACGGACAACCCCGGGAAACCTGGATATTCATAAAAGCGTAATCTTTTGTGGACAACAAATGGAAATCGGGTACCGGACTTTGTGAAATGTCGGCGTATTCACTGGTTTTGTAAATTCTTTGAGGATGCCCTGCACTTAGATCCTGTAAGAAAAGAGGCATGGTAATCTCCGCTTCGTTCAAAATAAAATGATCAATCGTGGGATAGTTCCCATATTCTTGTGTGAAAAGTGGGCCACCGGCAACAATTGCTTTATTCAGTTTTTTACTTTCAGCAATTACTTTGCTCACTGATTCTTTTTGAATGTACATGGCACTTATAAAAACATAATCGGCCCATTGGATATCGCTTGTTCGAAGTGCTGTTATGTTCATATCAACCAGTCTTTTATGCCATGTTGACGGGAGCATTGCCGATACGGTTATTAATCCAAGCGGGGGCACTGCTGCCTTTTTTGATATAAACTTTAAAGCATGCTTGAAACTCCAAAAGGAATCCGGGCATTCTGGATATATTAATAATATATTCATGAAAAAATCCATTGAATCAAAACGTATGTAAAATTCGGGAAACAATGCAGGAAATGCGTTACACAATTCCTGGGATATCTTACATAATTCACACTTCTTCAAGAGTGCCACGCCTCTTGTTTTTGAGCTTTTTAAAGTGCGATGGAGTCAGACCGGTAAATTTTTTAAACTGATTTGACAGATGGGCTACACTGCTATAGCGCATCATATAGGCTATCTCGGTAAAAGAAAGCTCGTTATATACAATCAGCTCTTTTACTTTTTCAATTTTATGTGTCAGATAAAATTTTTCAATGGTTATCCCTTTAACTTCCGAAAAGAGGTTGGCAAGATAGGTGTAATCGTGATTGAGGTTTTCGCTCAGGTAATCCGAGAGGTTCACCTTGATTTGTTCTTCTGTATAATGTACCAGTTCAATAATGGCAATTTTTATTTTCTCAACAAGAATACTTTTTTTACTATCCATCAGAAGCAGTCCTGATTTTCTTAAAGCGATATCCAATTGGTCCAGTTGTTCCGGAAGGATATTCTCAATGATTTCTGCCTCTCCAATTTTTACATCAACATAATGGAGGCCAAGTTTTTCCAGTTCGGACTTTACTACCATCTGGCAGCGGATACAAACCATATTTTTGATGAATAGTTTCAAGAAATTTAACTAGCTTATTGGATATAAGATCTAATCAAAAGTAAAGATAGTGAAAATTTAAAAAATATGCGCGAATACTAGCCTGAATTATTCATAAACTCAAAATTCGGATAAAAAGCCGTACCATTTCCGGGGCGAAGACAAAAAATTACGCAGGTTGGGATACTTTGAAGATATTGATGCAGGCTTTTGCCTGGAAAAAGTTTATGGATTCATGTAAAATTCTTCAAAAATCGCCGTTACCAACAGTTTTTTCGGGTTATTAACAATGTTCTTCGCGTCCGCTGTGCGGTTTGCGGGGTTTATTCTGTAAATCTGATGATTTGGCTGGTGTTTCCAAGGGTTTTCAACAATGCACTAACATCGTAACACGGTGAAGATCCCCAGGCAATTTGCAATCACTTCCATATCCGGAAATTGTTTTGGGAACTCAATTTTGATCCGGGTTTTCATTTCCTTTACATAGGCGGCAATCTTAATCAGGCGCAACCGGATGGTTTTCATGGTAGCGGTAGCATACTGGGTAGCCCGCAGGGTTTCACTTCGCAGGATGTGTAAGAGTACGTAGGCGGCTGAATGCATGAATAACCGGAACTGATTGGCTTCAAAACGGCTGCACGACATACGGTCGGATTCCAGATAGGTTTTACTTTCCTTGATATACAACTCCATTTGACCGCGTGCACAATAGCCCTGTTCATACAGCGCCCTGGTTCTTATGCAACGGATGTCGGTTACCACGTACCGTATATTGGTGCCTTTTTCGCTCACTTCCACTTTCACGATTACGCGTTGTGGTTCACTCCAGGAGCCTGCTGCATAGTCAAAACTATGGTACCGTTTTACCGGTTCGCCGGTACTTTTAAACTGTTTCTCTGCCGAGTCAATGGTTACCCCGGCCAGTTTATTGAGGGATGGATTGCCTGTAAGACCTGTAAGAAAATGGACATTGTCATGTCCCTTTGTCCAAGCCATCAGTTCTTTGCTGCAAAAATGCCCATCGCCACGAACAATGATTATCGTGTTTTTCCACACCTTACGCAAATGGACAATAATCCTGGATAAAATAGAAAACACATCGGCGGTTTTACTTCTGCGTCCCGGTTTCAATATCGTGGTGATTAATTTCCCGCTCAAGCCTTCATAGATATGTAAGGGCATATAACAATACTCGTCATAGTAATTATTAAACAGCGCCAGTTGCTGCGCCCCGTAAGTATTGCTGTTGGTATCATCGCAATCAAGAATAATCATCGGAGGTTCTTCCGTATAGGATCGGATAAAATGATCGACAAATGCAACGGCTATTTTGTACAGTTCGCTTCGCGACAGGGAATTTTCAAACCGGCTCATCGTTGGCTGGGAAGACAAGTGGGTACCGCTTTCCGGCGCCACATCTGCGCATATCTTCAATATCATATCATCTCTCAAGGTATCGCAATCGTTGGCGTCTTCGTATCCTGCTGCGATTTGGAATACCCGCTGGGTCAACATCGAGTTGATCGAATGTTTGATATACCCTGGGTGGCGGTCTTCTTCAATACAGTTGCATATGGCTTTTAATATCCCGCTTTGGTTTTCAACTTCTCTCAGAAGTAGCAATCCTCCATCCGAAGAAATCTTCTCTGCTGTATAGCTTAATTCGATTGTTTTTTTGCAAACCGGAGAAAGGTCAAAAAGGGTCGTGGAAAAATTTTCTGACGCAGAAATTAGATCGGAATTTGGGCTTTTCGTATCTTTACTCATGGAAAAGTTTGTTTTTGCGTTGTAGCCTCAAAGATAGTGAATATCAATGAGATAACAAACTTTTCCATTTTTTTATGAATAATTCAGGCTAGATGGAAGAATTTTTTACTTCCCGATGCAGAAAGTAATCAATATTGTTTGTCAGTGTGTTATGATCTGAAGGTACAAATGGGGTACAAAAATTTTATGAAATTCATGATAAAAAGTTTGGATCAACGATTGAACCTGCTGAAGTCAAAGTGCTCAATGTAATCTGTAAATGAGCGGATCATCTCCAGGTCCTCTTTTTTAAACAGCATATGCTCGCAATCAAATATTTTCCGGGTCTTCAGTTTTCGTTCAGATGCAGCCTTGAGCAAAGTTTCCTTTAATCTTTCCGGGTTGTCGATATTGCATTTTTTTCCCAGGTAACCAAAATCCGGTATAGCGAAATTGATCAGGTGTGCGACATCATAAAAATCCCTGTCTTTTTTCCTGTTGATGGCAGCAGCAATCTTTGAAGAAAACAATATTCCCAATGGCATTGTTCGTACAGGGGATGTTACGCCAAAGCAGTTGATAGTTTTAATGGCAGGCAAATAATCATAATGCTGCGATTCGGCTTCAACTTTAATAAAGAATTTTGCCTCCCGCTGCTGGCTAAGCCCCATTTGATATTTAAGCTCAGGGAATACGAAGACCCGGCGAAATGCCTTTAAATCTTCATACCTTTTCTTATCCTCGATAATAACATAAAAACCCAGAGCCTGTATTTCCCTCAGCAGATTATCCGTCATCAGAGTAAATTGCGATCTTGACAAATCAAAACAATCCAGGTCGATGTCTTCCGAAAACCGCTTCAGATCATAGAAATAGCGCAGGGCTGTACCTCCGATAAACATGATCTTGTCCGAGTATTTGTTTGCAAACAGGTATTTCAGCATATGATGGTGCAGATACTCTTTAACCATCGGATCATAGAATTCAAGCTTCTGAAGTTCCTTGGGGTATTGTCTGACTATCTCATGGAGTGCGATCATAACTGATGGATTTTTCGAATAAGCCGGACCTTCTTTTCAAGAATTTTAATGTTGAATCTACCCAGGTATTCATCCATTTTTTGCCAGTCTATATCCTTTTCCAGCACTGATTCATTAAAACGGATTTCGGCCAGATCCTCTTCGGTCTTATAGAAATCAAAAAGATAGAGCAGGTCGAGGATGGCTTTCTCCCTTTCGGCAATCATGAAACTCCTCGTCCATCCATTTACTGCCATATTTTTTAACACATAACCGAAAAAGAATCTCGGGTGGATTGAATAGTATTTGTAGATCTTGTCAAGAACGTTGAAGGATTCGGTTTTCTTTGTGGTAACGGAGGTTGAATCAACAATATGTTCGGGTATCAACCCGTAAAAAAGCAACGCCTCCTGGTGACTGATGTAAGAGGGAGCGTAAAGATTGTTTGCCACAAGAAAACTGAATTCCGGTACCTGTGTAACTTCCCTGAAACAATACCAACCTTTCCTGAGTCGTAAAATGTATCCCTTCTTTTGCCAGAACAGCAGGTTATCGCTGTTAAAATCAGGGAAATAAAGACGTACCTGGATTATTGAAAATATTCCCTGAGGATACAACTTCTCCCTGAAATCTAGATAGCTAACCGGCATGCTGTTATATTTCTAATATTCCACAAATATACGGATTATTGGAAATAAAACAAGATAGAACTTTTCTGTTTGAAAACTGCCGACTGTGAGCGAAGTGGTGAAAAAATCTTAACCCAACTTGCGTTTAGCTCATTTTTCAAAAAAATATTTATTTTCACAGCTGGCTCATAATGAGCGCATAACATTTTCTTGTAAAAAATATTTTCATGGTTACAAAATCTTAACATGTTGATATACAAGCATATAAGTTTTTTATATGGTTTGTAGTCCCCGAAAATGACTTGACAAATCGTTTTTCATGTTGTATCTTTGCACCATGTTTATCAAAACCATCCCTAAAACAGACCGGAGCACCGGAAAAACTTACAACTATTACAGGTTGTGTGAAAGCTATCGCCTGGGCACCCAAGTCCGTCACCGCACCATCCTATCCCTTGGCACATTGGTTGAACTTACAGAAAAACAGGACTTTAAACTACTGGCCGATCGGATCGAACAACTTGTCAAGGGTTTGTCAGACTTGTTTGTAGGGCAGAATCCGGTTGTGGAGAGGCTTGCTGTGCAGTTTTATAGCGAGATTGTCAATAAGAATCTGATAGACCATGTGCAAACAGATCCTCCTGTTAAAAACTTCCAGGCGATAGATGTCGAAAGTATTGAATTGGAGAATGCCCGTGAAATAGGAAGTGAATGGATGTGCTACCAGGCCTTGCAACAGTTGAGTATGTCGCATTGTCTTGAACAGGCGGGTATCGCTGCTGAGGATATTCCCCTGTCGTTGGCCCACATCATAAGCCGTGCGGTATTTCCTGCATCCGAACACGCAACCTCAGAGTGGATAAAAGAGAACAGCGCTGTGTGTGAGCTTTTTTCCATTGACCCTATGGCGGTAAGTCATCACAAGTTATATCGTATCAGTCAGAACCTGAGTAAACAAAAAGAAAAAATAGAATCATTTTTGTCTCGCAAGACCAATGAGCTTTTTGACCTTCAGGACAAGATTATCCTTTATGATCTGACCAATACCTATTTTGAAGGTCGCAAGCTCAAAAGCTCCCTGGCCATGTTTGGCAACAGCAAGGAAAAGCGTTCCGATGCCCGGCTGGTAACCCTTGCCCTGGTTGTAAACGTGGAAGGTTTTGTCAAGCATAGTCAGATATACCGGGGCAATATCGGGGAGCCGACAACGCTTTCAGATATCATTGGACACCTGTCCACAAGCACCTCTTCAACCGATCGTAAACCGTTGGTAGTAATAGATGCCGGCATAGCTTCCGATGATAATCTGGCCATGCTTCGAAATGAAAGATATGATTACTTGTGCGTGTCGCGATCAACGATGAAGGATTACAAGGCTGTGAAACAAGATAGCCGGAAGGTAATCATCACCGACAAACGAAAATCTCCCATTGAATTGATGCTGATAGAAAAAGAAGGTATCAGCGATACGCTGTTATACATTCGCAGTGAACGCAAAGCGGGTAAGGAGATGTCGATGAATCAACACTTCACTTCCCATTTTGAACAAGGTTTGGCACAGGTGCAACAGGGCATACAGAAGAAAGGCGGAACGAAAAAGCTCATCAAGGTATGGGAACGTATTGGTCGGTTGAAAGAGAAATACCCAAGTGCGCACCGGTTTTACCAACTTGAAGTCAGCTCAATAGATAGCCTTGCCACGGGGCTGACATGGAAAAAAATAATCCCGGCAACCCGCAAAGAAGAAGGTGTTTATCTGTTGAGGACAACAATCAAAAACATTGACGAGAAAAACTTTTGGATGATCTACAACACTATCCGCGAGATCGAATCGTCATTCCGGACCCTGAAAACAGACCTGCAATTACGGCCCGTTTTTCATAAAACCGATGAAAACGTGATGGCCCATTTGGAACTTGCCATATTCGCTTATCAAATGGTAAACACAATACGACACCAACTAAAAGCAAAAGGGATCCATCACGACTGGTCGCATTTGGTACGGATTATGAGCTCCCAGAAAGCAGCAACGGTTACCATGATCAATAAGGATGGACGCAAATTATACATTCGTAAATGTACGAATCCCGAACCCAAGGTACGTGAAGTATACGACGCCTTGGGGTACAAATATTACCCGTTTATAAAAAAATCCGTGTTACCAGAAAACGAAAACATAAAGCCTGAAACTCCCGAAAACAGGGAGATTAGCGATGGTTAGTTGCAAGTTGGGTTAAACCCTTATACTATCAAAACACAATCAAAACTAAGGAAAAAAGCAATTACAATCGTTGAACAGGCATGTCATGAAGTACATGGCTTTCAGAAGTTGTACCAAGAGTTTCAGGATAAGATCGTCTTATCTTTCCGGTCAGTCGAAGAGTACCCTTACCAATTATGCACGTAAAATGGCTCAGGTAAGCCTTCATTTTGGCAAACTTCCACAGAATGTTACTGATATAACCATCAGGGAATCTAACCTTGAAAAGATATTCAAGATATTGTTCTTCTTTCGTGAACATTTTTTCAAATTCCAATTGATTGTCCTGGATTTTCATATCCCGCGAGTTTACTCATAAAAATCACATGAGACTCGTGCATACCCCAGTTAGTGGTATACAAGTAAACGGAAATTAATAATCAAAACCGGTACGGTAACCAAAGAGGAAATGGAAAGAAAAAAAACCTGGTCAATTTGCTCCGGAAATCTGGTGGTCAACTAAAACCGTTAAAAGGTGGTCAGTTTATCCGTTTTTTGCTTTAACCCAGGCAGTTGATTTATTTGAAAATTATTTCGACTTTGTCGGATGACAGCTTGGTTATTGTTAAATCTTCATGATAATATTTAGCAACCCCATGGATTAATCCAACCAGAAAATCAATCAGGCCTCTTGGAGATTTATATGTCATTATCAGAGTTTTTTCGTTTTTCCATTCATAATCAAATCTGGGCGGATGTGCATTCGGGATCGTTTGAGTTGCAGTCACATGGATCTTGTCAACACTTAAAAGAAAATCTTTTGCGGAAGTAACTCCCCGGTAAAATGGCTGGTAGATTTTAACCGCAAAATTATTCATCCAAAAATCTCCAAATGCATTCGCTGCCTGAAGAAGCGAAATATTCAGAACTTCGCATGCAGAGTTGATTACCTTCATGGTAACTGTATCCTCAACATCCTGAGTGGCCAGGAAGAAGGTTGTTCTGGGGAAGCCGGCTTTTTCAAGTACATCTTCCCATTTGTTCTTTCCGAATTCCTCGGTGACCAGATTAGCTAAACACATTACAATTACACCTTTCATGTTACAATCTCCTATTTTTAAATTAGTTAATGTTAAGAACTGATTAGGTATGTTAATTTGTTTATTCGGGTAATGTGAAGAAAAATGTTGCTCCTTTTCCTTTCTCTCCGTTTGCCCAGATCCGGCCTCCGTGCCGGTCAATAATTCTTTTAACCGTAGCCAGCCCGACTCCTGTACCAGGGAATTCACTGTTCAGATGCAGACGCTGGAATGCAGCAAACAATTTATAATTATCCTTTGGGTCGAATCCATCACCATTGTCTTCAATAAAAAATACGTTATCGGATCCCTGTATTCCCATTCCCATTTTTATATAGGGTGACAAGGATTTTGAAGTATATTTCCATGCATTGCTTATCAGGTTCTCCATGACAACGCCCATAAGATGTGAATCGGCATTAACGATCATATTCTTTTGGATGTCGATCAGGATTTCCCTGTCACGATCTTTCAAGCGCAGCTCTTTAACGACCTTCTCTGCAATATCGGAAAGATCAGTTTCCTTCAATTGAATGGCTGTTTTGCCGGATCGGGCAAAATTCAAAAGGTCTTCTATAAGGTTGGCCATTGATTTGGCAGAATTGACTACGATCCCAAGAAAATTAAATGTCTCTTCATCGAGGATTGGGGCTTTTTCTTGCGTGATCAGCTGGATATAACCAAGTATTATATTCAGGGGCGACCGCAGATCATGAGAAACCGTATGTGCAAAGGATTCAAGTTCGTCATTGGCAGTTGCCAGATCTTCATTCA
>JADHVS010000199.1 GCA_016783865.1 Bacteroidales bacterium
ATACTGAGCCCACAGGTCCCGGGGGTTCAGGCGGAGCAGGAGTAATATGGCATTCGGGTACAAGCATGCCTGGAAATGTTCAAAAATCAGTTTCTAATGGCCAGCAGGGACAGCATATAACAACCGGATTTTATGGCTCTACTCCAGGTGGAGTTGGTGCTACCCGAAATAACCTCCTGGTCCCTCTCAGGGGGTTGTTATTCAACGTGATGCCCGACGATCAGGATATTTGTGAGTTTACCCTGGCAGATCCGTTTATTGCCTCCATGCCCAAAGGGGGGCACATTGACTCCTTCCGCTTTGAATGGTTTACGAGTCCGAACCAGATCGACTGGTCGCCGGCCCCTGGTAAAAACGATTCCGTATATTATGTACCGGGAGCATTGACCGATACCATATATTTCAGAAGAATTGTACAGCTTATCAACCTTGCTGATACTATTGCGGATACAAGCGGGATACTCACCATTAAAGTACTACCAAGATTGATTGATAACGATATTGTTTATTCTGATACTATTTGTAAGTGGAGTACCCCGGACAGAATGTTTGATCCTGCTCCAACTGTTTCAGGAAGTGATAGTAAATTTATTACATGGGAATTCATATGGGAGATAAGTACAGATTCGGCAAGCTGGTCTGATCCGGGTTACAGGGGACCATTACTTAATTATGAACCACTGGACACAACTACATATTTTCGCAGGATTGTCAATGCTTATGTTTGTACAGATACAAGTAATGCCATTACAATCACCGTTCTTGAACCTATTGAAGGCAACATTGTTATCCCGGATGATACCATTTGTGAGGATGAGGTGGCCGTGCCGCTGACTACCGAAAATGTGATCTCCGGAGCCATGGGACCGGGAAGTTACGACTACAGCTGGTACACCAGCGAAAACGGGACCGATTTTACACTTACCGACAGCATTATGGACCGGTATGCCCCGGGCTTCCAGGGTGACGCGGATACCCTGTATTTCACCAGATGGGTTATCTCCGGACCGGATTCAGCCTGTATCGATGTAAGCAATACTGTAGAGATCATTATCCATGCGCACATTACCCAGAATAACATTGCCAGTGATGATACCATCTGTGCCGATGATAAAACCCTGAGGCTAAACCAGCTGGCCGGCTCACCGGGTGGAGGAAACCTTTTGGAATACCTGTACCGCTGGGAGATGAAGGATCAGGAAGGATCATGGATGACAGCCACCGGTGTAAGCGATTCCATCTATCATGAGCCCGGTTACCTGACTGATACAACACTCTTCAGACGATGGATAACTTCAGGGGCCTGCACAGAGGTCAGCAATGAAGTGGAGGTCATATTGCAGGATTCTCTCCTGAACAACTTCGTGGCGGGAATGGACACCATCTGTTTTGGAGCCATCCCGGCACAGATCCTTGATCAGCTCCCGGATGTTACGGGCGGGGACCGTCAGAACTATTTCTACCAGTGGGAAGGAAGAGGCGATGCCTCAGACTGGGTAGTGATGGCCGGTGAAAACGACAAAGATCTTTCACCCCCGGCGTTGTTCGACACTACCTATTACAGGAGAGTTGTCAGGTCCGGAAAATGCGTCCATATCAGCGATTCAATTGAAGTCATTGTCCAGGCTCTGATTGGCAATAACCTGATCACTAATGGAGTGCAGGACGAAACCTGCTACGATTCGACCCTGTCGCTCCTTGGGACCACCACCCTGACAGGGGGAGACAGGGCCAACTACCAGTTTTTATGGGAGAGGAGTACGGATGGTATGGTCTGGTCGGCAGTTGAAGGAGACAGTACCAATGCACACCGCACAACCATAACTCTCTTTTCACCCAGGTATTATCGTCGCCTGGTATCATCCGGTGCCTGCAGGGACACGACTCCAGTCACCCACGTGTTGATCAATCCAAGACCATCGGGCACAATATTATCCGATGTACTGGATCCGGTCTGTTATGACAGCGACGGTGATCCGATTGGGGTGACTGTGCCGGTTACCTTTAATTATGGTTCTTATCCTTTTACGATTACCTATACCGATGGCATTAATCCAAACAGTACAGCCGTTGTTACCTCAGGCAGTATGGATCAGTTTGTCCATTCGGTTACCACACCTGACTCTTCCAATTATCTGATTAAAATGGTCAGGGTGGTAGATGGTAAAGGTTGTAATGCTTATACCGACAGCATTCCTGGCACCCTTGAAATATTATTATACCGTTTGCCCGTCACAGTAATTGATAATGATCAGGATACTGTTGAGTTGTGTTCCGACTATCACACAGTTGTCGCCCTGCCTGATATAGGAACCGGACACTGGGAGCAGGCCAGGGGAGATGACAGGCTGGTTATTCAATCACCGGGCCAGGCGCAAACCCAGATCAGCACCACCTTTAATCCGCAGGATAGCCAGTATTACATGCTCTATTGGGTGGAACAAAACTGGCCGTTATCCGGAACTGCCTGCATGAGTAAAGATTCAATCGAAATCATCTTATACGAGGAGCCTGAACCGGCTAATGCCGGAGGATCCGATGAATTCGCAGAATATGATTCCGTAATCTATTTTGCAGACTATATGTATTTGTTTGCCGGGGAACCCACGGCCGGAAAAGGTTTGTGGACTTTATTGAGCGGACCGGCAGTAATTGAAGATGATACCTTGTATAATTCATATGTTGACCTGGGGGACCAGAACCTGGATGAAGATGTGGTATTCTTACTGAACTGGGAAATTACCAATGGCGTTTGTCCTGTCAAAGAAGACGAACTGCGCATGATCCGGAGGGATCTGAAGATTTATGAAGGTTTCAGTCCTGATGGTAATAATATCAATGATTATTTTATAATCGAGGGGCTTGATTATACCGATACTTATGACCTGAAGATCTACACCCGGACAGGTAATGTGATCTATCAGGCATCAAAAGGACTTGGCGAAGAGGGAGAATCTCAGGAACTGATCTGGGACGGTAATTACAGTGGAGGTCGACCGGTGGAAAATGGTATTTATTACTACACACTTGAGGTAACAAGGGGACAGGCTACGTATCTTTATAAAAACTATATCATAATAACAAGGGACAGGAATTGAGAAGGGTAGTTATCATATTGTTTTTTGTATTTACGGCAGTGGCTGGAATGGCACAGAACAATTCCATTTTTCTTCCATTTAACCAGTACATGTTCAATACATTGCTGTATAATCCTGCGTATGCCGGAACCAAGGAATCTTTTTCCATGGAAGCCCTTTACCGGAAGCAATGGATAAGTATGAAAGGAACCCCGGAAATGGCTGCCTTTACAGCTCATTCCCCCTTAAAAAACAGTCCGGTCGCACTTGGTTTCCAGGTCGATAACCTCTCTGCGGGAAAAGGTGCGGAAAGAAGCAACAACATTTTTGCTTATTATAGTCATCGTTTCGATGTGGGCATAGGGAGTCTAAGGCTGGGATTAAGGGCAGGTGCCAATATCATCAGCAAAAATCTGTCGGGTGTTGACCGGAAATATTATGAAGATCCGGCTTTTTCCGATGAGACTTTTATTATGCCCAATTTCGGTGTTGGTGCTTACTATTACACCAATGTTTTTTATCTGGGTGTTTCGGTTCCTTACCTTTTGAGTGTTAATGATACCAAAAGAGGCATTACACATGATTTCAAACGGTACAATATTACGGGTACCGGAGGTGTTCTGCTGGCATTCAATGAGGATTTTAAATTTAAACCCAGCGGGTATGTTCAATATACAATTGATAATCCATTACTATACATCGCCAGTGCAAGCTTTATTTTTGTAGACGATATGTTCTGGGTAACCGGATCATATAAGTCTTCTGGCGAGGTGGTGGGAATACTTGAATTTCAGATTACCAAACAGATCAGATTTGGTTATTCTTATGATTTTCCGGTGGGTGACATGAAAGGGTTCATGAGCGGATCGCATGAATTTCTGATGAGATATGATTTCAGTTATGTAGTCCGGGCACAAAACCCGGGTTATTTCTGGTAATTATGAAAGAGTTCAAATATTATATGGCTGCTTTGTTTTTGACCCTGTTTATTGCCGGGCCATTATTCGCCCAGAATGAAAAGGTGGCGGCCTATTCGGTTGAACGGGCTGCTTTTTCTGAGCGGGGTTATGATGAATATGCTCCGGTGCTGTACCAGAACAGCATTGTGTTTTCTGCCAATAAGCGAATGAATGTACTGCGAAAATATGATGGGGATAAAGGGAAGCCACCATGGAATATTTTCCGGGTTGTGGATGAGGGGGATGGCGAATGGTCGCGGGTTGAAGTATTTTCCGAAGACTTGAGAACCGTTACATACGATGGCCCGGTTACATTTAACAGCCAGGGGAACCGGATTTACTTTAACCGCAATTATGATCCTGACAACAGGAAGGTCAAATCGAAAGTTGGGATCTTTTTTGCGGAATATTCGAATGGGAGCTGGACCGGCATCCAACCCTTCCCGCATAACGATCCCTCTTATAACCTGTTTCATCCCACACTCAGTCAGGATGGAATGAAACTTTATTTTGCTTCTGATATGCCAGGAGGTGAAGGGCAATTTGATCTGTATGTCTGTACGTTTGAGAGAGGAGACTGGAGTGAACCGGTTAACCTGGGCCCGCAGGTAAACTCCCGGAAAAATGAGATATATCCCTCGATTCATGAGAATGGCAGATTGTTCTTCTCAACCAATGGCTGGGGTGGCGTTGGGGGGTATGATATCTTTTTTACGGAAGAGGTGAATGAAGCCTGGATTAGTCCTGTTCATCTTCCCGAACCTTTTAATTCCAAGAGGCAGGATGCCACGTTAATCTCCGACCCCGGGTTAACCGCAGGTTATATTACCTCGAACCGCGACCGCTGGTCGAACAGTATCTATGAATTTCAGTCTGTTGTGCCGGAATTTCAGGACTGTGAGTTTCAGGACCAGGACTCGTATTGTTTTGTTTTCTTTGAGACAGGCACCATGGATATTGATACCACAAATTTTATGTACGAATGGACAATCAATAACAAGGTTAAGATCAGGGGGAAGGAAGCTCCATACTGCTTTGATGGTCCGGGTGATTTTACCGCCCGTCTCGATGTGCTTGATATGCTTACCGGTGCTGTACTCTTCAACGAAGCCGATTACGAATTCTCAATTACCGATAAGGTACATATAGGGGCACCTGATACGGTGGTAGTTAACCAGGCGATCGAGCTGGACGGGTCGAAAACCTACATGCAGCAGTTCAATGCCGACCGGTTTTACTGGGATACTGGTGATTATGCCAGGCCTACAGGCACAAGGGCATCCCATTATTATTATAAACCCGGAATATATACGATTCAACTTGGTGTTACAGAAAACCCAGGTAGAGTTGAGATTACACAAAAAGCCTGCACCACAAAGAAAATTGTGGTTTTGCCTGAACCTTCGCTCGCAGGCACCAACTAACTGTTTCTTACAAAATTTACAACGGATTATACTAAAAATTGACTTTATCAATAAAATTATGGAGGTCAGCAATTTCTATATTGTGTTAAGAATAAGTAAATTGCAAGGCCAAAGATTTTAGCATAATATTTGTATTAACATCTATGAATTATTATGTTATTTAATCTTTGTTTATTTTTAGAATAATTTCAAAAGGTAATGAAAGTGAGGATTTTCATATTCATTATATTTTTATTTGCTTTTCAGGGGATTTTGGCACAAGCGGTACCGGCCAGCGATGAGAATATTCCTTACCTGATGACCTTTGGAAACGAGGCGGAGACATCGTGGGGAGATGACGATTACAGCCAGACATTTTTTTTCAGAATTCCTGTTGAATATACCAGCCCGATATACCTTAAGTTATGGGATCCTGATTGCGGAGGAGAGCACGACGAGTTGAATGGTACATTTGATACCAGGACCACATTTGAGGTTTTTGGGGGAGCCGGATGTTGGAGTGTTTTAGCCGCGCAGGAAACAAATCCAACTGGAAATTATAAGAGCGGTAACCTGTTGGCATTCAAATCATTTGCAGAGGACGATCAATATGATAACAATTGGTATATTTTCGGACCTTTTAATCCGACTGAGGGAGAGTTAGTGGAGAAATGGAATGGTTATGTCTTCAAAATTATCATTGAGGGTGTAGCCGGGAATGATGGTAATTTGTACCGTATGTTCCTCAGTACCGATAAAAATGAAAACAGGCCTATTGAGGGGGGTAATGCCTTTGCATACGAGTATTCATTCAGGATGCATAATAATCCTAATGAAGTATCACATATTTATCCTTATGTGGATGACCGTACCATTTCAGTAAGGCAATCAAATTTTGACTGGGACAACGATGGCATGATACGGATCGTTTCTGTGGCCAGGAAAGGGCAGATCAGCAGGGCTTCAGGCGATGATGTATGGGGAGAAGATAATTTTCAGATCCTTGATGAGGAAAAGAATACTTCACTTGACCTTCAGCTGATAAAAAGCAAATCTCCTGTGATCCGGAATAATAATGTGGTGGTTAACGTGCGGAACCAATACAATGAATTATTGCCATTCTTTGTTATTCCATTGGGAGGAGTGCCGAAATATAAATACGAGATTGATATAAGGCCTGGGATAAGGCCGAAGTAAGTTTAGTTGCACAAAATATATATGATGAGGCAAATATTCGGAACATTTTCCCTGGTATTGTTCCTAGTCGCTGGTTTATTCTTTAAAACCTCAGCCCAGGTATTCAAATTCAGGCAATATGGCATTGAGGATGGCATTTGTCATCCATTTGTTTATTCTGTTAACCAGGATAAGAATGGATATCTCTGGTTATGCACCGGGGAAGGTTTGTGTCGTTTTGACGGAGAGAATTTCACGGGAGACTTTACCACTGACTCGCTGCCTGATGCATTTGTAAAGTCAACTTTCAGGGATCCGGCAGGTAATTTGTGGTTCGGGCATAATGACGGTAACATGACCTGCTATGATGGCCGGAAATTTACCATCATCCATTCGGATGAAAAAATTACCAGTACCATCAATGATATTGTTGAAGATCCTGCCGGTAACATTCTGTTCGTTACACAGAACCAGGGGATCATTAAAGTTACTCCCGGGATTGAATCGACGATTATCCGGAAGTCATTCAGCGGGAAACTGCTGTCGGCTGTCTGTTTTACCGACCAGGATAAGATGCTTGTGGGTGCGTACGACGGGCTCCATCTGTATGAGTATGATGCTGAACAGGATACAGCTTTCCCAATATCGAAAATAACCGGGATCCCCTATACTATAGTGAGTTCAATAATCCATGATGAAGCGAGGAATATATACTGGATTGGAACACAGGATGAAGGATTGTACAGCCTTGAACTGAACGGCAGCAATGTTCCAACTGTAACAAAAATTGAAACAGAATCTGTCCTGAAAAATACCACCGTTCTCCATATTTTCCTGGATACCCAGCAAAATCTCTGGCTTAGCACACAGGGCGAAGGCGTTTATAAGCTAACCATTGCCGGTGATAACGAAATAGCCGGATTGGTAAATTACAATGAAGAAAATGGATTGGGAGCTTTGTTTATCAGGGAGGTATTCGAAGATATTGAAGGCAATATCTGGATTGGCACCTATGGCAACGGGCTGGCCGCCCTGTTTGATGAAGCATTTGTTTTCTACAGGTATGAAGAGGTCCTCGGATCAAATATCTTTTCTGTGACCACCAACGAGGAGGGATTCTGGATGGGTGGAATTGGCCAGATCATGAAGGTGGACATGAACACCCGGAATAGCAATGAAATATATGGACGGGCAAATGGTATTCCGGCTGACAGGATCACAACTATGTATCATGCTGATAAAAATACCTTATGGTTTGGAACGGCCGAAAGCGGATTATATAAGATGGATCTGAACTCAAAAAGGGCATCGAAATACTATACTTCAGAGAATTCACTCGAGAATAATATCAATGCGATTACCGGAGATAATGGCATGCTATGGATCGCCACCAATAATGGTGTGATTTCGATTGATGTTGTGACAGG
>JADHVS010000032.1 GCA_016783865.1 Bacteroidales bacterium
TGATAAACTTATTGTTTACGTCGTCAAAATAGCTCATCGAAGGGATGTCTATAATAGATAGCTGTTCGAAGTTTATAATGGCCATTTCCTTAAGGCAACGTTCGTACCAATGTCTAGCGCTAACCTGTTGCTCAACTGGGACAAAAACCCGGAGCGTGATTTCTAAATAGTAGGTTTAGCGATAACAAGCCGCTAAACTCTGACCACAAAACATCGGTGGTTTTATAGAGTATGTCTTCCGCTCCAAAGCTATTGGTAATCAAAAGTCACTGCCACGCAATTTTGCGGCAGGTTAGCTCAGCCGTTAGGGCTATGTCGAAATACTTAAAGGATAGCGAGAATGGGTAAAGTACTTGTTTTGTATTACAGCCAAGGCGGAAATACAGAGAAGATGGCACGGCTTGTGGCTGAAGGTGTCCGCGAAATAACGGGAATAGAGGTGAGGCTTAAGTCAGTCCTTGAGGCCAATCGCGATGACATATTTTGGTGTGATGGTATGGCCCTTGGCTCACCCACCCATTTAGGAACGGTTTCATCAACCATGAAGAAGTTTTGGGAAGAACTTCTGCCGGATTGGCAAAAACTGGATGGGAAGATTGGCTGTGCTTTTAGTTCTCAAGGAGGTTGGGGCGGCGGAGCGGAACTGACATGCCAAGCACTGACAACGATCATGATGAATTACGGTTTTTTGGTGTTTGGAGTGACTGATTATTCTGGTCATCAATTTACCGCACACTATGGAGCAACACAAGCAGGTGAGCCTCGGGAAAAGAAGCAGATCGAAGGATGTCGACGACTGGGGAAGCGTCTCGCTGAATGGGTGGCGGTCTACATCGATGGCCGTAAAGAACTGCATCCGCTTTTAGGAAAGTACAAAAGGAATCCGTGGGATTGATACATTTCTGGAAGAACAGAACCTAATAGTCAGAAAAGAGGGTATATTCTAGAGTAACCTGATTCTCCATGAGAAAACCCTAGAAACGTTTGCAGCTGACCATGAACCTTCAATAGAAACGTGGACATAAATGCCTAACAAATGCTTGCACGCGACGGTGGGGCGTCAGTTTTTTCCGATAGTTGGACGCACGCCCATAAACTTTTTTGAATCCAATGGGCTAGTGTCTTGAATCAACACCGCGTGTGAAGCTCCCGTTAGCCATAAAAAATCAAGACCACTTCCAACTCAACCTTAAGGCAGCTTGCTTTATAAGTGGTTATACTGGCATAGGAAAATCAGTAACATTTTGCTGATAAATGGAATATTATCCAAATAATTGGTAACAAATTACCATTTATAACATTATATTTGATCTATCATTTAATTGGTAGTATATTACTGATTAATAATGTGAATGTAGGTTAATTAGCAAAATATGTCTTATAACATCGAATTTTCAGTAGCAACGAGCGATCAGATCGAAGCCGTCCTCTGCAAGCGCTTGGAAAGCATAAGGCTTTCTCGTAACATAACCCAAGCACAACTCGCTGAGGAAGCTGGCGTTTCACCAAGAACCATCGGTCGGCTTGAAAAAGGCCAAGGTGTTTCCATGGATACATTCATTCGGATTATGATTGCGCTTAGCATACAACAAAACCTTGAAGCCTTACTGCCTGATCCAACTGTGAGACCAATCGAACGGGTCGGCATGGACGCCGGAGAGCGTAAGCGCGCGCGTCCTACTAAATCTATTGATGAGCTCCCAACTTGGTCATGGGGTGACGGGGAGGACGACGATGAATAATGATGCACGCGTCGTTCTTTGGGGTAGGGTAATCGGTGCCGTCACTTGGCTTGAGGACAGGGAGATTGGGGTCTTCCAATACGCACCTGACTTCCTGCGTAGTGGTATTCAGTTGGCACCGCTCATGATGCCGCTTAGCGAGTTCCCCTATGAGTTTCCAGCGCTTGCGCGGAACACTTTCAAAGGGTTACCGGGATTGGTTGCAGATTCACTTCCAGACAAATACGGTAATGCGATAATAGACGCTTGGCTTGCTTCACAGGGACGAACCGCAGAGAGTTTCCATCCAGTGGAACGTCTCTGTTATGTCGGCAGTCGTGGCATGGGGGCTCTTGAGTATGAGCCAGCCACACTCGGACCGCCAACCAGCAAGCGAGCAGTTAAGGTCGCAAGTCTCGTCGACTTGGCAAACCATATCCTTGCCGAACGTGCCAGATTCGGTGGCGTTTTTTCAGGTGAGGAGGACCGAGAAGCAATCAATGATATTCTCCGAGTCGGGACTTCAGCTGGCGGAGCCAGGGCCAAGGCGATTCTCGCTTGGAATAAAGAAATCAACGAATTTAGGTCAGGCCAAGTCGATGCGGGAGAGGGCTTCGAATATTGGATAATGAAATTTGATGGAATCACCAGCAGTAGCGATGCAGAACTTGCAACCCCGAAGGGCTATGGTAAGATCGAGTATGCCTATCACCTAATGGCCGTCGAGGCAGGTATCGAGATGACGATGTGCTGCCTTCATCATGAAGGTGACCGTAGCCACTTTATGACGAAAAGATTTGATAGGTCAGCGAACGGTAGGAAATTACACATGCAGTCCTTGGGGGCTATTGCTCACTATGACTTCAAACAACCTGTGAGTTATTCGTACGAGCAGGCGATCCAAGTCATTCGGAGGATGGGACTTCCTCGAAAGGACATGGATCAGCAAGTATTGCGCGCCATTTTCAATATAGTTGGTCGCAATTGTGATGATCACGTCAAGAACATAGCCTTCCTCATGTATCGACGGGGTGAATGGCGCCTGTCACCAGCGTTCGACATTTCCTATTCGTGGAACCCCAGTGGCGAGTGGACGGGTCAGCACCAAATGAGTATAAATGGTAAGAGAGATGGGTTTAAACGTGAGGACTTGGTACTCCTTGCCAAAGCGGCTGATATCAAAAAGACACGCGCAGAGCAGATGATTCAACGCGTCATTGAAGTCGTGCGCCGTTGGCCTGACTTCGCCGGGAAAGCTGGGGTTAATGATGAACAGGTAAAAAAAATACAGGCTAGTCACCGCACAAACCTATGATCCATGTAACCAACAAATGGCTAACAATACTAATTCAGCCGACGTAAAAATCGCGCGGCCGATTAGCGCCGTTAGGCATACGAATTAACAAATGAACTAAGGCAACCATGATAAGCCTGGCAGAGTTTGCTAAGTACTTTAATTTTGCACTGTCGGCTATTGCTTCAATAGCGGCTATTTTAGGTGACCATAAAAAAGAAGGGAAAATAAGGGACTGATTCAAATAACAAGATATAGAAATCATTTTCAAATAAAAGTGGGATTTTGGATAAACAAATGTATTGCAAACTGAGCGAAGCGAATTTGCAAATACTTTTGTTTGAACACTGATTGGAAATCGAAACTCTATTGCGCGCTGGCCAAATATAACCTGGGTGCGGTTTGGGTGAATAATGATAATCAGGTCGCAAGTTGCAGTATTTTTTCATAAAGTATTGTACTAGGAAAGACCCAATAGCGCGGTTATTTAACATAGTGACTAATTATAGGACGGATCCCGCAGATTAAAGATTGTAATGAATCCGGGGATTTGTCCTATAATTAATATTATGTTAAGTAGAGTATTTATAAATAAAGGGGAATGAATAATTATCACTCCCCTTCTTTCTGATTTCTAAAACTTACACCTATTTGTTTAATTCTGAGATCTTTACCTTGATTTCCTCGTATTTATCCATCATCTGTAAGCGATAATAAACCGTCTGCAGGGTTTCAAGAACAGCCCTGTCGTCAGGCCTGAGCTCATGTGCCTTCTCCATCGGTGCAACGGTCATGGTCAATTCTTTATCAGCGATTGACTTGGCGGCATTATACTCCTTGAGATCCTCCTTAGAGTTTGCAACGTCATACAATTCAACCGCATTGTTATAGTAAAGAGCCCCAATATTGAAATATGCATTAAAGTATTCAGGATCAATATCCAGGGCCTGCTGATAGGCCAGCAGAGCTTTTTCATCTTCTCCAACCTTCTCAAACAAGGTACCCTTGGCAAAATAGATGGATGGATTTCTTGTTTCTTTCTGCTCAGCCAATTCAAGGTATGCCAAACCTTTCTCAGCATCACCGGCTGTCAGGTAATAATTCACGATCTCAATAAGGATCAATGAGGTATCGGGATACCTCTCAAAACCCTCTTCCAGCACAGCAATAGCAGCAGCCGAGTCTTCCAGGATAATGTATTCATTCTTCAATAAGTAATAGGCATCGCTCCCGCCATAATTAAGATCGATAGCCTTTCTGAAGTATTCAGCGGCTTTCTTATGGTCGTCACCATTTTTAGCTGCCAGAGCTGTATTATAAATTATTACAGTATCAGCCACACCGCCATAAACCCTGGTACTGGTTGCATCCATTATTAACTCAAAGTATTCAACCGATTTATTAAAATCCTGAGCAGTAAATGCAATGATGGCTTTACTTTCACACTGCCTTTTCAATCGATTAAGATTTTCAAGTACTTTTTCGTCAAGCTTTCCTTCCGTATCGTATTCAAGGGCTTTCTTGTAAGCTGAAAGCGCCTCAGGAAGAGGATCTTCGTGTAACACTTTGGTTTCTTTCCATCCAATTAAAGTACCGTTTTCTAAGGTCAAAACGATACGCTCATATACAAACTCTTCAGTTACTACCCCACCTTCTTCCCTGGTGCGGATCTCAGTGGGTTCATTGTAGTAAAGTTTTATCTCCATGGCAGGCATACCATACCGGAGAAATTCAATGTTGACATCATTGATATCCTGGAACAACTCCCCACGGCTAAACCATGTTTTTGATTTTGTATTCTGCTTTGGATCCTGTATTTTTGCATCACTCTTAACCAGTTTCTTCTCCAGCTGATTATAATTCAGCGTAGGCACTGCCGGATCCTGTGCCCTGGCCATCATAACACATGAAATAAGGATCAGAGAAATAAATATTCGTTTCATTTATAATTTGGTTTAATTATTATTTCGCGTTAAAAGTAATTGTTTTATACAGAAGGTTCAAATTCCTTGCCAGAAATTTGCATGCCGTACGGCATGCATGGTTCATGGTTCCTGGTTCTTCGTTCCTGGTTCTTCGTTCCTGGTTGGTGTGGGCAATGTGTACCGGATGTGATTATCAGTATTTTACTTGCCGACTGGTTACTGGTGACTGCCGACTCTTCCTTACTCTTCCTCATAATTGCCCTGTACTTTCGTCACCGCAGCAATGGAATCATTCTCCCTGAGATTGATCAGTTTCACTCCCTGCGTGGCCCGGCCCATCACGCGCATGTCGCTAACAGGCATACGGATGGTAATACCCGACTTATTAATGATCATCAGGTCATCCTCCTCTTCAACAGCCTTTATGGCAATCAGCTTCCCGGTCTTTTCAGTGATATTGATAGTCTTCACTCCTTTCCCACCCCGGTTAGTAATCCTGTAATCCTCTATGCTTGAGCGTTTTCCAAATCCTTTCTCAGAAACAACGAGGATATCCTGACTCCCATTTTCCACACATACCATACCAATTACCTCATCATCAGGATCTCCGGATAAAGTAATCCCTTTTACACCAGACGCAGTACGGCCCATTGGGCGTACTTTGCTTTCATTGAACCGGATCGCCTTTCCTGAACGGCCGGCAAGAAGTATCTCATTTTTCCCGTTGGTCAGCCTGGCCTCAATCAGGTTATCTCCTTCCCTGATATTTACAGCTACAATACCATTCTGCCGGGGCCTCGAGAACGCTTCCAGAGAAGTCTTCTTGATCACTCCCTTGGCAGTACTGAGGACAATAAAATTATTATTAATATAATCAGGCTCTACCAGGTTATTAACATTGATATATGCCCGTACCGTATCGTCGGGATCGATCTGGAGCAGGTTCTGAATGGCCCGCCCCTTCGATATCCTGGTCCCTTCCGGTATCTGATACACCTTCAGCCAGTAACATTTACCCTTTTCTGTGAAGAACAGTATTGTATTGTGCATGGTTGCGCTAAACAGATGCTCAAGAAAGTCTTCATCACGGGTGGTCGAGCCTTTGGCCCCCACACCTCCCCTGCCCTGGGTCCTGAAATCAGTCAACGGGGTCCTTTTAATATATCCAAGATGAGAAATGGTGATCACCATTTCCTCATCGGCATAAAAGTCTTCAGGATTAAACTCCTCAGCGTCCGGGACAATCTCTGTCCTCCGCTCATCTCCGTACTTATCCTTGATCTCATGCAGTTCATCCTTGATGATCTGCATCCTGAGTCCTTCATCAGAAAGTACCTTCTTGTAATACTCAATCATGTTTAACAGTTCCTGATATTCCTCCTTGATCTTATCTCTTTCCAGTCCGGTCAGACGCTGCAGACGCATATCCAGGATGGCTTTGGCCTGAATCTCAGTGAGTTCAAAGTTCTTAATAAGGCCATTTTTAGCATCCTCTGGTGTACGAGAACCACGGATCAGCTTAATAACTTCATCCAGGTTATCAAGGGCGATCAATAATCCTTCCAGGATATGTGCCCTCTTTTCTGCTTGTTCCAGTTCATATTGTGTCCTTCGCACAACTACTTCATGCCTGTGCTTAACGAAATATGTGATAATCTGTTTCAGGTTCAGGGCACGTGGCCGGCCATTCACCAGGGCAATGTTATTAACATTAAAGCTTGCCTGTAGTTGAGTATACTTAAGTAGCTTATTCAGAACGATATTTGAGTTCGAATCTTTTTTACAAATGATGACAATCCGCATCCCATTCCGGTCCGATTCATCATTTATAAAAGAGATACCCTCTATTTTCTTTTCATTGATCAGATCGGCTGTCTTCCGGATCATCTCGGCCTTATTCACCAGATATGGTATCTCGGTCACAATGATCTTTTCCCTGCCACTGGTTGTCAGCTCCACATCGGTTTTGGCGCGCATCATGATCCGCCCCCTGCCCGTATGATATGCATCCCTGACACCCTGGTAGCCGTAAATTATACCGCCGGTAGGGAAATCAGGTGCCTTAATAATCTCTATCAGCTCATCAATCCCGATATCGGGATTATCAACGTATGCTACAATGGCATCAATGGAATCTTTCAGGTTATGCGGAGGCATATTGGTAGCCATGCCGACAGCGATACCTGATGTTCCGTTAACCAACAACAGTGGAACTCTCGTTGGTAAGACCGTCGGTTCATTAAGGGTATCATCAAAATTGAGCTGGAAATCCACTGTATTCTTATCAAGATCAGAAAGGGCTTCTTCGGCAATTTTCTTCAGCCTGACTTCTGTATACCTCATGGCAGCAGGACTATCCCCGTCAACCGAGCCAAAGTTACCCTGACCGTCAACCAGCGGATATCTGAGCGACCATTCCTGTGCCATCCTTACCATAGCCTCATAAACCGAGGAATCACCGTGTGGGTGATATTTACCCAACACCTCTCCCACTATTCTTGCAGATTTCTTATATGTTCGGTTCGACTGCAAACCCAGGTCAGACATACCATACAAAACCCTTCTGTGCACCGGCTTCAATCCGTCGCGCACGTCCGGTAATGCCCTGGAAACGATGACAGACATTGAATAATCAATGTACGCCGATTTCATTTCCTCTTCGATGTTGATTTTTACTATCTTTTCTCCGTCTGCCATTAACTTATAATTAACATAATTGATTAATCTGAAACAAGACAGGAACCCTCATCCCGGTCCGGGATAAGTAAGAAATTTTTAAGAAGAATATAATATATTGAATATCAATAATTTGCAAAATTAACTGTGATCCTCTTTCCTCTTCATACTTCTTGTCTCCTGCGTTCTCTCTTCAAAACAGCGAAAGTACTGAATTATTGCCTATTTAATGGCCTTTTCAGATCATTTTTATCAACACGGTTGTGTTTATAATTGGTTATATTTTTATTGCTATATTTGTGGCTGTATGTATTAATTTTAACATTAGTTATATCAGTGATTTACAGACAATATGGATGCAAGATTTTCGCAGCGGATTAAAGATGTTTTATCCTATAGTAAGGAAGAGGCCATACGGCTTGGAAATGCCCATATCGGAACCGAACATTTGTTCCTGGGAATTTTAAGAGATGGAGAAGGTCTGGCCATTGATGTGCTGATCCTTCTGGGAGCAGAACTGTATGATCTAAGACGGTCGATTGAAGAGTTGATTCGGCCCGAAATAGCTATAAAAATTAACGATGTTGACAATATCCCACTCCTGAAAAGTGCCGAAAAAGTACTTAAACTTGTATACCTTGAAGCAAAGTCATTACGCGATGATACCATTGATACGGGTCATTTATTGCTTGCCATCTTAAAGGATGAAAATAGCATTACAACCCAGGTATTAAAGGAGCATGATATTGATTATGAGTCCGTTAAGAGTGAGGTGGAAAGCACTAAGACCAAACCAACGAGTGAATTCCCCGGCGATGAGGACGATGAGGATGATTCCAAATCTCAATTTGAAGGCGGCAAGGGTGGTTCAGGAAGTGCTTCCTCCGGGAAATCGAGCTCTGAGACGCCTGTTCTGGATAACTTCGGCATCGACCTTACCAAGGCTTCAGAAGAGGGTCGCCTCGACCCTGTCGTCGGCCGTGAGAGAGAAATCGAACGACTGGCACAGATATTAAGCCGGCGTAAGAAAAACAATCCCATACTCATCGGTGAACCAGGTGTGGGTAAATCTGCCATAGCAGAAGGACTGGCCAACCGGATCATTCAGCGGAAAGTATCGCGTGTATTGTTCGGAAAAAGGGTGGTAACACTCGACCTGGCAAGTATAGTGGCCGGAACAAAATACCGGGGACAGTTCGAGGAGCGGATGAAAGCCATCCTCAATGAGCTGAGCAAAACCAATGACATTATCCTGTTTATCGACGAGATCCACACCATTGTTGGTGCCGGAGGAGCAACAGGCTCACTCGATGCAGCCAATATGCTAAAACCTGCCCTGGCACGCGGCGATATTCAATGTATCGGGGCAACTACCCTCGATGAATACAGGCAACATATTGAAAAGGACGGCGCACTGGAAAGAAGATTCCAGAAAATAATGGTCGAACCAACAACGGAAGAAGAAACCCAGGACATTCTGAACAACATCAAGGAGCGATATGAAGAACACCACAATGTTCTTTATACTAAGGAAGCCCTTGTTGCCTGTGTTAAGCTGACACAGCGGTATATCAGCGACAGGCACCTGCCTGACAAGGCCATTGATGCCCTGGATGAATCCGGATCCAGGGTACATATTTCCAATATCGTGGTTCCGGAAAGGATCCTGAAGCTGGAAGCCGACATTGAGGATACAAAAAAAGAAAAAATCGCTGCCGTAAAGAACCAGAACTTTGAGCGTGCAGCCAGTTTTCGCGATAAAGAAAAGGAACTCCTTGAATTGCTCGAACAGGAAAAGGAAAAATGGGAAAAAGAGCTGTCAAAAAACAAGGAAACAGTCGATGAAGAGAAGGTAGCGGAAGTAGTGGCTATGATGACCGGAGTGCCCGTCCAGAGAATAGCTCAGGCTGAGGGCACACGGTTGCTTAAAATGCATGAAGAGATTAACCAAAAGGTGATCGGCCAGGATGAAGCCATCTCAAAAGTGGTAAAATCTATACAGAGAAACCGCGCAGGCCTTAAAGATCCTAATAAACCAATCGGAACATTTATCTTCCTCGGACCTACCGGTGTCGGTAAAACACAGTTGGCCAAGATCCTCGCTGAATATTTGTTCGACTCCATGGACAATATGATCCGGGTCGATATGAGCGAGTACATGGAAAAATTTTCTGTCTCCCGTCTTATTGGAGCCCCTCCGGGTTATATCGGATATGAGGAAGGCGGTCAGCTGACCGAAAAGGTACGAAGAAAGCCCTATACCGTGGTATTGCTTGATGAGATAGAAAAAGCTCATCCCGATGTATTCCATATCCTGCTCCAGGTGCTCGACGAAGGTAAGTTAACAGACAGCCTGGGTCGCCGTATCGATTTCCGGAACACCATTATCATCATGACCTCAAATATAGGCACACGCCAGCTGAAGGATTTTGGACAGGGGGTTGGTTTTGCTTCCAAATCACGGCAAGAACAAAGCAACGAATACGCCAAATCCGTTATCACAAAAGCCCTTAAAAGCGCTTTTGCTCCTGAATTCCTGAACCGTATTGATGATGTTGTATTATTCAATGCCCTTACGCGGGAAGATATCCACAAGATTATCGATATTGAGCTGAAAGGATTGTACAACAGGATTGAAACACTAGGTTACCTGATAAAAATAACTGATGCCGCCAAGGATTTTATTACTGAAAAAGGTTACGATGTCCAGTTTGGTGCCCGTCCGCTCAAGCGCGCCATACAGAAATACCTTGAAGATCCCATGGCAGAGGTGATCATAGCAGGCAGCATCAAGGAAGGTGATACCATATCGGTTGGGTTCAATGAGGAAAAGCAGGAAATCACCCTGAAAGTCCAGAAAAGCCGCAAACCTGTCACCAAATCGAACGATAAAAAGTAAAATCCATATCCTCACTCTTCACCGATCACCGATCACCGATTATGGTCCCGTAGATATCGTGTGTTTCTGCTCCGGTGATTTCAACAAAATAAAAGGATCCGGTATCTAAGTTCTTATCTGACCGAACCAGGACTTCCTGGTCAATCTCCGGAGAGTCAAATTCAGTCCGCCCGATCATAAACTCCCCTTCCTGTCTGTCGATCAATACCTTCAGGTGTTTTCCAATGAGTTTCTGATTGCCTGCCAGTGAAATATCGTCCTGTATCTCCATTATCTCCTCAAGCCTTTTCAACTTCACCTCTTCAGGGATTTCATCCTTAAAATGGTTAGCCGCAAAAGTATCCTCCTCCTCAGAATAGTTGAACACCCCTACCCGCTCAAATTGTTGTTGCTGAACAAATGATTTCAATCCCGCAAATGCCTGATCCGATTCACCAGGATGGCCTGTAAGTAAAGTGGTTCTAATTGCAATACCTGGCACTTTATCCCTGATCAAGTCAATCAAACGAACTGTTTCATCATGCGATATCCCCCGGTGCATCTTTTTCAGTACTTCATCATAAATATGCTGAAACGGAATATCAAGGTAATTGCAGATTTTGTCGTATTCCCTGATCCTGTCAAGCACATCCACAGGGAAATTGGCCGGGTAAGCATAATGAAGGCGTATCCATGCAATACCTTTTATCGGGACGAGCTGGTCGAGCAATTCTGAAAGGGCTTGTCTTTTATACAGATCCATTCCGTATGCCGTCAGATCCTGTGCAATAAGTATCAGCTCCTTAACTCCCTGTGAGGCCATGAATTCAGCCTCCGCAACCAACACCTCAAACGATTTGGATACCTGCCTTCCCCTGATTAATGGAATAGCACAAAAAGAACACTTACGGTCGCATCCCTCGGAGATCTTCAAATAACCATAGTGACCAGGAGTTGATAGTAATCTTTCACCCACCAGTTCCTGTTTGTATTTTCCTCCCAGTTTTTCAATGATCTGCCTGAGATCGTTGACACCAAAATATTGATCCACTTCAGGAATCTCCTCTTGTAGATCTTTCTTGTATCTTTCTGATAAACAGCCCATTACAAACAAATTATCGATGTCGCCGTTTTCCTTCGCATGCACCCAATCAAGTATTGTATCGATGGATTCCTGCTTGGCGTCCCTGATAAAACCACAAGTATTAATGATTACAGTCCGGGCGGAAATGTCGTTTGAATCATGGATAATCTGAAAGCCATTAGCTTTAGCCTGGCGCATGAGGATTTCAGAATCTACCAGGTTTTTAGCACATCCCAGGGTAACGACATTAATTTTTTGCATTAATCTTCCTGGTTGGTGAAGAGAGAATCGACAAATTCGAACTTGTTGAAAACCTGAAGATCCTCCATTTTTTCTCCGATTCCAATGTACTTAACCGGGACCTTAAACTGGTCGGAAATGCCTATCACCACGCCACCCTTGGCAGTACCGTCGAGTTTGGTCAGTGCCAGTGCATTCACTTCGGTGGCAGCAGTAAATTGTTTTACCTGTTCGAAGGCGTTCTGACCGGTGGAGCCATCGAGGATAAGCAATATTTCATGGGGCGCATCGGGAATCACTTTAGTCATCACCCGCTTGATCTTGGTAAGTTCATTCATCAGGTTGACCTTATTGTGAAGTCTTCCTGCAGTATCAATAATAACAACATCCGCGTTCTGTGAGGTGGCTGAGGACAAAGTATCGAAAGCTACGGAAGCCGGATCAGAGCCCATGCTTTGCTTAACAATGTCGACTCCTACCCTTTCTGCCCAGATGGAAAGCTGATCCACAGCCGCCGCCCTGAAAGTGTCGGAAGCACCCAGGATCACTTTTTTACCTGCGGCTTTAAAATGGTGAGCAAGTTTGCCGATGGTGGTTGTTTTTCCAACTCCATTCACCCCAACTACCATAATCACATATGGTTTTTGTCTCAGGTCACCCTCAAAAGTAAATTCTTCCCCTTTATCATGTTCGGCCAGCAGTCCCGCGATCTCCTCCTTTAAAATAGTATTGAGTTCATCCGTTCCCATATACTTGTCCCTTGCAACCCGGCTTTCAATCCTTCCAATGATGTTAATCGTAGTATCCACCCCCACATCCGAAGAGATCAGGATCTCTTCCAGGTTATCCAGAACCTCCTCGTCAACCCTGGCTTTTCCAACCACAGCCCGAGAGATCTTTTTGAGGACACTCTCCTTGGTCTTCTCGAGTCCCTTGTTTAAATTTTCTTTATCTCTTCTGGTAAATAATCCCATTTCGCAAAATTAAAATATTCTTCCACATCCACACCCACACCCTAGACTCACGCTTCACGAACAAAAAAAGCTTCCTTAAAAAGAAAGCTTTTTTTGTAAAAGTTATTTGACCTGGTTACTCCTTATCGGCAAAAAAGTCTGGAATACGGTCATCATGGACAATCTCCTCCTTGAAAAGGTATGCTCCTGTTTCCTTCGACCTGACCATCTTGATACAACGGGTAAAATTCCTGCCCTCACCAGTTCTTAACGTTGCTATTGATTTCTTAGCCATGATTCAACTTATTTAATTTCTTTGTGAATGGTATATTTCTTCAGGACCGGATTATACTTTTTTATTTCAAGCCGATCCGGCGTATTCTTTCTGTTTTTGGTGGTAACGTATCTTGAAGTACCTGGCATGCCGCTTTCCTTATGTTCAGTGCATTCAACTATTACCTGTACCCTGTTTCCCTTCTTTGCCATTTTATTAGTTTTTTGTTATCCTGGTTCACACCCACACCCAAACCCACACTAACTTCTAAAATCAAAATTCGTTAATCGTTATTCAATATTTCTTAATGAATCCTTTATCAACCGCCGCATTCAAGGCTTTCTTGAGGCCTTTCTTATTGATGGTTCGGATTCCGGCCGCCGATACCCTTAAGTTTACCCACCTGTCCTCATCCTGAAGGTAAAATTTCTTATCAAACAAATTCGGATAGAATTTCCGCTTTGTTCTCCTCTTTGAGTGGGAAACATTGTTCCCGACCATTACTTTCTTTCCTGTTATCTGACAAACTCGTGACATCTTCGCAATATATTTAAGACCCTGTGAAAAATCAGTTCGCAAAATACGTTAAAAATGTTGAATAAATCAAAAATATTTTCAACTATTTTTCAGCCATGATCAACTTTCTCAGCAGATTAAGACTTGCGAGTGATGCCTTGCGAATATTTCTGCTGCGATGATCTCCGAATGAAAATTTTTCAGCCCAGACATGATTATCGGAAGCAACAGCAATCCATGTAGTTCCAACAGGCTTATCCTCCGTTCCTCCGGTAGGACCGGCAATGCCTGAGACGGCAATGGAATAATCGGTCTGATATAATTTTCTGACACCGGTGGCCATTTCCCTGACAACAGCTTCGCTAACTGCACCCTCAGTCTCGAGAATCTTTTCCGAAACACCTAATATGTTTTGCTTTATTGCATTGGAATAGGCAACTACCGATCCAACGAAATATTCTGAACTACCAGAAACGGATGTCATCATCTGAGCTATGGTACCTCCTGTACAGCTCTCTGCCGTGGATAAGGTAGCATTTTTCTTCTTCAACATCTCACCAACGGTTTTTTCAAGCTGCTCATCCTCGTACCCAACCAGGTTATCCTCAGGGATTATACGGGACAGTTTATCGATGGCATCCCCAATGATCTTTTCCAGTTCAGGTTTATCGTCACCGGAAGTTGTGAGTCGCAGTTTAACCATACCGGGAGATGGAAGGTAAGCCAGCTTAACACGACCAGGCAATTGTCTTTCAAAATCGTCCAGTTGCTTTGCCAGGTGAGATTCGGGAATTCCCTGGATTAGTATAGTGCGGTGGATAATATGTGGCAGACCATGTTTCTTTCTCAACTCAGGCAGCACTGATTTAGTCATGATAGCCTTCATCTCATAGGGAACTCCCGGCATAGAAATGTAGTCGCGTCCATTCTGCGTAAACCACATGCCCGAGGCTGTCCCATATGGATTTGGTAATGCTTTACAATTATCCGGAAGAAGAGCCTGGGCTATATTCAGGTCATTCATCTCCACCCCGCGGGAAGTAAGGAATCCCTCTATTCTTTTCAACGCTTCCCGGTTCTCCACCAGTTTGCTCCCGAAAAATTTAGCGAGTGTTATTTTTGTGATGTCATCTTTGGTGGGGCCCAGTCCACCCGTTATCAGGATCAGGTCAGCACGCTTACCGGCATCTGTGAGGGTTGTGGCAATTGCTTCGGCATCATCCGGTATGGAGGTTATCTGGATCACTGCAATACCAATTCTATTGAGCGCTTCAGACATCCATGCTGAATTGGTATCAACGGTTTGTCCTATCAGGATCTCATCCCCTATGGTTATGATTTCTGCTAACATAATAAATTTCAAACCTGCCACGCGGCAGGTTCGTTTTATCTTTTTAAAAATCTGAGCGGGAAAGGAGGTTCGAACTCCCGACCCTCAGCTTGGGAAGCTGATGCTCTACCACTGAGCTACTCCCGCCTTTTGGAAGAGTCTGCGAGTCTGCGAGTCGCAAGTCTGCAAGTCAAGAATCAAATACCCACTCTTTACTTGTGGACTCTTCCAGGAGCCTCCCATGGGAATTGAACCCACGACCTGCTCATTACGAGTGAGCTGCTCTACCGCTGAGCTAAGGAGGCATTAGTCAGGTTTACAAAAGTACCAAAAATCTTGTATTGAATATCGAACAAGGAATTACGATTTATGATTTTTGAGGTGAAGAGTCAGATGGCACAACTTTCAAGGCTCTGATGCGCTGCTGTAATGTTGGATGAGAATAATGAAACCACACATAAACAGGATGCGGGGTAAGATTGCTCAGGTTCTTTTTCGACAAGCTTTTCAGGGCATCGATCAGTGGGGACGATCTGAATTTCTCTCCGGCAAAACGGTCGGCCTGGTATTCATTCTTCCTTGAAATCATATTAAATCCAAGTCCCAGGACAGTTGAAATGGGGCTGTATAAAAATCCAAAAGCGATCAGTCCTATATGAAAGCTTGGTTCTTCCACTCCCAGAGCGCGGGACAGGGCCGGATTCCCTACAAAAAGGGAAAAAATAAACAAAACTATACCAGTTTGGATAATTGATAGAATAAGTCCTGTTGTTGTATGTTTCTTCTTGTAGTGTCCGATTTCATGTGCCAGGACTGCCAGAATTTCATCTGATCCCAAATCTTCGATCAAAGTATCATACAGAACAATCCGTTTCTTTACACCAAGACCCGTAAAATAGGCATTGGCTTTGGTCGATCGTTTCGATCCGTCGATTACAAATATATTTTTAATCCTGAATCCAACTTTTTCACCGAACGAAGTTATCTTATCTCTCAAATCCCCTTCTTCCAGCGGTGTTTGCTTATTAAACAGAGGAACTATCAGATTGGAATAGAACATATACATAAAAATGGAATACAGGGTGACAAGTCCCCAGGCAAAAAGCCAGAAATATACCGTGGTCAGCTGATAAAACCAGATTACCGTAGCAAGTATTGCTCCTCCAATGACTGCACCAATTAACCATCCTTTAAACTTATCCAGGATAAATGTTTTGGGTGTTGTTTTATTAAAGCCGAACTTTTCTTCAATCACGAATGTATCATAGACCGAAAAAGGTGTATTGATCAGGTCAAATGCCAGCATCAATATCCCGAAAAACAATATGGCTAAAAGGATTGGATGACTTGTTATGCTTCGTGCAAGTCCGTCTGCGAAAGCAAACCCTTCCAGGAAAAACATACAAAGGATTATGGCCAGGCTGAAAATGCTTGTTAATATGGAAAACCGGTAATTTATTTTCTTGTACCGGACAGATTTGGCGTACTGTTCCTCGTCGTAAACATCTTTTACTTCTTCGGGTAATTCTGCCGTGAACCTCGTGGAATTAAGATAATCGAGAAATTGCTCCAGTACAAAACTGAATACAATGATTCCAATGATGATATAAAATAATGTAATTGCTTCCATCTATAGATTATTAAGTCTGCAAATATAGCAAGAATTCAGAAGTCAGATGTCAGAAGACAGAAGACAGAAGTCATCAGAAGCCAGGAGGTGGTTATTGACTTTCCTCGCCCCGAGTGCTCGGGGCGAGGAAACGAGTTTCTGAGTTCGGCGAAGCCAATGCGCTCACAGGATTCAAGCGGGACCTGTTCCTGAAGTTTCAGCTTGTCTTTTATCCTTCTCTCTAAGAGCCTGATATACTCATCTGTAAGTTTAAAACTATGCATTTCTTTTGATTTTTTTGCCCAGTCCAGAGCGGGCACCAGTCTGTCGTCCATCTCATAATAGAGTGCAATATTAAAAGCTGCCTTGGCCGCTAACCTCTTTCTGTTTATCTCAGTTAGCTCTTTCCAGACTTTTAGGGCTTCCTCCCAGTCATCCTCCCCAACCTTTTTGGCTGCATATCCCATATCCCATGGGCCGGCATAAAAATATCGGCGTTCTCCATACCAATCCGGTGTTAGCCTGAGCCCATATTTTGATCCTGCCTGATGACTGAACTGACGATATGCATCGGTAACCTCAGGAAGATCAATGACAGCCAGGTTAACCGCCATACCAGAGGATGACCACTCCATCGTGTCGGTCAGGACATGTTCATCCAGCATGGATCCGGAATATACATCATAAATTCTCCATAATACACTTCCTGTAATCCACAGAAAGACATTATATTCAGAAGTCAAGTATGAGTACCGGAAGAAGACAGAGTCCTTTAAAACATACCCATCCATGCAAATAAGGGCATCTGTCAGACTGGTATCGGTAATTTGCATGATCTGGGAAAGGGTCATGGGTTCCGGCAAACGGGTGGTATCATAACGCCTCTTTACCAATACATGCATATCGTGAACATCAAACACAAGGTCATTGTTGATTGCATCGAAGAGACCAAGAAAGTGATTTTTCTGAAAGATAGTGTCAATCACATAAAGCTCGGCGGGAGACCGGGAAACAGTATCGCCGGATGCCTTGCCCAAATAAGGTGGATAGCTCCTGTTGGCAAAGGCAACCCGTTCAATGTATCCGGGGAGAGTTACCTCGGCAGGACTTAATACATCAATTGTGATCTCCTTCATTGGCCTGCAGGAGGTGGTCAGGATAAAGGCCACGAAGAACAATGCCAGAATCAGACTACTTCTGTTCTGGCATCCATTTCCATATGAGTCATTCAATATCAATGATTATATGTTACTGACCATCACTTCTTTATTAGCAGACTGGCAGACTGTACACTCGTAGACTCTTCCCTACGTCTGCATGGCACCGCAAACGTTGATAACCTGTCCGCTCACATAGGATGACAAGTCAGAAGCAAGAAAAAGAGTTGTGTTGGCCACATCTTCAGGGGTTCCTCCCCTTCTCAGCGGAATGGTTTTGATCCAGGTTTCTTTTACATCTTCGGGCAATTTGTCAGTCATTTCTGTAATGATGAATCCCGGCGCCAGTGCATTGCACCTGATGTTTCTCGATCCTACCTCTTTTGCAATGGATTTGGTGAATCCTATTATTCCTGCTTTGGATGCGGAATAATTGGCCTGACCGGCGTTCCCGGCTACTCCCACCACCGAACTCATATTGATTATGGATCCTGATCTTTGCTTCAGCATGATGGGCTGGACCGCCTTGGTGAAGTTAAATACCGATTTCAGGTTTACGTTGATCACGGCATCCCATTGATCTTCTGTCATGCGCATTAGCAGATTGTCTTTGGTAATTCCCGCATTATTTACCAGCACATCTATGCTTCCGAAATCTTCATGCACCTGCTTAACCACCTTTTCAGTATCGTCATATTTGCTGGCATCTGAAGAATACATTTTGGCTTTGACTCCCAGTTCTGTACATGCTGCCTCCAGCGATTTAGAGTTATCATCATAGGCCAGGTCTGTAAATGCTATCCGGGCTCCTTCTTCTGCTAATTTAAGTGCAATGGCACGGCCAATTCCGCGATTGGCTCCAGTAATCAGGGCTACCTTTCCCTCGAGTAGTTTCATAGTTTATCTGTTTATTTGTTTTAGTCATCCTGAATTCATTTCAGGATCTTGTAAGTTTAAAGAGATTCCGAAACAAGTTCGGAATGACATTTTAGTTCATTTTAGTCATTCGTAATTTTAGGCATTCCAAATTCTAGTCATTCGTAATTTTTAATGTCCATTCCCAGCTGCCACACCATGAAGCCGAGAGATGCACTGGCATCTTCAATGGTCTTGGTTACAGAGTTTCCTCCCGAATGTCCCGCCTTAGTATCATAATAAAGCAGCATTGGTGTGTTGGCACCATTGGCATACTGCATCAGGGCAGCCATTTTGCGGGCATGCAGCGGGGCAACACGGGTATCACCATCACCGGAAATAAACATGGTTGCAGGATATGCATCTCCCTCATTTACATTGTGATACGGGGAATAATCCAGGATATATTTAAACTGATCGGGATCTTCGGATGAGCCGTATTCGGGTACCCAGAACCTGGCAACCAGAAATTGATGATATCTTACCATGTCGAGCAAAGGATATGTACAAACCACTGCTTTGTAAAGATCAGGACGCTGGGTCAGCGCCGCGCCTACCAGCAGTCCCCCGTTACTACCCCCTCTGCAGGCGATCTTTTCGGGATTTGTATAGTTATTTGCAATCAGCCATTCAGCGGCTGCATAGAAATCATCAAATACATTTTGTTTATTTTCCAGCATACCGGCCTTGTGCCATTCTTCCCCGAATTCACCGCCGCCTCTCAGGCTAGGATTTGCATATACACCGCCATTTTCAGCCCAGATAACAGCGGTGGCAATAAACTCGGCTGTCTCATTCACATTAAAACCACCATAACCGGTAATGTATACCGGATTTTTACCATTTAGCTCCAGGCCCTTTTTATGTACAAGGAACATCGGTATCGAGGTTCCGTCTTTAGACTCGTACCATACCTGTTTAACCTCTATTTCATCCTTGTTGATCGGGACATCATACGAAGACCATTCCTCCTGTTCTCCCGTCTCCATGTCATATATGTAATTAGTACCAGGTATATGAAATGAACTGAAGTTATAGAACAGGGTATTGTTATCCTGCTTGTAGCTGAGTCCGTCAACAGTTCCCAATGACGGTAGTTCAAGCTCTTTCAACATGGCTCCCTCCAGGTCAAAGAACCTGACTTTCGAGACTACGTTTTCCAGGGTTGATATCAGCAACTTTCCACCGGCTATACCTGAGGAACCCTGTATGATCCCCTCCCCTTCCGGGATCAGCTCTTCCCATGTCTCAGGATGGGAGGGCAATTGATCAACGTAGACACGCAGGATCTTGTATTTGGGAGCCTGGAAATTAGATAAAATGTACAACTGGTCATTATTCTCATTTAAGACTGAGAACCTGGCATTCACATCATTCACGATAGTAGTAAAATCCTTTTTCGAGCGGGCCTTTTTAATATAGACCTCGGTCTTATCCGATGCAGATCCATATAAAACAGTAACTATCAGGTATTTGCCATTTTCCGTGAGTCCTGCAAATATGATCTTTCCCGGATCATACCCTTCACCAAATATCAACTCATCTGAGTCGAAGGAAGTACCCATTTTGTGGAAATATATCCTGCTGCCTATTTCGGTGAATTTCGAATAATAGAAACCCGACAGGTCGTGGAGGAAAGTAATACCAAAGTACCTTGCCCTGGGCATTGTTTCCGGAAGCTCTTCGCCGGTATTAACATCAAGAAAATTAATCGAAACCTCATCTTCTCCACCTTTCCGTATACCATATGCCATTATATCCCCATTTTTTGATGTCCCCATCATGCTGACTGATGTAGTCAGGTCTTCACTAAGACCATGGGGATCAACCAGGACCTGGTCTTCTCCATCCAATCCTTCCCGCATACATATCACAGAAAGCTCCTGGTCGGCATTACGTTTCGAAAAGAAATACCTGTTGCCATGTTGAGAAGGCAATCCTGTATAATCCACTTTCAACAGCTGGCCGTACCTGGTTTCGAGTTTTTTAATCTCAGGGATCTGTTCAAGAAAACCCTTGGTATAAACATTCTGGGTATCGATCCACTCCCTGGTTTCTTCGCTCTCCTGGTCTTCCAGCCAGCGATACGGATCCGGTAATGCAACACCATGAAGGGTGTCCACAACATCTCCCCTCACTGTTTCAGGTGGCGGAGGGATCTTTTCAGTACAGGAATTGTTTGTCATAATCAAAATGGAAAGAATAATAAGTGAAACAATTGGATGAATGATTTGTTTCATGGTTTATTGGTTTATTGGTTTATCTGTGTAATGTTCATTCCAAATTCAAGAAAAGTGACAAGTGACAGGTGACGTGTGACGGGAAATTCCAAATTTTAGCTCATTTTAGCTCATTTCTTCCAAGGCTTGCTTCATCGTCAATCCAATATCTGCAGGGGATTCAACTACATGTATACCGCACTCTTTCATGATCTCCATCTTGGCAGCAGCTGTATCTGCTTTCCCGCCAATGATCGCCCCGGCATGTCCCATCCGGCGGCCTTTAGGAGCTGTCTTGCCGGCAATAAAGCCAACCACTGGTTTGGTACCATTGTCCTTGATCCAGTAAGCTGCGTCAGATTCCATACTCCCCCCGATTTCCCCGATTACAATGATCCCTTCTGTTTCATCATCAGCCATCAGTAGTTTAACAGCATCGAGTGTTGTGGTTCCAATAATAGGATCACCGCCTATTCCGATACACGTGGACTGCCCCAAACCCAGCTTTGTTACCTGGTCCACCGCTTCGTAGGTCAGGGTTCCTGACCGGGAAACGATCCCTACGGTTCCTTTTTTATGGATAAATCCTGGCATGATACCCACTTTGGCCTCTCCAGGTGTAATGACACCGGGACAATTGGGACCTACCATCCGGCAACCGCATGTATCAAGGAATTGCTTTACCACAACCATATCCTGGGTAGGGATACCTTCCGTGATGGTCACAATAACCCGTATGCCTGCATCACCGGCTTCCATTATGGCATCAGCACCAAAGGCAGGTGGTACAAATATTACCGAGACATCTGCACCGGTTTCTTTGACTGCTTCTCTAACTGTGTTGAAAACTGGACGGTCAAGGTGTGTTTGTCCGCCTTTACCAGGTGTTACTCCACCCACTATCCGGGTACCGTATTCGATCATCTGTTTGGCATGAAAGGTACCTTCGGTTCCTGTGAATCCCTGTACAATTACTTTGGAATCTTTGTTGACTAATACGCTCATAGGAAAGAATTTTGAAATGATTTTGAAATGATTTCCAAATGTAGCTTATACATGGAAAAGGGCAAAAGGAAAAAGGAAAATAGTTCAGGTTTCTGGTATTGCCTTCCGGGTAAAGGGAGGAGCAAGTTAAGGATTTTCGAATAACCGGCAGGTACACCTTTATGTGCCGCTATTTGATAATAATACTTCCTTTTTATCTAACTTAGTCTGGATAATTAACTGATTAAATTTTGTAAAATGACAACACTCTATGGGCTGATTCTTTCTTTTATACTGCAGTTTGTTGCAGCCTATCTGGCAATCAGTCTGACTAAAGTGACCAGGTATAACTTTTCATGGATACTGATTTCCGTAGCCCTTCTCCTGATGGCTTTCCGCAGATTCATCGAAATCCTGCCATATATTTTTCCTTCCTATATCAGGGATTTTACCATGATAAGTATTTGGTCCGGAATCATAACCTCCGTATTGGTGACGATAGGTATTATATTGATCAGAAAAATATTCCGGTCTATTACAGAGGCAGAAAAAATAAGAAAGATTTCGGAGGCCAGGGTACTGAGCGCCATAATACAGACGGAGGAAAAGGAGCGTAAGCGTTTTGCCAAGGACCTTCACGACGGCCTGGGTCCTATCCTCTCAACCGTAAAAATGTCCCTGTCTGCCCTGCAGCGATGGGAAGATCCTAAAAAAAATATAAAAATAATTAATAATACTTCAGAACTGATTAATGAGGCTATTGATAGCCTGAAGGAAATTACTGATAATATCAGTCCTCATATTTTAAGTAATTTCGGACTGGAAACCATGTTAAGTTCCTTTATCAATAAGATTAACTTCACGGGGAAAATTTGTGTAAACCTGAAATCAAATTTAAAACGACAACGGTTTATGCCGGAAGCAGAGCTTATCCTGTACCGAAGCATATGCGAGTTAATCAACAATACCATGCAATATGCCAGAGCAAACAATATTGATTTAAATTTATTCAGAACGTCTGAATTGCTTGTGATCAATTACAGGGATGATGGTATAGGTTTTGACACCAGTATCACTGAAGGAGATGATATAGAAGGAACCGGTCTTTACAATATACAATCTAGGATTAATTCGGTTCGGGGCCGGTTTTCAATACAGAGCGAACCTCAACAGGGAATGGAGGCCGAAATTGTAATTAAAACAAAAAATATTTTAAAATGAAGAGAATAAAAGTGTTTCTGGTCGATGATCATAAACTTTTCAGAAATGGCTTGTCTCTTTTAATGGAAAATGAAAAAGATATTGTGGTTACAGGTGAAGCCGAAAATGGAAAGCAATTCTGTGAATACCTGGACCATGAGCAACCCGATGTGGTGTTGATGGATATTGAAATGCCTGAAATGGACGGATTCGAGGCAACACAAACAGCATGCGTCAGATATCCCGACCTGAAAGTGATTACTTTAACCATGTTTGGAGAGGAACATTATTACCTGAAAATGATTGAAGCCGGTGCAAAGGGATTTATACTGAAAAACTCAGATATTGATGAAGTCATTAAGGCCATTAAAACCGTCTTCAACGGAGGCACCTATTTCAGCCAGGAAATCCTGTATAATGTGGTAAAAAACATACAGGACGTTAAAAAGGAAATTGATACATCTGTCCGGTTATCAGGCCGCGAAAAAGAAATCCTGAAACTGATTTGTACCGGTAACTCCAATATTGAAATAGCCTCTGAATTGAATATCAGCAGAAGAACTGTTGAAAAACACAGGTCAAACATATTAAATAAAACCAATACCCATAATACAGCAAGTCTCGTCATGTATGCTGTTGAAAATAAATTGATTAAATTGCAGGATACTGAAGAGGCTAAGTAAAAAGACCCATATCCGGTATACAGTAATACTCATAGAAGTTCCCACCTTCATTTTAGGTATTTTACGGCTTTCACGGTAACAGATTGGTTCGTATTTTAGGACAAAATATTTCCTGTGGGAAAATTATTTAAATCCCTTAAAGAGGACGTCAGGTTTACACACGGATTGAATTCGTGTATTAATTGCGGAACCTGCACTGCCATCTGCCCTGCCGCTTCTTTCTTTGATTATGATCCGCGTGAAATAACCGACCAGCTCCAGTGTGAAGATGAAAATATTCTTGAGGAACTTCTGAAAGGGGATAAGATCTGGTTTTGTGGTCAGTGTATGTCATGTAAAACAAGGTGCCCGCGAAATAACACTCCGGGTTTGATAATCATGGCCCTTCGGAACCTGTCCATTGAAACAGGATTTTATATGTACTCCTCACGGGGCAGACAGATGTACGCCTTGAAAAAGCTTATCGGGGACACCATTCTGGCGAAAGGCTATTGCGTGCATGCCGATGGTTTGGATACCTGTTTGTTCCCGGAATTGGGCCCCATCTGGGACTGGATCAGGAGAAACAGTGACGAAATATACAACAGGTTCGGAAATTCATATAATCGAAAAGGCAATGGAGTACTTCGCAAAATTTCCGGAAAAACCCTGGATGATCTGAATGAAATATTCAGGATAACCGGTACCACCCAAAGATTCAGCCAGTTTGAAGAGGATGCTGCCAGATATGCAGAAAAAATCAAGCTGGACATTGATCCATCAGCCTGGAATGAATATTTCAGGCAAGTATATGAAAACCCAAATGATATTGATGAAAAACAATGATTCACAATTTATCTGGAGAGAATACCAGAAATATATTGCCGATGACCATTACTATTATGTTAGAAGTTGCATCAGGCAGAATTTTTTCCCCGGTGCAGAACAGGCTTTTATAAAGATACTGGCCAATGACCTTGGGAAAGACCTTTATACAGATCCTGAACATACTACCTGTACGGGAATTGGTTATCATGTTGACCTGGTAAAAATGGAGACAACCATGACGGTTATTGCGAGGCAGTTTGCGCTGATGACACAGGCAGGTTACAGGAATTTACTCGTTTCGTGTGTTACATCCTTCGGGCTTTACAATGAAATTCTTGAAATCTGGGAGAATCATCCCGAAATTGAAGAAAAGATAAGGGATTATCTTTATAAAGCTACAGGTATGGTCTTTGAAAAACCTGAAAATCTTGTTCATTCCAGTGACGTATTGCATAAATACAAAGACCAGTTGGCTGCCATTATCCCTTATAGGCTTATAAACAGGAACACAGGGGAACCCCTTCATATAATCGATCATATCGGCTGTCATTATGCTAAGATCTTCCCGGAAAAGGGAATAGGCGGAGCCGAAAATCCCTGTGTGCTCTCAGGCATCGTGGATGCCTTTGGCGGAAAACCAGTTGATTATCCTGAAAGAAGAATGTGCTGCGGATTTGGTTTCAGGCAGTACTTTTTAAAATCCAGCAGGGGATATTCCCTGTCGTGCGGGTATAAAAAATTCAAGGCCATGGAACCATACAAACCAGACCTGATCATTACAAACTGTCCCGGTTGTAATTACTTCTTCGACCGCTGGCAATATGTTATCAGTGAAACAAAAGGGGAAACATACGGGGAGAAAGGAAATGGAATCCCGGTGCTTTCCTCAGAAGAAATCACAGCACTGTGCCTGGGATATGATCCGTGGGAAATTGGCCTGCAGATGCACCAGACGGCTGTTGAACCGCTGCTGGTAAAAATGGGAGTCGAATATAATCCGGCGGATAAATATAAGGGATATTCAGGCCGGCAACTGGAGAAACCGGGAATACCTGAACTCTTAAAGGTTTATTAATACATGAAAACATCAGCATACGATTGCATCATTATCGGATCAGGTCCGGCCGGCTTAAAAGCCGGTAATATTTTGAATACCTGCGGTTATAAAGTCTGCATACTGGAAAAGGAAAAAATACCGGGAGGGAAACTGAATACCTGGCATGAATTGTTCCCGCATAATGAGCTGGCAGATGACATACTCAGGCAGATGCTGAAAGAAACACACCCCCTGGTCAGGACGTCGGTCAGGATCGATAACATATCCGGGATTAAAGAAGGATTTTCCGTTAAGGATCAGAATAATGATGAATACAGGGCCCGGGCACTGCTGGTTGCATCCGGGTTCAAACCCTTCGATGCCAGGCAAAAGGAAGAATATGCCTATGGTATTTATCAGAATGTTATTACCTCTGTCGATCTCGAGCAAATGTTCAGGAGCAGCCGGGTGGTTAATGCAGCCGGACACGTTCCTGAAAAGGTGGCATTTATCTACTGCGTCGGATCAAGGGATATTAAAGTCGGCAATGAATTTTGCTCCGCTAACTGCTGTATAACAGGGATCAAGCAGGCCATAGAACTGAAACAGCTGATCCCCAGTCTTCAGGTTTTCTGCCTTTACATGGACCTTCGGCTGGGTGGGAGATTCTTTGAATATTGTTATAAAACAGCCCAGGTAAAATATAAAATACAATTCATTCGCGGGAGATTGTCAGAAACAAATGAGAACCCGGACCAGACACTCGTCTTAAGATACGAGGATACACTCGCAGGAAGACCTGCACAAATGACTGTTGACATGATCGTCCTGCTGGTAGGGATGCAACATGACGAAAGCATCATCAACTTAAATCCGGTAATTGATAAACACATTGGTCCGGATGGATATTTTGGCACCGGCAGAATTGAACAATCCGATAATAATACAGAAAATGGATTGTTTTTCGCAGGTTCCTGTACAGGACCCAAGAGCATCACACAATCGACCGATGAAGCAGCGGAAGTGGCTTTCAGGGTGCACAAGTACCTGGTAAAATCATCCGGCATATAGAAGCATAAACATCATGACAGATTTTGGATTCAGCATCCATGAAGACCTGATGATCGATCATGACAGGTCATCACCGATTTATAAAAGCATACAGGACATCGTGCCTTCAGTATCCTCATGTATAGCATGCGGAAGCTGTACAGGCACATGTATCTCTTCAGATAAAACAGGAACCGGTTTCAGGAAATGGTTAATTCTCCTGAAGAACGGGCAGTATAAGCTGCTGAAAGCACAGCTGGAATATTGCCAGTTCTGCGGTAAATGTTCTCTTGTCTGTCCTCGTGGGATAAATACACGCAAAGCCATCCTTGAAATGAAAAAGTATTTTAATAATAATTACCATGATATTCCTGCTTAAATTACTGATAATTCTTCCTTTTACACTCGGACTGGCCTTTCTGGTCATTATCCTGACGATAAAATATTACCAGTGGTTCAAAGCCCTCAATCCAAAAAACAAACTGAGGTTGTTGAAATCCTTCTCCATCAGATGGATTGTCTCATCCATTACAGAGATCATCAGGGAATGTTTGCTGCACCTGAATATTTACCGGCAGAAAAGGCGATTGTGGTACATGCATATGAGTCTTGCCTTCGGATGGTTCCTGCTGATTGTAACAGGACATGCAGAATCCATCATTGCTACAGGTAAAGTATTCAGCACTCCATGGAAATCAGTTTTTTTCGACTATTTTTCAAGGGAACTGCAGACAGCAGGACTTACGGGACATCTTTTTAATCACCTGATGGACTTTCTCCTGCTGTTTATCCTCTCCGGACTTTTTCTTGCCATATACAAAAGATTTAATTCAAGGTTACTGGGCTTAAAACGCAGGCCACTGCATAATTCTTCCGACCGATTTGCCATGACATTCCTATGGCTCATTTTCCCGGCAAGGTTTATTGCAGAGACGCTGAATCATTCATTTTATGGTGGGGGTGGTTTTATGACCGGTTTTTTTGGGAATATGATTGCTTTGCCTGACAGCCTGAAAATGATATCAGATTTAGGCTGGATCATTTATTCGCTTTCCCTGGGAGGATTTTTTATTGTATTGCCCTATTCAAGGTATATGCATATATTAACCGAAGTTCCTCATATTTTTCTGAAAAAGGCTTTCGTACAGGCATACCAGGACAAAGGATGCACCGAATTTCAAATTCATGCCTGTTCTTCCTGTGGCATTTGTCTGAACAGTTGCCAGATGACCACCCTTGATGGGTGCAGGGGGCAGACTTATTATTTTATCAGGAGCTTGCGGAATATATCCGGAACCTGTGAAAATAAGATAATGAACTGCCTGATGTGCGGCCGTTGTTTAAATGATTGCCCGGTCGGGATTGATATTCTTTCAATCAGGTTGAACGAAAGGAACAGGATGAATGATGATTACGCATTTAATTATTCATACCTTGACACTCCTGACCTGAAAATATCTCCGGCGAGAGTAGTATTTTTCGGTGGATGCATGTCCCATCTGACGCCCGGAATTAATGCCTCTATGAGAAAGATATTTGATTATTACGGTGAAGATTATATTATAATCGATGAAACCGAACCGGTATGTTGCGGCAGGCCTTTATTTCTCTCAGGACAGAAGAAGGCATTCTTTGAAATTATGAAACGAACGAGGGAAATAATATTATCCTGTGAACCCAGGTTGATTGTGACCCCCTGCCCTATCTGCCTGAACATGTTCAGGAATAATTATTTCTTCCCGGTGCCTGTTATTCATCACTCACAGTATCTGCAGTCTGTTATCCAGCGGGATAAACTGTTAGCAGGCAACTCAAACCTGAGAACAATGTATCACGATCCGTGTGAGCTGGGCAGGTACCTTGGTATTTACAATGAACCACGCCATGTGCTGAAACAGCTGGTCAGACTGCAAAATATTGATTACAGGCAAAATGATGGATTGTGCTGTGGTGGCAGCGTGGCTGATCTGGAGATTGATTTCGGGGAAAAACAAAAGATTGCAACTGAGGCATTGAAGCAACTACTATATAATGATACACAGTTACTTGCAACGGCATGTCCATTATGTAAATTAACCTTTAAAGCATCCAATATAATTCCTGTTAAGGATATAGCAGAAATATATGCTGAATCCTTATCAATACTCCGCCTTTCTGAAGAACTGGCTGCGAAAAAATCAATGATCTTGCAATAATGGCCAAAAACCGGGCCATTTGATAATTAAAATGCAATAGCAGTTGTTGGGAAGATTGAGACAATCTGGAATAAATTAATACTTTTATTATTTAATTTATCGGGCATGCAAAACGACTCGACAATATGTGCTATTGCAACTCCGTCGGGATCAGGGGCAATTTCTATTATCCGTGTTTCGGGTATGGACACCTTTAAGGTATGTCAAAAGCTCATTCGCTTCAAGGACAGAAGCAAGAAGAGGATCCAGGACCTGCCTGGAAATACCATTCATAACGCATCCATTGAGAACAAGGGAAGGCTTATCGATGATGTCCTGGTCAGCATTTTTGTTTCGCCCCGCTCCTACACGGGCGAAGATGTGATCGAGATTTCGTGTCACGGAGCGCACTATATCCAGCAACAAATCCTCGAGTTGCTAATCCACAATGGGGCACAGCTGGCCCGTCCCGGTGAGTTTACACAACGGGCATTCCTGAACGGGAAAATGGATCTTTCACAGGCCGAAGCTGTGGCTGATCTGATTGCCTCTGAATCAGCGGCCTCCCACAAAGTGGCTATTAACCAGATCAGGGGTGGATTCAGCAGTGAAATTGCTAATCTCAGGAAGCAATTGCTGCAATTCATTTCACTTATTGAACTGGAGCTCGATTTCAGCGAGGAGGATGTTGAATTTGCCGACAGGAAAGAACTGCAGGATTTGGTAAATGCAATACATACACACATAAAGGATCTGGTTAATTCATTCCAGTTGGGGAATGTGATCAAGAAGGGTGTTCCTGTTGCAATTACCGGTAAGACCAACGTTGGTAAATCAACACTGCTGAATGCATTGCTGCATGAGGAAAGAGCCATTGTTTCTGAGATTGCCGGCACAACGCGCGATATAATTGAGGATGTGATCAATATTGAAGGATTCAGTTTCCGGTTTATTGATACGGCGGGACTCAGGTTATCTTCTGATGCCATTGAGAACATTGGCATTCAAAAAGCCTTTGAAAAAATTAAACAGGCCTATATTGTGCTTTATGTTATTGATGCTACGCAGAAGATTGGCGAGATCGACCGGCTGGCAGCGAAAATTAAAAAGCGGCTGATAGACCTGGATAAAAAGCTCATATTCGTGCTGAATAAGATTGATGGATTGTCAGATGAAGAGCTATCCGATTTAAAGAACCTGAAAAAATTCAAAAACCTGACTTCCCGCGACAAGATACTTTTCATTTCTGCCTATTATGGCGAAAACATCGATCACCTGGCCTCCCTCCTCGTCGCCCAGGTAAAGCAAAAAGACTCCGCCGAGCAGCCTGTGATCGTAACCAACACCCGCCATTACGAAGCCCTCTCCAAGGCCCTCGAAGCCATCGAACGAGTCCGGGACGGCTTGAAATCGGGAATCACCAGCGACTTCCTTGCCATGGATATTCGCGAGGTACTTCACTACCTGGGAGAAATAACAGGTGAGGTTACAACCGATGAAATACTGGGAAATATATTTAGTAAATTTTGTATCGGAAA
>JADHVS010000200.1 GCA_016783865.1 Bacteroidales bacterium
TGTTGCCGATGAAAATATTAAAATTGGGAAAGGCAAGAATCGCAAACCTACCGATCCTGTGCGTGAAAATACCTTTGTCGATTCCTATGGTTATGATGGTTTGATTGATGAAGTAAAGATATATGACCGGGGACTGACATCATCAGAGATCCAATCCATCTTTTCACTTTATTCTAAAGCTCTGGCATGGAAAGATTCACCTGATATGGAGATGAGGAGTCTCCCGGTGTTCGATCCGACAGGTAAATTTGGTGGATCCTATACACGTCTGCGATTTTATGAGACATGGGACAACCTGTGGCGCCAGAGTGGCCACCCGGATGTGGTTGTTGCATTCGATGAATTACCTACCCAATTTGTGTTCTGGAGAGGTACAGGTTTTATTCCGATGATCGTCAATGAAAATGGTCAATGGTACAGCAATGAGTTTAACGAAACCTGGGGAACCTCAGGCGGACAAGGATGCCAGGAACCCATGTCAGATAAAGAAGCCTATACCAACCATGCCAGGATCATTGAAAATACGGATGCCCGTGTGGTCATACACTGGCGTTATCCATTGCTCGATGTACTTCATGTATTTGCCAATGTGGATGAAGAAACGGGATGGGGCGACTGGAGTGATTGGTATTATTATATTTATCCGGATGGTGTGGCCACCAAGCTGATGAACCTTTGGACACACGGAGAAAGAAATCACGAATGGCAGGAATCCATGGCTATTTTTGGTCCCAACCAGCACCCGGAAGATATCATTGAAACGGAGGTCGCCCTTACCATGGTCGACCTGGAAGGAAATTATGTCGAATACAGCTGGGAAGGCGGACCTCCTGACAATGTAGAAGAACCTGAAAACAAAGTAATTCAACACATTAATTATAAGGGTGAATATGACCCGGTGACCATCGGCGAGTTCGAAGGATCAAATGTATATGGTGGTGAACTTACTCCCTATGCGGTTTTTCCGACATGGAACCACTGGCCGGTATCCCAGATGCCATCAGACGGAAGGTATGCCAGTTTCCCTGACCGGACAGCACACAGTTCGCTGACCCATGTTGGCCTGCCGACCTATGCCGAGGACTTCGGAGATCGTCCCTACCAGCAAAAAATATTGATGGAGGGGATGCTTAACCAGGAACCACTGGGGCTCATTGACCTGGCCAAATCATGGCTCAATGCACCCTCTGTAACACCTGTCAGAGGTTGCGAGAGTTTAGGTTACAACCAGGTTGAGCGGGCCTTTATCATCAATGCCATTGAAGAAGATATGGTATTGAAAGTTGAAGCATCAGAGCAACAGCCCCTGGTGAATCCATGTTTTGTGATTGAAAATTGGGCGATGAATTCACCTGCAAGTCTTGCAGTAGACGGTCAAGGTAAGACATCAGGACCGGATGTACGGCAGGGTGTGGTCCGTGATACAGATGGATCATGGAAACTCGTTGTCTGGTTCAGGTTGAATGCAAAAGATCCGGTAGAGTTTGTGTTTAAGAATAATACTGTGGGGAACAACGAAGGACTTTAAGTCGGTGAACGGTGATCAGTGAGGGGCAAGGGTATTGAGTGTGAGCATGGTATTATTGGCCGTCGGCTTCAGCCCGCCCAACTCATTTTCACTTAAAATTTACGCCAATTAATTGCTTAATTCAATTAGAGATTTTATCTTTATAACTAAATGTAAGAAAGTAAGTAATTTTTTTCACCATTAGCGAGTTTTGGTGGATTTACATAAACCTATGAAATATGAAAAAAATAAGATTTTTAGCTCCATTTGTCGCCCTGGTCTTTATCCTGGGCTCACTGGTTGGGTGTGCTGACCAGGAAGATGAGGAAGAAAGTGATACCAAGGTCACCAAAAGGGTGGGCATGGTGATCAAACTTAAACCTGAATTTATTGAGGAGTATAAAGCAATCCATGCTGCTTCAAATCCTGGCGTCAGGGACCTGTTAACGGAAGCCAACATGCATAATTTTTCCATTTTCCTGATGCAGCTTGAGGATGGTAATTATTATGAATTTGGCTATTATGAATATACCGGGGATGATTTTGAGGCCGACATGGCTGAACTGGCTAAGAAGGATCGGAATATTGAATGGCTGAAGGTCTGCGATCCGATGCAGATCCCCCTCGAAGGTTATGATGGCTGGGCTGAAATGGAACTGGTGTACTATAATCAGTGAGTCGTGAGTTGTGAGTCGTGAGTCGACGGTTTGAGTGAGAGAATTGGGTGTGGTCTTCAAAAAAGTGATTTGAAACTTCACCCACTACACCAGACCCACACCCACGAAGAACGATGAACGAAGAACGATGAACCAAATAATATTTTTATGAAAGAAGTCGGAATTATTAACAGAGACATTGCAGCAGTGATCTCTGAGCAGGGCCATGGTGATCTGCTGATGATCACGGATGCTGGTTTTGCCATTCCACTTGAAGTGGAAGTTATAGATATATCACTTTCCGAAAATGTTCCCACAGTAATAGATGTGCTTCATGAATTGAAGAAATTCTTTTCGGTCGAGAAAATGATCATGTCGAAGGAGACCAAAGAAGTTAGCCCAACTCATTTTAAGAAGGTTTCTGAAGTATATGGCAAGAACATGGATGTGGAGATCATCGACCACACCGAATTGAAAAAACTAAGCCATCACGTGAAGGCAGTCATCAGGACCGGTGATTTCACAGCTTACGGGAATGTGATACTGGTGTCCGGAGCTGGAGACCGGTGGTATTTAGAAAAGGATAATCTTTAAACACAATTACAAGCATGGATTTGAATATTAATACGATCGATCTGACAATTATTATTGTATACCTGGTTGGAATCCTGTTGATAGGTATCCTCTCAGTTCGTTTGAGAAAGATGACCAGTGAAGGATATTTTCTGGCGGGCAGGGGATTGGGATGGGTGATGGTAGGAGCCGCACTTTTTGCTTCTAATATTTCCACCATTCATCTTGTCGGGCTGGCAGCCTCGGGTTATAATGAAGGATTGGTCTGGGGTAATTTTGAATGGCTGGCATCCATCACGCTCATATTGCTTGGGCTGGTATTTGCCCCCTTCTATTTCAAAAGCAGGATATCCACCCTCCCCGAGTTTTTGGAAAAGCGCTATGGGGGAACAGCCAGAACCATCCTGGCTTTCATTGCCATCATTGGTGCACTTTTCGTGCACATCGGTATGAGCCTTTATGCCGGGGCGGTGGTTTTTCATGCCTTTTTTGGGATTAATGTGATCACCTCGATCATTGTCATTTCTTTAATTACCACCATTTACACTGTGCTGGGAGGATTAAAGGCTGTAGTGGTAACAGAGAGTGTGCAAACTATCATCCTGATTCTCGGAGCTATTCTTCTTACAGGATTTGCCATAGCTGCACTTCCGGAACATGGCGTCACATCCCTGGCTGAATTGAAGGCACAGTTAAAGCCTGGTCAGCTCAATATGTTGCACACCAAGGAAAGCCTGGGCATGCTGGGCGAAGGGGGATTTGAATCGGGCCTCACCTGGTATGCTTGCTTGTTGGGTTATCCCATTCTGGGTTTGTGGTACTGGTGCTCTGACCAAACCATCGTTCAGCGGGTACTGGGTGCTAAAACACAACATGCCGCCCAGATGGGACCCATCTTTGCAGGTTTTCTGAAGATTCTTCCTGTCTTTATCCTGGTATTACCCGGTGTGATTGCTTATGTGATGTTCAGGGATATCATTGGAACCGATGCCAACCAGACGCTGCCTGTTATGATCGACAAGCTATTGCCTACGGGTCTCAAAGGAATCATGGCAGCCACATTGCTGGCCGCCCTGATGAGTACCATCGCTGCAGCCCTGAACAGTTCTGCGACACTTGTGGCCGTTGATATTGTGAAGCGGATCAAACCATCCACCACCGATAAACAGCAGATCAAATACGGTCGAATCGCTGCGGTTGTTGTCATGCTGCTGGCCATGCTCTGGTCTACCCAGGGTGACAAATTCTCCAGTATTTTCGAGGCCATTAACAAAATAGCTGCGGCCATAGCCCCTCCGGTAGCCACCGTTTTCCTGTTTGGAGTGTTCTCCAGGAGGGGGACCAACAAAGCGGCCATCATCACCCTGATATCCGGACTTGTGCTGGGAATTGCAACGTTTTGTCTGGACTTTGAACCCATCAGTGGGCACATGTATCTGACCAGGGGATTGCACATTCCCTTCATGATGCAGGCCTGGTGGTTGTTCGTAATCTGTACGGTGATCTATTTTGCGGTCAGCTACCTCACACCCCGCCCTCCTGCAGAGGTCATTGAAAATTACACCTGGGAAAATCCTGTGGCTGTAATTACCAAGGGCAGGTTCAAAGGATTAATGGATGTTCGTATGTGGGCTGGAATCCTGGTTTTGATCCTTATATTGTTATATCTCATTTTTTAATCCATGAAAGCCATGAATATGAGACAAGCGATTATGACTTCTCCAGGTATAATTGAACACCGGGATGTGCCGGAGCCAGAGGCCCTGGGCGACAATGAAATATTATTACGGATTCAACGAATTGGTGTCTGCGGAAGCGATATCCATGTATACCATGGAAAACATCCGTTTACTCCTTATCCTGTTGTTCAGGGACATGAATATTCTGCTGTTGTGGAAGCAGTTGGAAGTGGCGTTACAAAAGTTAAACCGGGGGAGAAAGCAACTGCACGGCCCCAGATCGTTTGCGGAACCTGCGGGCCATGCCGCCGGGGTGACTACCATGTCTGCCAAAACCTGAAAGTCCAGGGATTCCAGGCACCCGGTTGTGCACAGGACCTGTTTGTTGTACCCGAAGAAAGGATCATTCCCTTCCCGGATAATATGTCGTTTGAACAGGGCGCATTGATTGAGCCAGCTTCGGTCGGTGCTCATTCAACCAGCAGAGCCACTGATTTGAAAGGCAAAAATGTGGTGGTAACCGGGGCCGGGACCATCGGTAACCTGGTTGCCCAGTTTGTCCGGGCAAGAGGCGCAAAAAAGGTTTTGATCACGGATATCAGTGATTACCGCCTGGGAATAGCGGCAAATTGCGGTATACAATATACAGCCAATGTTCAGAAAGAGGCTTTTGCAGATGCTGTCCGGCGCGTTTTTGGTGATGAAGGATTCCAGGTTGGATTCGAAGCTGTGGGAGTGCAGTCAACCATTGATGACCTGATCGAATTTATCGAAAAGGGAGGAGAGATCATTGTTGCCGGAGTATTTGAGGAGAATCCGACCATCAATATGGGATTTGTCGGAGAGCATGAACTAAAACTCATTGGTACATTGATGTATAAGCATGAAGACTACGAAGAAGCCGTGGAGTTTATATCACAGGGTAAAATTTGCACCGAGCCCCTGGTGACAAAACATTTCCCATTCGACCAGTATGACGATGCCTATCAATTCATTGATCAACAGGGACCCGAAACCATGAAGGTAATGATCGATCTGTAAACTGTAAGTGCAGCCTATGTCAGATAATAAATTTGTAATCGTCGGATTGGGTGAGATACTCTGGGATCTGTTACCGGATGGTAAGCTGTTGGGCGGTGCACCTGCTAATTTTGCCTACCACTGCAAGGTTCTCGGTGCAGATGCACATGTGATAAGTGCGGTTGGAAATGATGAACTGGGGAATGAGATATTGGATAAACTAAATATACTGGAGATACCCACCAGTAACATCGCCATAGATAAAAAGCATCCCACAGGTACTGTTTCAGTAAAACTGGATGAACGGGGACATCCTGATTTTACCATTCACCAGGATGTCGCATGGGATTATATTCCTTTTTCCGGTGAAACACTGAGCCTGGCCCTGCTTGCCAATGCAGTGTGTTACGGATCACTGGCACAAAGGACGGGCAATTCCAAGGAGACCATTATTAATTTTCTTGAAAACACATCCACTGACACCTTAAATGTGTTTGATATTAATCTCCGCCAGGAATATTATTCAAAGGAAATAATTGAAAATACGCTTCAGCTGACAGATGTGTTTAAACTTAATGATGATGAACTGGTTGTGCTGGAGGGGATGTTTTCTTTATCGGGAAGTGTGAGGGAGCAACTTGATAAACTGCTGCAGACATTTGATCTGAAAATGGTAGCCCTGACCAAAGGGGATAAGGGATCTGAACTGTTAACAGCCGGTGAATATTCGGTATACGTTTCTCCAGGTGTGAAAGTGGCGGATACTGTTGGGGCAGGTGATTCATTTACGGCCGCCCTGGTGATGGGGATGCTGAATGATGTTCCGCTGAAGGAATTGCATAAACGGGCATCTGACCTGGCTGCTTTTGTTTGTACGCAAAAAGGGGCCACACCAGAGGTGCCTGAGAATGTATTGCAAAATTTGAATTTTAACTGATAAACCACATTATAAAATAAATGGATATGAAAAATTTCAATTATCATCAGCCCACGAAGATCTTATTCGGGACTGGAAGGATTGAAGAAGTCGGAGAAGTAGTTAAAGGATTCGGTAAAAAGTGTTTATTGGTAACCACCCCTGCCGTCCCGGCTACAGAAGCGCAATTCCAGCGTGTGAAAGATATCATAACGGCCGCAGGCGTTGAACTGGTCCATTTCGACGGGGTCATTCCAAATCCTACCACCGAGACCAGTGCAGCAGGCAGTAAAATGGCCAGGGAATTAGGTGCCGAAGTCATCGTCGGACTGGGTGGAGGATCGAGTATGGATGCAGCTAAAGCAATAGCTGTGGAAGCCAGTCATGAAGGTTCTGCATGGGATTACCTCTTTTATAAGAAGGAACCCACGGAAAAGACCCTGCCCATGGTAGCCATCAGTACCACATCCGGAACAGGTTCCCAGGTTACCCAGGTTTCTGTTATTACCAATCCTGCTGAAAGAGATAAGTCTGCCCTGTATCATCCGCGCTGTTTCCCGGAGGTTTGTATCGTTGATCCCCAACTCATGTTGACTGTACCCAAACAAGTGACTGCACACACCGGTTTTGATGTATTCTGCCATGCTTTTGAAAGCACCATTAATCCTGGCACCGGTGCTTATATGGAGTTGTTAGCCTGGGAAGCCATAACTATCGTAGCCAATACACTGCCATCCTTACTGGATGACCTCCGGAACATTAAACTCAGGGAAAAAATGGCCTGGGCAGATACACTTGCAGGATTATGCATTGCCAGTGCCGGAGTCACTTTACCTCATGGAATGGGCATGGCCATCGGCGGTATGTATCCACATGTGGCTCATGGTGAGTCGCTTGCCATTGTCTATCCTGCCTGTACCAAATTTACTTATTGTAATGCCGAAGCACAGTATGCCACCATGGCCAGAATATTCAATCCCGGTTTGGAAGAGGTCTCAGATGCCGAGGCTGCAGAAAAATCGGTGGGTGAAATCACTAAGTTCCTTGAAAAGGCAGGAATGTACAAAAAGTTAAAGGACATGAAGATGCCCGAGTCAGAGATACCTGCCCTTTCGAAGCAATGCATGGTTCTTCCCGACTACAAAGGAAATCCACGCGTAGCAACAGAAGATGAAATGCTTGAGTTAGTAAAGGAATCCTATTATTAAGGAGCTGGATTTGGGGGATCTGGCGAAAGTTTTGATTAGTGAGCTGTTGACTCGAGTTATTTTATTGTTTATTTTTAAAAATATAGAAAACTTAGCCTTTAATTCATAACCATGAAACGAAGAAAATTCATCCGCAACAGCCTGCTGGCCGGTTCGGCTATATCCATTTATCCGTATCTGAATGCTTGTAATTCAGTTCTTCCATCCGGGAAACAGCTGATCAAACGGCCCCTGGGACAAACTGGCGAAAAATTATCCATCATTGGATTTGGTGGGATCGTAGTAAATGAGATACCCCAGGCCGATGCTAATAACTATGTGAGTGAAGCGGTGGATCATGGTGTGAATTATTTCGATGTGGCACCTTCTTACGGGATAGCTGAAGAGATACTGGGACCGGCATTGGAGCCATACCGCA
>JADHVS010000033.1 GCA_016783865.1 Bacteroidales bacterium
AACAAACCTGTGAGTTCGGCGAAGCCAAACAAACCTGTGAGTTCGGCGAAGCCAAACAAACCTGTGAGTTCGGCGAAGCCAAACAAACCTGTGAGTTCGGCGAAGCCAAACAAACCTGTGAGTTCGGCGAAGCCAAACATCGATCCTTTATATAAATTTTTAATTGCGCTCGCTAGCCTCGCAGCAAGCTACGGGGAATGCGCTCGCAGGATTCAAGCAATGCCTCTTTCTTTTTTCAGGACCATTTTGCTGGTATGTATTTTATTGTACAGCACAATGCCATTCCATGCACAGGTGGCAAAGCAAGCTGATACCCTTTCAATTGTTGCTGTGGGTGATATCATGCTTGGCACTGATTATCCCAGGGCCGGATATTTACCTCCCGGTGGAGATTGTTCTACATTGATGCGGGATGTATTACCTTACCTGACCAATGCAGATGTTACATTCGGGAACCTGGAAGGATCATTTGCCGATACCCTGGGAAAAGCAAAAATTTGCCGGGATACCCTGAATTGTTATGTTTTCAGGATGCCTGTTCATTTTGTTCATTGTATCAGCAGGGCAGGATTCGACCTGCTCAGTCTTGCCAATAATCATTCGGGAGATTTTGGACCCGGAGGGACACAAAACACCATGCGGATCCTGGATGAGGCAGGCATTGCATACGCTGGGTTGCTGACATATCCATCCACAGTGTTGGTTCGGGATTCTGTTCGCTACGGTTTTTGCGCCTTTGCGCCAAACAAGGGAACATGCAACCTGAAGGATACCGATGCCGCAGTTAAAATAGTAAAAGACCTTGCCGGCAGATCAGATATAGTGATCGTTTCATTTCATGGAGGTGCCGAAGGAAAAGATCACCAGCATATAACACGTCAGGATGAGACCTACCTGGGCTATAACCGGGGGAATGTTTATGAATTCGCTCATGCTGTAGTGGATGCTGGTGCAGACCTGGTCTTCGGACATGGTCCGCATGTTACACGTGCCATCGAATTATACGGCGACAGGCTTATTTGTTATAGCCTGGGAAATTTCTGTACGTACGGACGCTTTAACCTGAAGGGACCCAATGGTATTGCCCCGATCATACGTGCTGGCATTGGTTCGGACGGATCATTTATTTCGGGAAGGATAATCCCTGTTTACCAGGAAGGAAGGGGAATTACCAGGCCTGATCCTGAAGGAAGGGCTATTAAGAAGATGCAGGAGCTGACGAAGATGGATTTCCCGGAAACTCCGGTGTTGATTACGGACGAAGGACTTATATTGAAGAAATAGTCTACGAGTCAACAAGTCAACAAGTCTGCAAGTCTGTGTGAGTGTGCGAATTGGGACTGAGGGACTGTTACTTGAGGACTCGTAGACTTGAGGACTCGTAGACTTAATTCCAAGATCATGAGATTAGTTTTCATTCTATTATTGTTCATTGCTAATGCAGCAAATTCTCAACCTATCTATGATGGGCCTGTCGAAGTTAAAATTCATATCGGCACTTTCCTGGGAAATGAACACCGCAATTATTATGGTAACCAGGCTCCTGACACATTGAGTGTCATCTGGAAGCACTACCTCGGCAAAGGCAAGACCATCATATCCCGAAAATCGGGAGAGCGCATATGGGCAGGTGCTGGCTGGACAGGTCAGCCATTACTGGTGGAAGAGGACGGCCAATTATTTCTGATCCAGGGGGCTTATGATCACCACCTGAAGAAAATCAATGCCGATAACGGTGAATTGATCTGGCAATATGCCTTCGATGATGTGGTGAAAGGAACCGGTACGATCTGGCATAATTCCACAAGCCGTGATCCGGAGATGCAATATATTATTATGCAGGGAAGCCGGCTTGGTGTTGGCAACTATCTGGACACCAAGCATGTCCCTAGCTTCCGGGCCATTAGTTTGTATAATGGCAATGAACTTTGGAGAATGGATGTTAAATGGACAGACAGCTATAGCAGGGATGCCGATGGATCGGCCCTGGTTATCAATGATACCGCCTACGCAGGGCTGGAAAATTCACTATTCACAGTATTCGATCCAGATCCGGCAAAGGCATCGCAAAAAGATGGTATGCTCCAGCCATTCGTATACAGCGAAACCAAATTATATAAGCAAGAAGATGTTACCGCTCACAGGTATAATGTAGTTACTGAGTCCTCACCCAGTAAATTAGGTAATCATATATACATTGCTTCCGGTTCGGGCCATGTTTGGGGATACAACCTGGATACCCGGGAGTTGGACTGGGATTTTCCTACAGGATCTGATATGGACGGATCGGTAATCGTTACATCCGACAGCTGTTTACTGGTTTCTGTTGAGAAGCAATATATCCCCGGTCAGGGGGGTGCCTTTAAACTGGATCCAAAGAAAGATCCGGAGAACAGCGTAATCTGGTATTACCCTTCTGCAGACAAGGACTATGCCAGCTGGAAAGGAGGGATTATCGGGAGTATTGGAATAACCGATAACTATAATACAGGGCTTGCAGATAACCTGGCTGCCTTTGCAGCCATTGATGGATACCTGTATATCGTCAGGCACCAGCTCATTGATGCCGATAAAAGATCAACAGGACCTGATGGTAAAACCAGTTATCCAATGCCGGTCCTGCAGGAAAAAATATATATCGGGCCATCCATATCCACGCCTATTTTTGTCGAGGACAGGCTCATAGCGGCGGGTTACAATGGGTTGTATCTGTTTTCTGTCGATAAGGAGATGACCATTTCAAGGCTGGACCATTTCGCTGCGACATTTGAATCAACCCCGATTACCTGGGATGGGAAAATCTATCTGGCATCACGAAACGGATACCTTTATTGTTTTGGATCGGATTGATTGAAGCTCCCCGCAACGGGTGCTCGCTAACCCCAACGCAAGCAGTGGGGAATGCGCTCGCAGGATTCCAGTTGTATATTAATTTCAAATTACCTAATTTAGATTTATTAATATTCCAAAAGATATCATGCCCTACAAAGAACAGAAGGTAGAAAAGCTCTTTTATTCCATTGGCGAAGTAGCCGCCATGTTTAAGGTAAATACTTCATTAATCAGATTCTGGGAAAAAGAGTTTGATATTATTAAGCCCCAGAAAAATAAAAAGGGGAACAGGCTTTTCACCAAAGAGGACATTGAAAACTTCCACATCATCTATAATCTGGTAAAAGAGAAAGGAATGACCCTGAAAGGGGCAAAACTTAAACTCAGGGAAAACCGGGAAGATACCATCCACAACTTTGAGGTCATTCAATCGCTGAATAACATCAAGGCAATGCTCAATGAGTTGAAGAGCAATATGGAGTAACGGTGATCGGTGATCGGTGATCGGTGATCGGTGATCGGTGAACCGTGAACAGGAAAACCTGCAACCTGCAACTTGCAACCTGCAACATTATTATTCCCTATCTTTGAGATATTCGTAAAATTTTATTGTTATGAAAATCAGCGAGATTGTCGCCCACCTCGAGTCATTTGCTCCACCTGCCTTGCAGGAATCATATGACAACGCAGGACTTATTACAGGGGACAGGTCATCGGAAATCACCAGCGCACTGATAACCATTGATGTCACCGAGGAGGTCATTGATGAGGCTGTCAGGAAGAAAGCTGGAATGATCATTTCACATCATCCAATTCTATTTTCACCATTGAAGAAAATAACCGGAAACAGTTATGTGGAAAGATGTATCATCAAGGCCATCCGTGAAAACATTGCTCTTTATGCCATGCATACTAACCTGGATGCTTTGCTTAAGGGAGTGAACAGCCGGATCTGTGAAAAACTGGAATTGCAGGATATCAGGATACTGGTGCCTGCGGAAGACCAACTTAGGAAACTTGTCTTTTTTGTTCCCCTTGATCATGCCCGGCCTGTCAGGGAAAAAATATTTGAGGCAGGGGCAGGACATATCGGGAATTACGATCAGTGCAGTTTCAATGCGAAAGGTGAAGGAACATTCAGGGGATCTGAAGAGACCAATCCTTTTGTGGGAGAGAAGGGTATAATGCATACAGAGGAAGAGCTCAGGGTGGAAACCATTTTTCCAAAACACCTTGAGAAAAGTATAATTCACGCTTTGTTAAAAGCACATCCTTATGAAGAAGTGGCTTATGATATTTATCCGCTGACAAACGAATATAAGGAGGCCGGCTCGGGAATGATAGGCATATTAAAAAATCCGATGGATGAGAAGAGTTTCCTGAAACTTCTTAAGGATACATTTAAGACGGGTTCCATTCGCCATACACCATTGCTTGGTAAAAAGATAAAAACGGTAGCAGTTTGTGGTGGCAGTGGAAGCTTTTTATTGAGGAATGCCATGAGCCAGGATGCCGATGTATTTGTGTCGGGAGATTTCAAATATCACCAGTTTTTTGATGCGGATGGCAGGATACTGGCAGCCGATATCGGACATTATGAAAGTGAGCAATTTACCACTGAAATAATTTATGATTTATGTATTAAAAAATTCCCTACCTTTGCATTTCATTTCTCGAAAGTAAGTACAAACCCGGTAAATTATTTTTAAGATGGCCAAGAAAAAAGCTGAAGAAATCATTGAAATGTCGGTCGAAGATAAGCTTCAGGCACTCTATGAACTTCAGACAGTTGATTCCAGCATTGATAAGATCAAAATACTTCGTGGAGAATTGCCACTCGAGGTTGAAGACCTCGAAGATGAGGTTGCTGGATTGGAGACCCGGATAAAGAATTTTGAAGGTGAGGTAGAGAAGCTTCAGGATTCCGTTTCCAAGAAAAACAATGAAATAGCTGAATCACAGGGATTGATTAAGAAGTATTTAGACCAGCAAGGCAACGTCAGGAACAACAGAGAATTTGATTCGCTGTCAAAAGAGATTGAATATCAAACCCTTGAAATCGAACTGTCAGAAAAGAGAAAAAAGGAGTTCAGTGTTGAGATGGATGATAAAAACAAGCTGATAAGTGATTCTCAGACCGTCCTTGATGAGCGTAAAGGGGATTTGAATACGAAAAAGCTTGAGCTGGATGAGATTGTCGCAGACACCAAGAAGGAAGAAGATATTCTTTCGAAACACTCAGAAGATATTCAGGTAAAGATCGAGTCAAGATTGTTGTCAGCATATCAGAAGATCAGGAATAATGCCAGAAATGGTCTGGCTGTAGTGACTGTCCAGAGGGATGCCTGCGGGGGTTGTTTCAATAAGATCCCACCACAGCGGCAACTCGATATTCGTTCACGAAAGAAGGTGATCGTTTGTGAATATTGCGGAAGGATCCTGGTGGATTTTGATCACGAAGAACAAACCAAAGAATAATATTTTACTTCAATAAGCCAGCTTTTTTGTTTCAACAAGTTAAGATGGCAGGGTACCTGTTGGTGGTAAACCTGATAATCCTTCCTTCCACACTGTTATCGCAAAACAGTGAAACTGACTATATTTTGCAGGCCAAACAGGCGATTTTCTCGCTGGATACCGGCATGGCCAGCCAGATGCTTCAAACGGAGCTGAAGCATAATCCGGATAATGGATTTGTATATTACTATCAGAACTACCTGCATTTTTTACAAACTTTGCTTTCCGGAGGCATGCAAGAGTATACCGAGTATTCAGAGTACGCTGAGAACAGGTTAAAATCATTAAAGATCCTGGACGATAAAAATCCTGAATATCTGTATTTTTTATCTGCGGTCTATTTACAAACTTCCCTTCTCGATTTCTTTAATGGGGAGAGCTGGCATGGGGCGAAAAACTTCTACATGGCTCACCGGCACATTCATGAAAACAATTTGATCTATCCTGAGTATCCTGCCAATCAGAAAATCCTCGGAATTATTGAATTGCTGTTGTCTTCAATACCTTCTGATAAGGAATGGCTGTTTGATATCCTGGGTATGAAAGGGGACAGAGACGCTGGGATAGAGAAACTGCAGGAGTATTCAGACAATTGTAATCCGGAAGATCGGCCGGAGGCATTGTTGATTTTTACTCTGGCATCAAATCATTTTGCGGCAGATCCGTCATTGGCATTCAGTGAGATATCAGAGACGGTTAGCAGTAGTTCAGCAAGCCCTCTTTATCAATATGTATATGCCCTTTCTGCAAATAATGCTGGGAAACAGGATGAAGCTTTTAACATGTTAAGTAGCCGCGAAACGGACCGGAATATTTATCAGATCCCTTTTGCAGATCTTTTATTGGCAGAAATATTAATTTCCAGACTTGATGAGCAAGCCAGTGTATATTATGACCGGTTTATCAGTGAATACAGAGGGACGAACCTGAAAAAGATGGCTTATCATAAATTATCCTGGCACTATTTTCTGAATGGAGATGACAGGCTTTACCAGGAGAAGAAAAGCCTGGCTCAAACAGATGGAAATACCTTTCTCGAGCAGGATAAGCAGGCGTTGGCGGAAGCCATGGATACATTCAGGTTAAATCACGTTTTGCTCAGGGCCCGTCTATTTTATGACGGAGCCCATTTTAGTGAAGCTTTGGAGGTTCTACTAAAAATATCAGATGCAGACCTGGTGACTGTTAAAGACCAGATTGAATATGCTTACCGGCTTGCGCGCGTCTATCATGCCCTGGAGGATATTTCTCCGGCTAAGAAAAATTATATGGTTGCCCTGGATAAGGGAGCCGCCTTTCCCTTTTATTTTGCCCCCTATTCAGCCTTAAAATTAGCAGAGATCTATGAAAGTGAGAGGGATTTTATCCATGCGGGGAAGTATTATTTAACCTGTCTGGATTTGAACAGGCACCAATATACCAGAAGTATTGGTTCTGAGGCCAGGGCCGGAATTAAACGGGTGCGGGATTACTCAAACGAGTAATTGAAATAGAAAGGATTTTCCGGGATATCTTTCAGGTGTTCTTTTGTGTCGTCGTAAAACTCTATAAACTTCTCCAGGTTTGTTTCAGAAAAATTAAGTGAATCGATACTGGATTGGCTGATCCCGGCAGGTACCAGCTGGAAAATCTCTTTGCCATTTATCTCGGGTTTGTTTACCCAAACAGGCGTGTAGGAATAATCCCGAATAACTGTCTGGTTGGTTTTTTCCAGGTTCAGTTCAAAAAGAATTCCCCCGTCGCGATAGCGGTCTCGCTGATTGGAAACAAGGTTGCCCAATGAATATACCACCAGCTTATATTGGGAAGAATCCTGTTGAGGATAATATAATTTCACGGGCTGAACAACATGCGGGTGGGAGCCTATGATGGCATCCACGCCCTGACGGAAAAAGAATCTCGCCAGATTTTGCTGTGAGCTGTGTTCGTCGCGTTCATATTCCCTTCCCCAGTGAATGCAGGCAATGATAAAATCGGGTTTGACTGCCTTCACTTTTTGAATGTCGTCGTGTATGAGAAGTGTGTCGATGTAGTTGACAATAATGGGTGTATCTGCTTTTATTCCATTGGTCCCATAGGTATAATTCAGGATGGCCAGCATAATGTTATTTTTTTCAATCAGCAGGGGGTATTGGAGATCGCGGCTGTCATTTGACTGAAAAGAACCTGTAGCAATTAATCCTTTGCCGGACAATATATTAAGTGTACGTTCCAATCCATCTTTACCCCTGTCGAGGGCGTGGTTATTTGCGTTTACCAAAACATCAAAACCAGCTTCCCTGATGGCATCGGCCAGTTCATCAGGACTGGAAAACTGGGGATAGCCTTTATAAGGTGCACCGGCCAGGGTAACCTCCAGGTTTCCTATTGCAATATCGGCTTCTTCGAGATAGGGTTTGATCAGTTTAAAACATTCATGATAATCGTACCTGTTGCTGTCCCTGTCATAGGCTGCATTTATCTGTGTATCATGTCCCATTATATCGCCAGCAAATACCAGTTTTATCCTGCTGGTATCATCCTTTGAGGCCTGCAGACCATCAACAGGTAACATAATGAGGGTCAGGATAATTAGTCCCGGGATAATTTTAAACTGATTATTCATAAGATAATCCATTCTGGTTTACCAGCTGCCTCCGGCGCCACCTCCGCCAAATGAGCCGCCACCGCCTCCTCCAAAGCCTCCGAAACCACCAAAGTTTCCGCCTCCGGAGCTGAAGTTGCCAAAACCGCCGGAATGGGATCCTCTTGATCCGCTGGCCATGAAAAGAAGGGCCCAGAGGGGCAGATTATGACCGACGGCACGGCCCCGGCCGGATCTTCTTCCCCAGACAAAGCTCATCATGATGATAAAGAAGAAGATAAAACCTATGACTGCTCCAGGACCGCCGGATCCGGAACGCTGCCGGATATATTCATCGGCTGTATACTCGCCTTCTGTCAGCTCGATGATGGTTGTGGTGGCTGCATCCAGACCATCGAAATAGCGCTGCTCTTTGAAATAGGGGATCATATCATATTCCACTATGCGGTTGGTTATGGCGTCGGGAACAAATTCCTCGAGCCCGTAACCTGTGGCAATGAAAACATCTCCTTTTGTCCTGTCGGCGGAAGGATTCATTAAGATCACGATCCCATTGTCCTTATCTTTTGTACCCACTCCCCATTTTTCGCCAAGCTGAAAAGTAAAATCTGCAATATCATACCCATGGATGTCATCAAGAATTACTACATATATCTGTGTAGATGTCTGATAATAAAATGATTGCAGTTTACTCTCAAGGGTCGCCCTGTTGTTGTCATTGAGTAGTTGCGAAAAATCGTTTACCATCCTTGGCGGCTCCATCGGATCAGGGATGTCCTGGGATATTGCTGCCATTGGAATCATGGCAAGTAGTAGAATATATATTTTTTTCATTATTTTATAGTTACAAGTCTGTAAGTCGCCAGTCTGCCAGTCTGCCAGTCTGCCAGTCTTCTGGTATTCTCTTCCGATTCACGATTCACGATTCACGATTCACGATTCACGATTCACGATTCACGATTCACCGAAAGATATTTCATCATCCAATTCATTCTCATCGTCCAGCTGATAGGGAAATTGCTTCTTAAGCTGCTCCCCGGCCAATTTGATACCCGATTCAAGCCCTTCGGTAAATTGGCCTTCCTTAAAGCATTCTGTCATCAGATCTTTGATATCATCCCATAAATGATCCGGTACCACAGAATTGATGCCGGCATCTCCCAGTATGGCGAATTTATGGTCTTCAGTAGCAAGGTAGAACAGCACCCCGTTCCTTAATTTGGTCTTGTGCATTTTGAGTTGTTCGAATAAATAGGCTGCCCTGTCGAGCACATCTGCTTTACATTTTTTATCAATGTGCACACGGATCTCACCGGATGTGTTTTTCTCGGCATCCCTGATGGCCTGCTTTATCCTGGCTTTCTGTTCGGTTGTAAAGAGTTTAGCTGGCATAATTAAAATTCAACGGTTGGCGGGACTTCGCTTCCTTCGCTGGCTTCAAAATATTCTTTCTTGTCGAATCCAAATATTGCGGCTGCGATCAGTTGTGGGAATTTCCTGATATAGCGGTTATAATTCATGGTCGACTCATTGAATTTTCTCCTTTCCACAGCGATCCTGTTTTCAGTGCCTTCGAGCTGTGCCTGCAGGTCCATGAAATTCTGGTTAGCTTTCAGGTCAGGATACCTTTCAACTACAACCATTAATCTCGAAAGGGCGGAGCTGAGTCCATCCTGGGCATTCTGGAATTGCTGAATAGCGGAGGCATCCAGGTTTTCCGGATTGATATTAACGGAGGTGGCCTTTGCACGGGCTTCAATTACCTGGGTTAATGTTTCCTGCTCGAAATCAGCATAACCCTTCACGGTGCTGACCAGGTTTGGTATCAGGTCGGCCCTGCGTTGACAGGCATTTTCAACCTGTGCCCACTGTGCCGTAACCCCTTCATCCAGTTCGACCATTCGATTGTAGCCGCAACCAGACAAAAACGGGATAGTCATTATCAGAAGAAAAAACTTTCCAAAAGTCAGAATTTTTGTTTTCATTCGTTTAAATTTTCATGTTCGTTTAATAAAGTGATATTTAAAGACTCAAAATTAGTCAATTGATTGGAGAAATCCTTGGTGGAGGATGGGAGAATAGTTAACAAGTCGCCAGTCCGCAAGTCGCCAGTCCGGGTGCCAGAGCTTCCGTTCTTCACTCGAAGACTTGCAGACTTGCAGACTTGCAGACTCTTCCCCAGCTACCTGCTATCAAAGATTTTCTAACTTTGTGTTATACTAACTAGTGTCTGCAAGAAAACTCTCGTTTTCTGAAAAGCCTCGTCATTCTGAATTTATTTCAGAATCTCATTTTCAGATGGTTATAGATTCCGAAATAAATTCGGAATGACGTAATATCTAGTTTTCTTGCAGGCACTAACTAACTCCACCTATGACTGCAGACGAATTCAGGCGTTCAATATTGCAAGGGATCCCGGATAAAATCCCCCCGGAAAAAGAATATCAAAAGGATATTAACCATGCCCCACGGCGGAAGGACATCCTCACACAGGATGAGAAGAAACTGGCACTTAAAAATGCACTACGCTATTTTAAGAAGGACCACCATACCTCCCTGGCCGCAGGTTTCCTTAAGGAGCTGGAGGATTATGGACGCATTTATATGTATCGGTATCGTCCGGATTATGAGATTGCTGCAAGGAGAATCGATGATTATCCACATAAGTCCCGACAGGCTGCAGCCATCATGTTGATGCTCAGCAATAACCTGGATAACGCAGTGGCACAACACCCGCATGAATTGATCACATATGGTGGAAATGGGGCGGTATTTCAGAATTGGGCCCAGTACTTATTGACTATGAAGTACCTGGCCATGATGACAGATGAGCAAACACTGGTTATGTATTCAGGGCATCCGATGGGTTTATTCCCGTCGCATAAGGAGGCACCGCGGGCGGTAATTACCAATGGCATGGTCATTCCCAATTATTCCGGTACCGATGATTATGAAAGGATGAATGCCCTGGGAGTTTCCCAATATGGACAAATGACGGCCGGATCATTTATGTATATCGGTCCCCAGGGGATTGTTCATGGTACTACCATTACTTTATTGAATGCCGGAAGGAGGTCAAATCCAGGTGTGAGAGGCGATTTAGGTGGCAAGGTGTTCGTTACATCGGGATTAGGAGGCATGTCGGGTGCCCAGCCCAAAGCCACGGTGATTGCCGGCGGGATATGCCTGGTGGCGGAGGTCAATCCAAAAGCCATCGAGGTCCGCCACAGCCAGGGATGGGTTGATGAGGTGTATGAGAACCTTAATGATCTGACTGGCCGAATGAAATCAGCCAGGGAAAAGAAGGAATCTGTTTCACTGGCCTATGCAGGGAATGTGGTGGATCTTTGGGAAAAACTTGCCCACGAAGAAATACCGGTAGAGCTTGGATCGGACCAGACCTCCCTTCATAATCCCTTTGCCGGCGGGTATTACCCGGCCGGACTGAGTTTTGAAGAGGCTAATGATATGATGGTAAAAGATCATGACAAATTTCGGAAACGGGTTCATGAGTCGCTTCAGCGTCAGGTGAAAGCCATCAACAAGCTCACTGCAGTCGGGATGTATTTCTGGGATTACGGGAATGCCTTTTTGCTGGAAGCAGGAAGAGCAGGAGCAGATGTTTTTGCTGCCAACGGCCGGTTCAAATACCCCTCGTATGTGGAGGACATTATGGGGCCCCTGTTTTTCGATTATGGCTTTGGTCCCTTCCGCTGGGTCTGCGCTTCCAATGACCCACGTGACCTCGAAAAAACCGATAAGATTGCAATTGATGTGCTGGAGCAGCTGGCCCGGAAATCGCCAAAACAGATCCGGCAGCAGATGGAAGACAATATCCACTGGATCAGGGAGGCTGGAAAAAATAACCTGGTGGTTGGATCACAGGCCCGGATACTCTATGCCGATTGCCTGGGCAGAATAGAAATAGCCAGGACCTTTAATGCCGCTATCAGGAAGGGAGAGATTTCAGCACCTGTTGTGCTTGGCCGCGATCATCATGATGTAAGTGGGACCGATTCTCCATTCAGGGAAACATCTAACATTTATGATGGTTCAAGTTTTACCGCTGATATGGCAGTGCAGAATGTGATTGGGGATGCTTTTCGTGGTGCCACATGGGTCTCCCTGCACAATGGGGGTGGAGTGGGCTGGGGAGAAGTCATCAATGGCGGATTTGGCATGGTTTTAGATGGGTCTTCAGAGGCAGACAAACGGTTGGAACAGATGTTGTATTGGGATGTGAATAATGGGATTGCCCGGAGGAGTTGGGCACGGAATGAACCGGCCATGTTCACGATTGCAGAAGAAATGAAAAGAAATGAATCTTTACAGGTTACCATGCCCAACCTTGCAGATGATGATTTGATAAATTCGTTATTCTGATCGAAAATGAAAAAAATGAAGGATCATATATGGCTGCTGTTTGCAGTGCTGGTAATGCTTTCGGGATGTATTGATTTCCTGGGAGATGATTTGCCTGATGACGACAGGGCCATCATCATAGATTCATGGAAATGCAATGAGAGTGATACCTACCTGAATCCTGCGAGCGCATTTCACGCTGCTCGCAGCGGGATTAGCGAGCACAATAAAAAATATTTACAAAGGATCGAAGATTCCTCGCCGCAAGCGGCGAGGAGCTTCAAATCAGCCATGGCTATTTATTGGGTACACATTGAGGAACATCCGGAAGATTCAACAAAAATATTGATCTACAATTTCTTCGACCTGGATGAGAACGTTGCTGCAGAAGCTACTGTATCAGGAAAAAACTTATACCTCCCTCAACAAACACTCGAAGGAGGATTTACTTTCAATGGTACCGGCAGAGTTTCGCGTGAAGCAGATAAGATCGACTGGACGTATTCCTTAGATGATGGTAGTGGGCTGGAGGTGGAGATTACCGCGGTTTATACGCGAAACTGATTGAAAAAGTCTACAAGTCACCAGTCTGCAAGTCTGCCTTTGTGAGTGTGCGAATTGGGACTAGAAGACTCGAGGACTCGAAGACTAGAAGACTTCTTAATACGATCCTGAGTTCAGCATCAGCAGGGCACAATCGCTTTTTACCTCGATGCCCTGTTCTTTCACCCTGTCGATGAAGTCCTGGTTGTGTGCGCCGGGATTGAAAATTACCCTTTTGGGATTCAGGGATAAGATATAGTCGTAATATTCTTCCTGTTTTGAGGCGTTTAAATACAATGAAATTGTATGTACGTCTTCGATTTCGGGCTGGCCTGTAAGGATGTCTATCCCTTCGATCTGCCCCTCCTTTTTACCTACCGGAACCGCATCAAATCCATGCCTGATAAGGCTCTTGATACATTTATATGAGAATTTAGTGTGGTTTGAACTTGCACCGAGGACAACAGTTTTTAACATGGCTGAGATTTTTTACAAATGTAGGAATTAACTGTCAGGAGGACAAGAGCCGGTGATACGTCATCCCGAATTTATTTTGGGATCTGTAAGGTCGAATAGGGAGATCCTGAACTGAATTCAGGATGACGGGTTGGTAGTCATCCTGGGCTTGTCTCAGGATCTGTTCAGATGGCAGCCAGATCCTGAACTGAATTCAGGATGACGGGTTGGTAGTCATCCTGAGCTTGTCTCAGGATCTGTTCAGATGGCAGCCAGATCCTGAACTGAATTCAGGATGACTACAGGTTTTCGAGGAGTACAACCGCATATGCAGAAACGCCTTCTTCGCGTCCCACATAACCCATATTATCGGTTGTGGTTGCCTTGATAGAAATATCGCTTAGGTGCATATCCAAAACCTCCGAGAGAGCTTCCCGCATACCGGGGATGTGCTGACTGAGCTTTGGCTGCTGAAGGCAAATGGTTGAATCAATGTTGTTGATCTGGAAACCCTTGAGCCTGATAATGTCTTTCGTGCGATGCAGCAGAACCTTACTGTCGATATTCTTAAACTCCGGAGAAGTACTCGGGAAGTGGGTACCAATATCACCGGCAGAAGCAGCCCCCAGCAAGGCGTCGCAAATGGCATGGATCAATACATCCCCATCGGAATATCCGATACATCCCTTTTTCCAGGGAATTTCAATGCCGCCAATTATCAATTTATGATCTGGTCCCAGGCGATGGACATCGAAACCGAAGCCTATGCGTAAACTCATAATGAAGAGAGTGACGAGTGACGAGTGACGAGTGACGAGAAAGAGTGTCTGTTAATTTAGGATAATCTAATATAACTAAAATATTGAATACCTCGCAACTCGTACCTCGCACCTCGCAACTGTTTTTAATTAAATTCGAAGGAAAGTGTAAACCGCAGCGTATTTGCCAGCGGATTATTTTGTTTTACAGGTATGAGATAGGAAAAATCGAGTCCGAATACATTCAGTTTGAAACCAACTCCTACAGTGAAAAATTTCCGGTTTCCTTTTGTTGCATGCTCATGAAAATATCCCCCGCGTATGGCGAACTGTTCCCGGTACCAATATTCAAGCCCTATTGAATAGGTGAACTCATGCAATTCTTCCAGGAAAATGCTTCTCGATCCGTCGTCCTGAACTACTCCGGGCGCATCCCAGAAAGACCGCAACATGCCAACCGGAACAGGGACATCAGGATCTTTGCCATATTCAATAACCCAATCACCATTTTCATCTTTAACAGTATTGCCTGTCAACGAGTCGGTAAGGTAAACGGGAGGAGTGGGCACGAGCAGCTTATTCACATCAGCCGTCAGGGTTAATGAATTGTATTCGTCGAACCATGTGGTCAATGCCCCACCCAATCTCATATTAATCGGGATAAACGCCTTATCCTGATTGGCAGTATAGGCAATTTTATTGCCCATGTTGGAAATATTCAATCCAAAAGCCAGCCGGGAATCCTTATCCGACAGGTATATATCATTCTGATAGTAGAAGGCAAGGTCACCAGCCACAGCCACTCCTGGTTCTGATTCGATTCCACTTACGAAATGTCCGCCGGTCAGGTCTGAACGGATGAAACGGAATGCAATGGCACCCGAAAAATTATTTGTCAGTAACCTTGAATAACCTGCATCAAGCGAAAATTCGTTAGGGTTGAATTGTCCCTGGACCTGCCCATAGATATTTGTGAATACGATATTCCCGAGGGAAAAATAGCGCAACGATGCACTCACCACCTGGCGGTCGTCAATCCTTTTATATGCAGACAGGTAAGCCAGGTTAATGTCGCCGATCAATTTCCTGAGCCAGGGTGTATAAGAGACGGCTACACCACCTTCCCCATCTATAAAGGGGTATTTTGCCGGATTCCAGAATTGCGAGTTTATATCCGGATGAGTAGCCACCCCCACATCACCCATTCCTCCCCCCCTTGAGTCCGGAGCAATGGTCAGAAATGGCACTGTAACCTGTATGGCATTTAATTGCTGTCCTGTGGAAATAACCTGGTCCCCATTTTGTCCGAAGGTCATTCCAAATGAACCTGTTAAAAGAGATATAAGAAGAAAGACTCTGCCGAAATAGCAATCCATAGAATACCTTAAAATGAGAGTGACAAAGATAGATAAATTTACTTTCTAACGGATAATTTAACGTAATATTACAAGTTTTTCAAACTTTTCAGCCACCTGTCCGGAGTCCGACCTGACCTTGACCTTATATATATAAACCCCGCGTCCGATACGGCTTCCATAATCATCGAGCCCGTCCCAGTCGATAGGTCCACACCTGTATCCTGAGGCAGGGATCTCCTGCTCAATACTTTTAACCAGTTTTCCGGAAACAGTAAAAACCTGTATTAAAACATCCAGGTTACTATTGGCATGATTGTGTTCAAAAAAGAATGAGGTATGGGTTGTAAACGGATTTGGATAATTCAATACATGTTTCAGGATGAGGTCCTCGGAAGAAACAACAGTGAATTCGGTAATTTGCTCGGATGAATTATTATATACATCCCAGACCTTAACTTTCAGCTTATGTTGTCCTGTTTCCAGTTTGCGCAACGGATAGGTGATCTTCCCGCTCTGGTAGCTGTTGGTGTTTGATTCATAATAATCATTCAGGATGATCGGATTGTTCAGGTTATCATCCAGGATAGCCGTAATATCGTGCCCGATCCCGCTTCCGATTGTATTTATTCCGTTACTGTCGCTTACATATATGAGAAGTTCGGGATTTTCATCTGTTGTCCCCCCATAAACAAAATTATCGTCGTTCATGTATATTTCAATTTCAGGACCCTCTGTATCCGATGCAACGGAATCGGCCGATCCGCCCACGACAAACTGCGAGAAATATCCGCTGGCATCCTGCCCGGTATCATTGCCGTAAAAGCTGATCTTCCCATATCCGTAATTGTAGGAAATGTCTTTAGGGACGATGAAGCTGAATGAAAATTCACCCTGCTGTACAGAGGCTTTTCCTTTATATAATATCCTGTTCCGTATATTGAATTGAAATGGACTGCCTCCGTCATTGCCCAATGTTTTCAATAAGGTTTGCTTGTCGAACACCGTTGGATAAAGGGTTCCGTTAAAGTTTGTCATGAGATCTCCCAGTTCATCGGTTACATGACCTGAGATGGTCACTTTACTCAATGCCTTAAGTGTATCGGTTACCGCATCAGAAGGCTGACCGTTCACAAAGGTGGCTGAGATGTGTTGTTTGGGATAGGAGAGCACTATGGCCGGATCACCCAGCAAGGTAAAATTCCTTTTGTTGAAACCTGTGCCTGAGTACACTTTAGTTAACCTGATAATATCTCCCAGCCTGTAATAGGCGTTATCATCATTTCTTTCGAATACATATTCATAGAATTTCTCATTCAACACGTGATTGGGACCGGAGTAAACAAGTCGTGTAGTGGTCAGCAGGGCAATTCCCCCTCCATCCGGATTAAGCAGCACCAATTCTCCGGCAGAGGTGTGCTCATAATCATCGAACCTGCTGAATTCACAGGTTGCAGTCATGAACAGCGGCAGTTTATCAGCATTTTCCCAGTTAATGATGTCGTTAATAACAAGTATTCTTTCATGAGCCAGACCATTTTCGCCGCCATGGCCGGTGTAATTAATGATCAATGCTCCTTTGTTCACGCGCTGGTTGATGGCCTCGTTCACAGCCGGGTAGGCGTCTCCGGTTGAACTTGCAATCTGCTGGTAGGCGTCCAGGAAGATTTTGGATATTACAAAATTAGGATAATGAGTCCCCACATATTCAGATAGTTCATCGGCTTGCTTCATATGTATATTATAATCTTCATCGTCGCCGATAAAACAAAGCGTATTTCTCCAATCACCCATTTTATCAGGTTCCAGGTAAGAGAAAACCTTGCTGATCATTTCTTCTGCACCGCTCACAGAGGATACAGGGAATCGTCCTATACCGATATCCATTAATCCGCTGGCTCCGCCTTCGGGATCATCGAGCAATCCGAAAAAGTCATCGGTCACATATGATCCTACGGGATTAAGGGAATTTTCCGACTGGTAGGTGAGGATATAATTTGAGTTAGATGCATTGGTGGAGTAATTATCATAGGATCCGTCGCCAAATAACAGCAGGTACCCTGGCATATCATGATCACCCGATGCCCTGTCATAGAACATTTTAACGAAATTCCTGAGAGCCGCAATATCCGGTTTCCCTCCCGAGAATTCATTGTATATCTGTTGTGGCGTGACAACAATAGTATCCAGGTTGTCATGATCATAGTGGAATGCCGCCAGTCGCCTTGCCTGTTGCAGAAAATCCGGATGCGAGATGACTATATAATCAGGTTGATTTCTACCATGCAGGTCCTGGTTAGACAATCTGCCGACATCATCACCCTGCCATATGGGAGACGGGAAATTGCCGGCCGGATTGAAGGCAACAAATTCCTTCAGGTCACTCGTCCCGGTCCTGAAAGACAACCGGTTACCTGCAAGGGTGGCAGGCACCTGTTTAATATTATGGTGATCAGATACGTCCCATACTACAGTTTGACCTGATGCCCCGGATATTCTGAATTCTGTTATGTTGTTTTGCCCCAACGACCTGGCATCCCTGAACAGAAGCTGACCTGAATTGATTTTCAGTGATCTTCTTGCACTCAGGGTGATATAATCCAGCCACCCTTCGGCAGAGGGAGCATTTTTTTGGTATTCAAGGGTAAGAGTGATGGCATCGCCGGTGGACAGGAAATCAAATGTTCCTGTATTGGTAAATGCGTATGTTGAAGTATAATGGCTCAGGTTGGTGCCTGCTATTCTCAACCGGCCCTGGTAGGCATTGTTTGCAGAAATTGAGAAACTGGTAGTGTCGGATGCCCTTGCCAGCACAGCTACACGTGCAGTAATGTTTTCAGTCCGGACCAGGTCGGGTATATCGAATGTAAAATCCTGCGAGGTATAAATATCAAAATGTTCACCATACCATTCGCTTCCCGATTTGATCAGGTTTATATCATTTGATTCGTGATGAATATTATAATCATAGGTTTCTGTGATGTAATCCGCCTGTTCGGTAACCGCATCCATCAGAGCAATTGTTTTTGCGGGACCAGCTCCCCCGGTAAGGTAATAATAGTTCCATGCCGAGAATTTGTGTACCTGGTGGCTGTATGAGTCATCAATCGTATCGTACCTCCATGCATTCGGACCATGTCCGTAAAACAGCAGAAAATCACCCTGATTAAATTGGCCATCCTGCCCGGTTTCAAACCAGACGGGGATTTCCTTCAGATCATCCTGTTGTGGCTGGTTATTCTGAAGAGGCAACATGCTTCCGTCTGTTCCGAAGATCCGGATGGAAGAAGGTTGTACTATTCCCAGATCCAGCAGTTCAGTATAGGTAAGCTTATATATTCCGTCTGCATTGACCTTTACCTTGAACCATGAACCGTTCCCGAGTACCGAATGAGCCGTGTAGCTATGTATGAATTCAGCAGCACCCAGGCTTTTCAGTTGAGGTGCGGGCACCATGTCGATTGAAAAACTTACCAGTTTTTCCAGGGCCCCGGTGGCAGGATTCCTTCTCAGGGGAGTAAATGATATTTCCATGAAAGGTGATCGCCGGACAAATGAGAGCCTTGATTCAACTGTTATCTCCCCGGATATTTTGTCGAGATGCCTGACATTTTTTATCTCATCCTTGTTAAGGGCTTCAAAAACCTGGTTTCTGAGCACTATTCTCTTCTCTTCGGCCTGATCTGTCCTTACTGCTTCATAATATCCCGGGATAAGTGTTTCCAGGTTGTCGTAGTTGGCACCTCTAAAATGCAGATAATCAATCTGTTCACCAAATATTGTCTGATGCTCCACCGGTGTCCACTGAAGTGTTCTCTGCATTCCCTGAAACTGGGCATTGAGGGTATGCGGAATAATAAGCACGAGAAGGGGAAGGAGATACCTCATTTTTCAATTATGAAACGAGCATGAATAAATTTAATCAATATTCTTCATTTCAGAAATGATTAAATTTATCATGCGAGAACGAGTGCAACGAGTGGTTGCACACGTTTGTAATTTTTTAATTAATTTAGTGTCAAATAATTATAAAAATAAAAACGGATTAAAATTTGGCTTACTTTAATACCGGAAAAACTGAAATATCCGGCTGTATATAAAATTTACCAGGTTTTTCGTTAACTGTTTTAACGGGATGTTAAATATAATATTGTTGATCTAAGTAGTTATAATTTTGTTAAAAAATGTCGTGTATATTAAGCTGAAATTGATCCTGACATTGGTCATGACGGGGTTCTTTTGCACCAGCCTTTATGGACAGGATACTTACTTTTCGCAGTTTTATTCCAGCAGTCTCTGTTTAAATCCGGCATTTGCCGGGACTGCCCAAATGGGGAGGTTTTCAGCCAGTTACAGGAACCAATATCCAACACTGGGTACCTCATATGCAACATACAATGCAGCCTTTGACATGCCGGTTGACCTCTTGCAGGGAGGTATTGGTGTGAATATTATGAACGATGTGCAGGGAGGTGGGATCATGAACAGGTTTTCGGTTGACGGGATCTATTCTTATGCGCTGGTTGTCACTCGTGAATTAACAATTAATGCCGGGTTCCAGGCATCTTATATGCTGCGTTCCCTCAGGGTGAATGATTTGATTTTTCCGGATGGACTGGATGGCAGTACCGGTTTATATACAGGTCCGCGTGAGTCGGTGAGTGACAGGTCAGCCGGATATCCGGACTTTTCAGTGGGTTTTATTGGATATACAAGGACCTGGTATGCTGGTATTGCAACACATCATCTGACCAGGCCCAATATATCATTCAGCAAAAATTATCGCGAACCCTTACCCAGAAAATATACGGTTCACGGAGGTATCTACATTTACATTTTCGAGAAAAGATTTGGTCGTGAGGCGGTGAGACTTAATCCCAATCTGGTGGTCATTCAACAGGGCAGTCAAAGGCAGGTGAATATTGGCTTGGAGGCACTCAGAAATGGCTTATATTCAGGTGTTTGGTTCAGGCAAAGAAGAGATTTTGGTCTCAGTGCTGCCATGGTGGTTGCCGGATATGAGCATGAAAGGTTCAGGTTTGGTTATTCCTTTGATTTTAATGTGGCCAGCCCGTGGAAATCGAATGTTGGTATGGGTGCACATGAAGTAACCTTTTTGTATACTTTTGAGCATAAATCTTCACGAAAGAAGAAATACAAGGCAATAAAATGTCCGAAAATTTAGTTATTTTTGATAAGTTGCTTGTATAAGTATTAAAAAAATCGCTTATATTTGATATTCATTAAGATAAAACCTATAATGTTATGAGAAGCAAGATCAAATTATTACCGATCTTATTGACCATCGTTTTCTTTTTCGCATCATGTGGCGGTGGTGATGACATTTCGAAATCAGGTAAATCTTCTACTACCACCGGGTGGGAATATAACGAACCAGACTGGGGTGGTTTTGAAGTAGTGCCTGACTATGAACAGGAAACGGGACCTGGACTTGTATTCATCCAGGGTGGCACGTTTACCATGGGTAGAGTGGAACAAGATGTCATGTATGACTGGAATAATGTGCCCCGCAAGGTAACACTCACCTCATTTTACATGGATGAAACCGAAGTTCGTAACGTTGATTACCGTGAATATTTATACTGGACGCAGCGTGTATTTATCAGCATGAGGGATGTTTATCTGAACGCCCTTCCTGACACACTGGTATGGCTTGATCCACTTGCCTATAATGACCCATATGTCGAGTATTATTTCCGTCACCCTGCTTATAACGAATATCCGGTAGTGGGTATTAGCTGGAGGCAGGCAAGTGATTATGCACTGTGGAGAACCGACCGGGTGAATGAAAAGATTTTGATCGATGAAAATATATTACTGCAAGATCCAGCCGGACAACAAGGAAAAGAAAACTTCAATACTGAAGCTTATCTGGCCGGCCAGTATATTGGGTTAGTTGGAGAAAACCTTCCCAGCATGAGACCTACTAATGCTGCTTCGGGTGGTGGAGATGCAGCCTCTGATCCCAGTGGTCAAGGCCGTCACGTTATGATGGAGGATGGTATGGTGTTACCGAGATACAGGCTCCCAACCGAAGCCGAATGGGAATTTGCCGCGCTTGGTTTGATTGGAGAAACATATGACGAAAGACTCTGGGAAAGAAGGATTTATCCATGGACCGGAGCTTCATTAAGAAATGACAATCCCAGGTATCTTGGTCAGTTCAGGGCCAACTTTGTACGTGGTAGTGGTGACTATATGGGTATGGCTGGTAACCTGAATGACGAAGCTGCTATTACTGCTCCGGTTTTTTCATTCTGGCCTAATGATTATGGCCTCTATTGCATGGCTGGTAATGTAAATGAGTGGGTAGGTGATATATACCGTCCGTTGTCTTTTGAAGATGTGAGCGGATTCCGTCCCTTCCGTGGTAATGTATTCCAGACTCTTGAAAGAGATCCCAACACCGGAGAGATCGTTGAAAAAGATGAAATGGGCCGTTTGATAAAAAGAGATCTCAACGCAGGGGATGTCAGGGAATATACACAGAATTACAGGAAGGCTGATTATCAGGATCATCTCGACGGTGACTACTATTCAAACCTCTATTCAAGCCAGGAGTCAATCGCTGATACCTTTACTACCAGGACACAACAGATGTATTCACAGGAAAATGAAGATGTTACCTCACTGATCAATAACCGTGCACGTGTATATAAGGGCGGTTCATGGAAGGACAGGGCATACTGGATGAGTCCGGGCGGAAGAAGATTCCTGGATGAAGAAGCTGCCAGGGATGACCTTGGCTTCAGGTGTGCCATGACCAAAGTAGGTAGCCAGTCAGGTGGTGGTATGTAAAAATTAACTTTTTATAACTTCAAAAACCTCATTAATTTTAATGAGGTTTTTTTATGTTTGGAATGAATATTACTGAACTATACAAGGTATTTCTAAAGTATCCGGCGATTTCAACTGATACCAGAAGGGAAGTCGCAGGTTCCCTTTTTTTTTCTTTGAAAGGGGAGACTTTCAACGGGAATGTATTTGCCCGGGAAGCGATCGATAAGGGTGCAGCATTCGCTGTAGTTGATGAGGGTGATTTTCCGGGTGATCTAAGGTTCATTCGGGTGGAGAACTGCCTTGTGACCCTCCAGCAGCTGGCACAATATCACAGGGAACGGTTAAATGCAACCCTGATTGCGATCACCGGTTCAAATGGAAAAACGACCACAAAAGAACTGGTCAGGGAGATCCTTGCAAAGAAATATAAAGTTTATGCCACAGAAGGGAATATGAACAATCATATTGGTGTGCCTTTGTCCCTTCTCAGGATAGATGAAGATGTACAATTTGGGATCATTGAAATGGGGGCGAACCATATTGGGGAGATAGAAAAGTTATGTCATATAACCAGGCCTGATTATGGAATAATAACCAATATCGGCAGGGCGCATATCGAAGGATTTGGTTCGGTGGATGGTGTAAAAAAGGCCAAGGGAGAGTTATATGACTATTTGTCTGAGGATAAAGGAGGGATATTTATTAATACAGATAATACAATATTGATTCAGATGGCTGAAGGATTTGAAGGTAAATTAATCAAGTACGGTGATACACCCGATTCCTTGTGCCGGGGATCTGTAAAGGGTCTCCATCCATATATTTCCTTTGGTATAGCTTTTCATACTGAACCCGGTAAGGAGTATTCCGGATCATCCAGGCTGGTGGGAAGTTATAACCTGGAAAACATCCTTGCAGCAGCCTGTATCGGGAGTTACTTCAATGTAAGCAGCCGTGAAATACTGGATGCAGTAGAGGAATATATTCCCGGCATGATGCGATCACAGCTTATTACGACTGGGAAAAATCTGCTGGTGGTGGATACCTATAACGCCAATCCCAGCAGTATGGAACCGGCCATTCAGGATTTTGCCGCTGACCCGCATCCCAACAAGATACTCGTCCTGGGTGAAATGAAAGAATTGGGTGATACAGAAATCGCTGAACATGAGAAGCTAATCCGAACGGTGGCAGGTAAACCCTTCCGGAAAATAATATTTATCGGCCCTGTATTCCTGAAGCTCACTGTACCCGGTGATTATCTTACTTTTAAATCAACCAGTGAATGCATTGATTGGCTGAAGAAGCATCCGGTTGAAAATGCAAAGGTTCTGCTTAAAGGATCCAGGTTGCTCAAACTGGAAGAGCTGATTAATTATCTCTGATAAATATGAAAAAAGTATCAGATCCGATCCCATCCATGGCATGGTGTTGATATTGGGCCGGAAGCACCTGACGTTGATTCACTGATGTCATCGAAATAAAGAATTGTATCGGAAAATCTCAGGACCAGAAATATTTATCTGCCTTGCTCATCTCCGGCTGCTCATCCAGGTATTTTGAAAGGACTCCCAGGATATGATGTATTGAGGAGGGTTTTACCAGGAACTCTTCACATTTAACCTTCTTAAACAAAAATTTATATTCCGGATTGTTAATGGCAGTGTAGATGATAATGGGTAGTTCGGGCCGGTATTTTTTAATGAGCCTCGCTGCTTCCAATCCATCCATGACAGGCATTCTGATATCCATAATGACAACATGGATATTGGTGGTCTGAATAGATTCTTCGAAAGCCATCTGTCCATTATAAGCAACATGGATCTGTATTCCGGTTGATTTGAGGAATTCCCTGAGCAAAAGCCGGCTGGTGGGATCATCATCTACAATAAGAATGGACTTTTCTTTCCAGGAATACATAAAAGACGAAAATACGGTTTTACAAGTAAAGATGAAAGATAGTTATTTATTGATAACTTGGTCTGACAAGTTATTCTATTTTATTAACATCAGTTTTCCCGGGGGGGGTGGGTGGATACATTCATTGTGTTAATTCGCTGTATGTTTTAATGCCTTTTATAAAGAACTTGTAAACAATGCTTTTATTATAGATTTCCGGATGATACCCTGGCTGGATCTTTTCTTTTAGTTGTTTCCGAAAACGTAATATTTTTCTCAGATGGACAAGTACTGACAAATAGGCTTTAAGAACTGCCCACAATTCACCGAAATCAAGTTTGACAAGGAAATATCCTGCTGCAATTTTATCAAGCAGGATTCTTTTAATTATGGTGCGGCGATATTTGGGCTCTGGGAGGTTCTTAATCAGGAGGATTAAATTGTTTCTGAAGTTGTAATAGGTTTTTTTATGATTCTTTTTTGGCAGGGTTCCACCGCCAATATGAAAAATAGTTGATCCGGGATTAAAGCAGATGCGATGCCCCAGGTTTTTAATCCTCCAGCAGAGGTCAATCTCTTCCATATGGGCAAAGAAATAGGGATCCAGTCCGCCCGCCCTGGTATAGATGTCTGACCGGATCATTAAACAGGCCCCGCTTGCCCAGAAAATATCTTTTGGCTGATCATACTGGCCCAGGTCCTCTTCTGTATGATGAAAGATCCTTCCCCGGCAAAACGGGAATCCGTATTTATCTATATAACCTCCCGCTGCACCGGCATATTCGAAATAGGACGGGTCGTTGTAGGATTTAATTTTTGGCATACAGGCAGCGATTTCCTCATTTTCCTCCATCATTCTGTAAAGTGGTTCCAGCCAGTTTTCCGTGACCTCAACATCTGAGTTTAACAAGACAAAATAAGTAGCCTCAATCTGTTGAAGGGCAAGATTATATCCTTCCGCAAAGCCGTGATTCTCCATTAAACCAATAACCTGGATCTCAGGCATATTTTCTTTTAGCCAGGCGACGGATGAATCGGATGATCCGTTATCGGCGACATATAATGATGCATAATCCTGCGGTGTATGGCTGACGAGTGCAGGAAGAAATTTCCGGAGGTAATTGATTCCATTCCAGTTTAATATGACTACAGCTACCTTATTCATTCATCTCTCCGTTTTGTTTCAGATATTTTGGGGCCAGCTTCCATCTTCTGTGTGTCCATAACCAGTATTCCGGTTTGTTTCTGATGATCTTTTCCAGCACCCTGGTATGCTTTTCGGTTATTTTGGTTGTAGTGATGCCCGATACCTCATCAAAAAGTTTTATTATCTCAACAGCATACCGGCCCCGTGAGGTTTTATGAACATGCAAAAATACAACAGCCTGATCGGTTTTCTTTGCGATTTTTTCTATTCCCAAATATACAGGTGTATTTTGATTTAAGAATGTAGTCCAGTATTGCACCTCTTCCCAGACGGGAGATTGGTCGGCGATAAAAGCAGACACAGTGAGCACATTGTTACTCTTGTATTCCAGGATAGTCTTCAGGGTTTTTCTCATCGAAATGATCTCCGTTCCGTATTTGCTTCGGATCCTGATCATGAATTCGTCAAACCATTTGTTATTCAGTGGTTTATATACTGCGAGAGAGTGGTGGGGTACATAAGGTTTCGTTCCCAGTATCCATTCCCAGTTGTTGTAATGACCGACCACGGCGATCACCGATTTTTTTCGTTTGTAGAAGTCGTGAAACACCTCTGGATTTTTCATGGGGATCCTGTCTGCAAGTTGTTTGGGCGACAGGTGGATCATTTTGACCGACTCAAACAGAATGTCATTCAGGTGGTGATAGAATTTTCTGGCTATCCGGTGGATCTCATGATCACTTTTTTCCGGGAAAGAATTACGAAGGTTTTCAAAGACTACTTTTTTCCTGTATCCAATAATATAATAGATTAATGGAAAAAGAGCATCAGAAAGAACATACAGAATTTTTAGAGGGATTAATGCGATTAACCATGAAAAGCCGTACACAATATAATAGAGAATGATCGTCATGCAGGAATATATCTACCGGAAGCTACAATTTTTTTTCTTCAACCATGATGTTATATATCACATCCTTTAATTCCTCAAATATAGCGGCATTGGAACAGATGATATCCTTGCCGAAAATATAGTTCTGACCACCCAGGAAATCACAATTCCTGCCACCTGCCCGCTCAACAATAAGGGCAGCAGCTGCCACATCCCATGCATTCAGACCATATTCATAAAAGCCCTCGAACCTTCCACAGGCTACATAGGCCATATCTGTGGCAGCCGAACCGAGCCTGCGAAGCCCGTGGGAATTTTTCATAAAAAACCTCATGGAGTGCATGAACTGATCCATCTTCTCAAAATTAGTATATGGGAAACCGGTGGCGATGAGTGAATTGCTGACCTTATCTGCTTTACTCACATGGATCTCTTTGCCATTGAGGTAAGCCTTGCTGCCTTTCCAGGCATAGAACCGTTCCTTAAAACAGATTTCATATACGATGCCCAGGATCACTTCCTGGTCCTCCATTAACGCAATGCTGATGGCATAGGGGGGCAATCCATGAATAAAATTGGTGGTACCGTCGAGCGGATCAATGATCCAGTTGTATTTTTTCAATTCAGCGTCGACCGTTCCTTCTTCTGCAATAAACCCGGCGTCAGGAAGCAGGATTTTTAATCCTTCCACGATCTTGTGCTCAGCCGTTTTATCAACGTAGGAGACATAATTGTGCAATCCCTTTGATTCAATGTTGCTTTCGGTGAAATGTTTCCGTTCATTTTCAATAAATTCACCAACCTCAACGGCCAGGTTCTGGGTTTGCACACATAAATTCTCGAGATCCATTTCGGGGTTTTTATCGATTTGAAAGGCAGGTCTTCAGGGGGCTATTCCTCGTTGGATGAGCTCTTCTTCATATAGAAATTGTAGAGCTCCATCTGTGACCGGATTTTCTTGTTATTTAAACCAGGTTTATATTGATTATCTTGTGAGGAATTGATGATCCTGGCTTTCACGTTATCCTTCAGCTGAATTTTCAGCATGGTCCGAAGCTCTTCCTGGATGGCCTTGTCATAAACCGGACAGGCTACCTCAATCCGGGTATCCAGGTTACGGGTCATCAGGTCGGCAGATGACAGGAAGTACAGTTCCTTGTCATTATTGCAAAATACAAATACACGGGCATGTTCCAGGAATTTATCCACAATGGAAACAATTTCAATGTTTTCGCTAAGTCCCTTTACACCTGGTATGAGGGAACACATCCCCCGGATAATTCCTTTGATTTTAACACCGGCTAAATTTGCCTGGTAAAGTTTCCGGATCATTTCGGGATCCACCAGGCTATTGATCTTTAAAATGATATAGGCATTTTTTCCTTCCTGTGCATTATTTATCTCATTATCGATCAAAGCATAGATCCTTTTTCGCATATACAAAGGGGAGACCAGCAGGTGTTTGTAATTAAATGTTTTATAGGTAGTCTCAAAGAATTTAAAAACTTTGTTGACTTCGTTGGTAATTCTGATATCTTTGGTTAACAGGTGCAGATCGGCATAGACAATGGCTGTTCCTTCATGGAAATTACCCGTTCCGACTGTGGCATATCTGACCTTTCCATTCTCCTCTTTACGTGTTATGAGGGTCATTTTGGAATGGACCTTCAGTCCCGCCATTCCGAAAATGACGTGTACTCCTGCTTCCTGCAACTTCCTCGAATAAAAGATATTGGTTTTTTCGTCGAACCTGGCCTGAAGTTCAATAATCACCAGGACCTTCTTGCCGTTCATGGCGGCGTTTATCAATGTGTTGATTACCCGGGAACTCCAGGCAACCCTGTATAGGGTGACTTTAATACTGACTACTTTTGGATCGATGGAAGCTTCCCTGAGCAGATTGATATAGTGATCGAATTTCTGATAGGGTACATGCAGTAAGATATCCTGTTGTGTGATGACCTCAAACAGGCTCTGGTGATGTTTGATCAGGGGATGTGATACAGCTGGAGTCGGCTTGTATATCAGGGTTTTGCTTCCCAGGTTCGGGAACTTCATATAATCTTTAAAGTTGTGGTACCTTCCTGCAGGGATCAGGTTATCTCCCTCATCCAGTTTCAGCTGATCAGTTATGTACTGGAACAGATCATCAGGCATCAGGCTGTCATAAACGAACCGCACCGGTTGCCCTTTAATCCTGGAGCTGACACTTTCAGATATTTTATCGAGGAAACTTTTTGACAGGTCATTGTCAATATCCAGTTCAGCGTCTCTTGTAATCTTAATAGTGTATGCTTCAAAGTGTGTAAAATTAAAGGTGGCAAAGATGTCGTCAAGACAAAACCTGATAACATCGTCCAATATTATGATGAACTTTTTCCTGTTTACGGGTGGCAGAACAATGAAGCGGTTGATGTTTTCGGTTGGCACCTCGATAATGGCATATTCACAGGCCGCTTCATCCTCTTTAAAATACAGTTTAACTGCCAGGTAGATCGATTTGTCTTTCAGCTGCGGAAAATCGGATACATTGTGCACCATGATGGGAGTGATCACCGAATGGACATGTTCCCTGAAATAATCCTGAACATACGAAGCCTGTTCGCTGTTTAACTGCTTCTCATTGATAATAAATATGTTATGATTGGAAAGTTCCCTGATCAGTTCGGAATAGGTTTGTTCAAAACTATCTTTTAATTTGATGACCTTTTTCTGGATTTCATTCAGGATCTGCTTTGGATTGATCTTGTTTTCGCCACCTCCTGAGCTCTCCACATCAATCATCCTTTTTATGGTGGCTACCCGAACCTTGAAAAATTCATCCTGGTTGTTGGAGAAAATGCCCAGGAACCTGAAGCGTTCGATCAGTGGGACATTCGGATCGGCAGCTTCCTGGAGGACCCGCTCGTTGAAGGATAACCAGCTTAGCTCGCGGTTTATTATTTTTTCATTGATTGCCATGGGTTGCACCTGGTATGTTGTTGCCGGTATTTATCACAACAAAAATAACAAAAACCCGGAAGTCTTTATTCAGATATTTTTAGGATAGTCGAAATAAACCTTCTGGGGTGCGGCATTGCCAATTTTCTCCCATTCATTTTCCTTAAAAGTGATACTTACTATTCCGGCCGTGGGAATGTTATCGATCTGATCCTTAAGAAAATGGTTGGCCAGTACCGTAAATGTGGGGTTATGACCGAATAGCATGATGCTATCGTGCTTATTATCAGCAGATTTAATTATTTGTATTATTTCTTCTGCATACCCCATGTAAATGTTTTCATTCATCACAATTTTATCCCAGGATAGTTTCAGCACCCGGGCATAGATGACTGCAGTATGGAGTGCGCGATTAGCAGGGCTGGCAATGAGCAAATCGGGTAATTGATTTTTTTCAGTAAACCTTCTGGCCATAAGGTAGGCATTATTGATGCCCCTGGGATTCAGTGGCCTGTCGATATCGGAAATATCTTCATAATCCCAGCTGGATTTGGCATGACGTGCAATGTGGAGGATTTTTGACATTGGTAAAACAGTGATTGGTTACATACTCAAATGTATGAAAAATGAGGTTGCAGGGCAATACTATAATTTGGTTTGATGGGAAGCTGGTTCATAATGGTAATAATAAGTCATCCTGAACTTGCCTGCCCTGCCTGCCCCGATGAAGATCGGGGATGCAGATCAGGGTTTCAGGATCTATAACTAACTGATAATTAGTGTCTGCAAGAAAACTCTCGTTTTCTGAAAAGCCTCGTCATTCTGAATTTATTTCAGAATCTCATTTTCTGAAAAGCCTCGTCATTCTGAATTTATTTCAGAATCTCATTTTCAGATGGTTATAGATTCCGAAATAAAT